>CAYMFD010000012.1:0-41855 GCA_964389475.1 uncultured Saprospiraceae bacterium
TATGATGAAGAATAAGGCAAAAAATAAGTGAAATTCTGTAGCAGAAATGGTATAATTTAAGATGAAGTCCTCTATTTCGTCTAGGCGATCATAAAATCGAAAGTCGGTGCAGGTCCTCCAGTAGTCATGATCATATGGGGTGGCCGTGATATTGCGGTAGTCTTCGTGCAGATGGGCAGTATACTTAAACTTGGGTAGGGAGAATAGCTCGTCGTAGTCGTAGGCCTCGGTAAAGGCAGTGGTCTTGGCCAAAACTGCATTGCCGTCTACACCCCCCTGTAAGTCACCTCGTAGTTAAAGTCGATAGCATTAATATAAGATTCACTGCCGCTAGCACCATAGGACTTGGTGATCTCCATACTCACGGCCTCGATGGTATTGCTGCCGATGACTAGGAAGGGGTGCACACTAGCATGCTCGATACTGAGGTTGACCTTGAGTAGACGATTGGCTGCCCGATCTATCCATAGCCTCCCAGAAAATAGACGATCCTGGTCTCGCTTCGGGGTAAAGTCTATCACGTAAATAGTAGATCCTGCATCGGTATAAGTGGAGCTAAGAGTAAAGGTATAGGTGCTCTTGAGCTTCTTTGTTTTTGTCGAGAGTGGGCTCTTAGGAAATAGGTCACTCCTCACAAACAGTCGATGCATACAGAAGAGCCGTGCTGATTCTGTTGATAGGTAGTAGCGATCGACAAGGGGCTTAAGGCCGATCCTACCTTTTTTGAGCGATAGGTCCTCTATACCTAAGTCTGCGTATTGACCATTGAAGTGTGCCTCGATGATCTCGACGCTTTGGTCCTCTATTTCTGTCTCTAGAAAGAAGTAAGTCTTGGCAGTTTGTACTGGAGTTTTTTTGTTTTTGCGGAGCTTGGCTACCATTTTTACGAGGTAGTCGCTCTTAACTGTAATGACAACCTCTCCGATAGACCTCGGTGATGGCGAAAGGTATAGCGTGGTGGGGAGGTCACTAGACAAGACGATAGATCGATCGCTGTATCCGACATAAGAGGCCACTATGGTATCACCTGACTGGCATTGTGGTAACTCGAAGAAGCCATCTGCATTACTAGCTGTGCCTGTCTCGCGAGTCTGATTGTAGACGGTCGCGTAGGGCAGGGGAGCCTGCGTACTCTCGTCTATGATACTGGCTCTGAGGATGTACTCCTGACCTACGACTTGCGTCAGTCCAGAAGACACTTGTAGCATTAGTACGGATATGATGATGACTATCCCCATTTATAGGTTTAGGTCGTGGTTGCTTTTTATTGGTCTCACCTGCAATGGCTTCGTACGTCAAGATAAAGAAAAGAGGTTATTTCGGTGGTAGGGCTGATGTCCCCTGCAAGACCTAGCCTGGTTTCTCGCAAACATTGAGTGCTAGATGGGACGTAGAAGTATTCTTTAAGCACGTTAAGCAGCTGTTCAGAATCAAATCATTTGTGGGCACCACCGAGAATGCAGTCCGCATTCAAATATGGTGCTCGTTTGCTCGCATCTAGGGGCCCTACCCCAGATGGTCGCGTGCTACTACTGCGCTACCTTAAGAAAAAAGCAAATCGTAAGTGGTATATGTCCAACCTGATCATCTTCCTGAGACTTAATCTATTTGTCAAAATAGACCTCTATGAATGGCTACATATTCCCATTTACCAGCCAGCGCAAATAGCCACTCAAAAGACGTTATTTGACACTGGATAGGCTAGGATCGCAAATACGGCCTCTACGAGCCGAAAATTGCTGACTCACAAAGTCAATATCCCCGGGCTTTATATGTTTTGGACTGGTGTGAGTGAGCCATAGTTGGCTAGGGCAACCACCCCATATTACTATTAAAAATATGCTTACTAAGCTTTATGACTTATTTGGCAAAATGTCGCCTATTTTACATCTCAATAAACACATTGCGTGAACACTACGTATATGAGTTAATTATAATGTGATTTAAGTAATACGTACTTATCATTCTGTCATTTGAAAATGAGTATTCATTTTTTTTGTATTTCGAGCTATGCTCGGTAGATTTACTTATCATAACCTCATAATCCCATATTTCTGAATGTTTCTTTTCATAAAAAAAATAAGTATGAAACAAGTTTTACTTACTTTATTTTCGGTTATCGTTATGATGCCATTATTGCTGGCTCAGCCCTGTACTGCACCAGATCACACATTCTGCTATGATAATAGTCTCACTTCTTCTGTAGAGCTAGAGGTGTGCCCAGCACCAGGTGTTACATTAGACTTATTTATCACCCAAGGTGAGACTGAAGGCTGCTGTGATGATCTCACTGTATATTCAGGAGCTGCGGGCTCGGGCACCACTGGAGCGGTTGTTCTCGCTACAAGTGCCGGTGACTTTAGTGGTACTGCACTACAAGGTGCTAACCCTGGCGACTGTCTCATTTTTGTGATTGATTCTGATGGTTCGGTTAGTTGTCAATCTGGCTCGCAGGATGAATTTCAAATATATGAAACAGCGACGCCTGTCGTGCCAGGATGTCAAGATCCCCTAGCAAGCAACTTTGACCCTTTGGCTACTTGTGACGATGGGTCGTGTGTATTTGCACCTGCCAATGATAATTGTGATGGTGCATTTCCAGTTACTGTTAATGCTGATGAAACGTGTGATGCTGCCAATAATGTAAGCGGTACGATCACTGGCGCCACACAGTCGCCAGAGTCTGCAACTGACTGCTTTGGGACAGAAGATGATGATGTGTGGTTCAGTTTTGTCGCTACACAGTCAACTCACAATATTGATCTCTTAAATATCGCCAATGGTACTAGTGACTTGTACCACAGTGTCTACGAGGGTACTTGTCCAGGAGGGTTGTCATTAGTCGCGGGAAGTTGTAGTGACCCCAACTCTAGCACCGTCAGCGGATTGACAGCGACCAACACCTACTACATCAGGGTATATTCTTGGACTAGTACTACAGGCCAAACCACAGATTTTGACGTCTGTGTAAATACACCTCCAGGACCACCAGCTAATGATGACTGTGGTGCACTGACCGCCGTTACCTTAAGTGCTAATGATTGTGGGACACCTGTTGCGGGTACTACAGTGTCATCCACTCAAAGTTTACCTGGTTGTATTGGTACTGCAAACGACGACGTTTGGTATCAATTTACAGCATCTGCAACTGAACATATCATTGAAGTAGCCAACACAGGTGGAACCACCGATATAGTTACCGAAGTACTTGACGCCTGCGGAGGTACTAGTCTAGTATGTCAAGATACTCCTAACTCTCCTATTGAAGTAACTGGTCTAACGATCGGAAACGTTTACTACTTTAGGATTTACACATGGTCGAGCTCTTCTGCCACTACCACAAGCTTTACTGTTTGCGTAACAGAAGTACCTTCATGCCCCGAGCCGACTGACTTGTCGGTAGGCACTATCACAGGTTCTACCGCTAGTGTGAGCTGGACGTCAGGCGGCGGTGCGGTCACTACTACAACTGTGACAGTCTGCGACGCTGGCGACCAACCTGGTGACCCTAGCTGTACGGAGTTTACAAGTGCTCTTAGCCCTCAGGGTATTACGGGTCTGACTGGCTGTGAGAGCTATGACGTATTTGTAAGAGAGATATGTGGAGCTGAGCAGTCTGAGCATGCTGGTCCTGTGAGTTTTACGGCTGAGCCACCAGCTCCTGACCTGACTCCTACCTGTGGAACCACCGTTGACTATCCCTGCCCTGGTGGTAGCGCCACTTATCCAGTAGCTGACTTGCAGACATGGACGCTGACTCCATCAGCAGGTATGCATGTAAAGGTCACTATGAACTATGTGGATATCGAGACAAATGGGTTTGGATGCTGGGATTTCATTGAGATTACAGGACTAGGACCTGGAGGGGTTAGTACAGGCGAAATCTGTGGTGAAGGTGATGGTGACGGCGGCACAGGTACAGGGTTGGCTGCTGGTGACTGCTTTTACCACCCCGTAGCTGGTGAGTCAGTGACTATCTTATTTGATTCGGACGGTAGTGTACAAGAGACTGGTTTTAGCTTTACATTTGAATGCTTATCTGCAGCTGATGCTGCTGAATGTGGTGGGGTTCCTATGGCAAGTTTCTCACTTCCGATCACTATCGCTAGCTTTGAGGCCAAGGCCATGGACCGGGGCAACAAAATCATGTGGTCTACTGCCAATGAGGTCAATAACCATATGCAGATCGTACAGGCATCAACTGATGGCCGTAGCAACTGGTACGAAGTAGGTAGCATACGTAGCGAAGGCAACAGCAATACTAGTCGTAGCTACGAAATCATGGATGATAAGCCAGGCGGTATTACGTACTATCGTATATACTCTGTTGATCTGGATGCCAGCACACAGCTATCAGAGGTAATTTCAGTAAAGCGAGCTAGGATCAATCAAGTATTGTCTATGTATCCCAACCCAGCTTCTGCACATGTAAATCTAGATATAGAAGTAGTGGATGAGCAGGTGGCCATGGTGTCAATTGTAGATCTAGTAGGTCAGGTTGTATACCAATCTACAGAGTCACTAGCCATAGGCACTAACAAGCTGCAGGTCGACATAGCGGACCTGCCAACTGGCGTCTACATCATGAGCATCAATGGCAATCAGTTGGGCTATACCAAGAAACTGATGGTTGAGTAATCGTATTGACAGTTGACCTCGTGTCAGTTGATGATATATAGGGGGAATCGAGTACGGCTCGGTTTCCCCTTTTAATTTTCTGTGCTTATGAAAGGCATCGCTAGTTGTGACAGCTCCTGCTTAGTAGTAGTAGGTGCCGGGGTTAAGCCCGCCGATCTGATCATGGCTGTAACACACAGGTATGGTTTTACAGCGTACCTGAGATAGTAACAGGTCTTTTGTGGAGATGACGGTGTATGAAAGAATAGGCTGAAAGTGTATTTGTCCATCTGCACTTGTCCTCTACGAGACGTCAATCGCTTTTATCGCAAACATTGGCTCCTACCCAACGTTCGCTATGATCTAAGCACAACGAATGAAGAGAATCACTTACTAAGCACAACGAATGAAGAGAATCACTTACTACACGGTAGTCCTCGGTGCCATCATCGCAATACAAGCCTGCACACGTCAATCGACGATCACATCCACGGATCATGCTAGCCAACTACTGATGAAGTGCCTAGCCGCCCACGGTGGTGGTCGCTACGATAAGGCGGCTTACACCTTCGAGTTTAGGGGTAATACCTATCAGTTTAAGAACAATGACTCATCTTACGAGTATATGGCGTACAAAACGGCCAAGGATGGCACGGCCTATACAGACGTACTTGATAATGGGGACTTCTCAAGGACTACGGCAGGTAAGGAGGTCGAGTTGACCGAGAAGCAGCGTACAGGTCTGAGTAATTCACTCAATTCTGTCATCTACTTTGCCACCCTGCCCCATAAGCTCCTAGACCCAGCGGTAAACCTTACGTACAGGGGTAGCACGACGATAAAAGGTCAAGCGTACGATGTGCTTCAAGTGACATTCGACCAAGAAGGCGGCGGTCAAGACCACGACGACACCTACCACTACTGGATCAACCAATCGACGGATCGCATAGACTACCTCGCCTACAATTACCGGGTCAATGGTGGTGGTGCAAGGTTTAGAGTGGCGTATAATACTCGCATCGTTGACGGTATCGTTTTCCAGGATTACTCTAACTACAAAGCCCCATTTGAGACACCACTTGCTGACCTCCCAGCGCTTTACGAGTCCGGCGACCTTAAGTTACTGTCGGAGATCAAGACCGAGAATGTAAGGTCATTGTGAGGGGTGTAGAATAAGGGCAAACTCTTGTCGTCGAATATCTTCAATCTAGAATCCAACCTAAAAGTCTTACAC
Organism: uncultured Saprospiraceae bacterium; assembly: GCA_964389475.1. Lineage (GTDB taxonomy): Bacteria > Bacteroidota > Bacteroidia > Chitinophagales > Saprospiraceae > CAYMFD01. Next base: position 5,852 of record CAYMFD010000012.1, read on the forward strand.
TATACGTCTTACATCTTACATCGAATTTCAACACCCCCACTCCCAGGCACTCAGCTCACTCGATACGCCTCGTAGGGAGTAGTGCCACCACTCGGTTCGGATTCCTTTAAATCCGTGTAGCTCCATCAGCTTTTGTAAGATACGGCGATTGCGGAGTACTTCGTCAGTGTGATCATAGATATCTATGTGAGCCTCCTTTCCAAAGTGGTCAAAATCACTACCCATGTCCATCGGTCGGCCATCCTTATCATCTATCGTTACGTCTATGGCGAGGCCTCGATTGTGCATACTGCCCTTATGTGGTGGGGTTACGTAGGAGGCATTGGGCATGATGTCCCAGAGTCGCTGCTGAGCAGGCCTAGGACGGTAGCAGTCATATAGCCGTAGTCGCCAGCCGTACCGCTTAGCGATGTCTCGCTGGAGTCGTATGAGTTTTTCGCCAGCATCCCTCTGCAGAAAGCACCGCCCACAGTCATATATCTGCTTACCAGTGAAGTTGCTTTCGTCCGCATATCGCAACTCTAGCGCAAAACCCTGCGCCTCGGTGAGCTCGATCCAGCGAGAGGTATCGTAGTCATCTCTGGAGGCTTTGGGAGGTACTGGCTTTTCACGGTTGGGACTTTCGAGAGGTAGTGCCACCGTGGCGTCGGCAGTGTGCTTGTTCCGGCATCCAATGACTAGGCAGATTAGGGCTATGGCTAAGACCCTCATACACCTATCAACGCTAAAAACTCCGCCTCGGTCATTACCTCCACGGTACCTAGAGCCTCCGCTTTCTTGAGCTTACTACCTGCTTTCTCGCCGACAACGAGTATGTCGAGATTACTGCTGACAGCAGAGATATTCTTGGCGCCATGCTCTGCGGCGAGGCCTTGGGCTTCTTTGCGAGTCATCTGCTGTAGTGATCCGGTAAAGAGGATCGTCTTGCCTGAGAGCGGCGCATCCTCAGCGACCACGAGGGGCTTATCCTCTTCCGTCTGTACCATGTTGACACCTCGCTCTCGCATTCGCTCTAGCATCTCGATATTCTCGGGTACAGCCATGTAGGCGACTACGTTTTCGGCGACGACGGGGCCTATGTCCTTGATACTGATAAGGTCCTCTGTCGTCCTAGTCTGAAGGTCAAAGACGTCGTCAATCGTCTCGGCGATCAACTTACTGGCCTTCTTGCCTAGGTGGTGGATGCTGAGGCTGTGTAATAAGCGGTGGATGGGGTTTTGCCTAGCCTTTTCGATGTTGACCCTGATTTTTTCTGCGGACTTGGCACCGAAGCCATCGAGCCCAGCTATCGCATCGTAGTCTAGGTTGTAGATGTCACTAAGGTCCCTCAGCCACCCTAGTTGGTGAAATCGCTCCACATAACTTTTGCCAAAGCCATCGATGTCCATCGCATCTTTACTGACGTGAAAGATCATCCGCTGTAACTGCTGCGCCTCGCACAGCGGATTGACGCATCGCCAGGCAGCTTCACCTTCTAAGCGTACCAATGTCGTGGCACACGATGGACACTCTGTCGGAAAGTCAATGACCTGCTCACTACCATCACGGACATCCTGCATAGACTTGACGATGTAGGGTATGACATCTCCCGCTCGCTCGACTAGTACGGTATCACCTAGCCGGAGGTCCTTGCTAGTGATGAACTCTTCGTTGTGTAGACTCACCGAGGAGACAGTGACACCAGCCAGTTGGACGGGAGCGATCTTGGCGACAGGCGTGATAGATCCGATCTTTCCGATCTGATACTCCACGGCCTCGAGGGTTGAGGTTGCCTGCTTGGCCTTAAACTTATAGGCAATGGCCCATCGAGGGTGGTGGGCCGTACTGCCGCAGTGCTGCTGAATGTCGTAGCTATCGACCTTGATGACCATGCCATCTATCTCGTAATCGTAGTCGTCTCGCTCTACCTCCCACTTACCGATGAAGTCTACGACCTCTTGGATACCATGGCATCGTTTCTTTTGTTCTTGAGGAATCTTAAATCCTAGTTGGCCGAGGAGTTCGATACTCTCGTAGTGACTCTGTATCGACGGTAGTAGGTCGTTGCCCTCAGCATCTACGGCATACCCCAGTTGAAAGATAAAGGCCTCCACGCCTCGCTCCCTTGTTTCTTGCGGGTTCTTGGTCCTGAGACTGCCGGTCGCCGCATTGCGCGGATTAGCAAATACGGACTTGCCACCTGCTGCTCGCTCCTCATTGATCGCAGCGAAGCGATCCTTGCGGATAAGGGCCTCTCCACGGAGTTCGACCGTCTTCATACCATGATCCGAAAACGTAGCTCGTAGCGGTACACTAGACAGCGTTTTGATATTAGGCGTGATGAGTTCGCCTTGGCTACCATTGCCTCTTGTAGCAGCTCGCACTAGCAGATCTTCTTCGTATACTAGAGCTATACTGCCACCATCGTACTTGGGTTCGACGGTGTAGGTTATGACCGTCGTTTCTTCTAGGGCAGCCAGTTTGCGGATGCTTTTGTCAAAGTCTTGAAGGTCGTCTGCGTTGTAGCTATTCCCTAGGCTCAACATAGGTATCAGGTGACTCACTGGCGGGAAGTCATTACTCAGATCGCTAGATACTCGCTGCGATGGGCTGTCTGGTGTCACGGACGCTGGATAAGCCTGCTCTAGCTGCACCAGGGCAGCATACAGTTGGTCATACTCATAGTCGGCGATGGTCGGGTCGTTGAGTATACTATATCGATGCTCGTGATAACGGATCACATCCCGCAGCTGTTCGATCTCCAGCAGGGTAGGAGGTGCCTGCAGGTATTGCTTGGTCAGTGTGAGATTCGCTTTGTGATCAGCGGGAGTGTATGTCATTGTACAGCCTTATGTGCTAAGCAAAGATAGTGGGTGGTGCATAACTGATGGTGCATTGGACAATAGGATACTTGATTTTGTGCTATTACGCTTTTTGCGAAAGCTGAATGCAAGTCACGATAGCTGTACCTGTATGTGGCTAAAGGTAGTCGACCGCTGTTTTTTTTTATTTAAATATCGACAGTTTGCAACAACTTGGGCAACTACACATTGCTACTTTTGGTTAGTGCCAGATGTAAGATTTGGCGCTATCACTTGTCATTGAGATGACCGACCTACCAGTAGTCCAGTAAATCAATTATTATGACAAATGCAAAAGTGGGAATATGCGATATACAATTGTATGTGCCCAAGTTACACCTACCGATAGAGACCCTAGCGCAAGCACGGGATCTTGAGTATGCTAAGCTCAATAAGGGCCTAGGTCTTTACAAAATGGCCATCCCGGACGTTCACGAGGATGCTGCTACTATGGCGGCGAATGCCGTACTACGACTGATCCAACGTAATGACCTCTCGCCACAGCAGATAGGTCGTATCTACCTAGGTACAGAGTCGGCACTTGATGGCGCCAAACCCACCGCCACCTATGTCCTGGAGATGCTGAGGCGTAAGTTTAGAGATCAGCACGGCGTCGACTGTTTCGATAATTGTGACGTGGTCGACCTGACATTTGCCTGCGTAGGTGGTGTGGATGCCCTGCATAATACGCTAGACTGGGTACGAGGAGGTAGTGATCGTATCGGGATCGTGGTCACTTCTGATTTTGCCAAATACGAGCTAGCCTCAGGTGGGGAGTATACCCAAGGTGCTGGCGCAGTGGCCATGCTGGTCAAGCATGATCCACGGCTATTAGTGATCCACGATACCTTTGGTGTGGGCACTAGAGGAGTGCATGACTTTTATAAGCCTCGTCGGACCTTTGATAAAAAGCAACTCATCGAGGAGGTATTGCAACTGGCTGGTATAGATAATCTTACGTCTGATGAGGTGCTGTCTAAACTGCCCGATACACTAGAAGTCAGTGGCTTACTAGACGACAACGACGAGATCGTGCAAGTCTATAAAGAGACGCCGGTCTTCGATGGTCAATACTCTAACTGGACTTACGGAAACCGAATCAGAGAAGCCTACCAGCACTACTGTAAGCTTGCCGGTGCAGATCATGATGTAATACTTGATTGGGATCGTATCATTTTTCACCTACCATATGCATTTCATGGTAAGCGTATAGCAGCAGAACTCTTCATGATGGCCATGAAAGCGGCAGGAAAGTGGGACAGTTTTGCAGAGGCGTTAGACCCAGAGCCTGAGCGATCAGCTTTTGCCTCCGATGAGGAGTACGAGAAGGCTGCCTCCTACTACTTGCGATCAATAACTAAGACGGACGTCTACCGAGCATTTGTCAATGAAAAGCTTGAGAAAGCACAGAGAGCATCGTCTTCTGTAGGTAATATGTACGCCTGCTCGATCTTTCTGGCATTGATGAGTACCCTGGAGGTGGACCTGCAAGCCTACGAAGACTTGGCGGGTAAGGACCTAGGCTTTGTGGGCTATGGCAGTGGTTCTAAGTCCAAAGTCTTTGTAGGTACCGTACAGCCTGGGTGGCAGTCGGTCGTCGAGCACTTTGGGGTTTTCGATACCTTATCAGAGAGTCAGGCCATTACTTATGAGACTTATGAGCAGCTACATAGAGGTCAGTTATCGCAATGCGTACGGCCTGCCAGTGGTGAGTTCGCAATAGAGCGAATAGGTACTGAAGGCACCCGACAAGGAGCTCGATACTACCACTGGGTAGACTAAGGAAGGCACGTGGCACAGGATATAATACCATTTCTACTATAAGGTTTCGCATTAGTTTTTGAGTTTATTCAAAATCAGATGAGTCAAAAAACGTAGTGGTAGCCGTAGCTACCACGAGGCTTTTTGGCGAAATATGATGAAGAATAAGGCAAAAAATAAGTGAAATTCTGTAGCAGAAATGGTATAAATGGTAAGGTCCACACCTCCTTTGAGGCGTGGACCTTTGCTAAAGATAGTCCCTCCATTAGCACCGTTGATTGCAGTGTGATCACAGTGCATCTGCAAAGGCGAGGTCGATCATCGTACGTAAGTCGCTGACCTCGTCACCTCTGAGGGGGCGAAGGAGTTTCTGGAGTTTTTTCTTTTCTACCAGGTCTAGATACTCGCTATCTCGCAAGTACATGCCTAGGGCAGCGGCAGATGTCGCCAGTCGGGTGTTGTCAGTATGCTTGTCCGTCTGCTTGCTGTAGGCTACGACGTGTTCGACTTTCCTAGAGTCCTTTTGGCCAGGTACCTTATAGCGAAACTTAATCGTAGCTAACTCTTTTGCAGATCCACTACTGCCTGCTGGTTGGTACTTGAGCGGATCTACATCTATGGCAGTCGCATCGTCCTCCGTCGTCAAGGTTATCTCGTATATGGCGGTGACGGTGTGCTCTAGACCGATCTCTCCCGCATCCTTGGTGTCATCGTTAAAGTCTTGGTCATCGAGGAGCCTCGTCTCGTAGCCAACTAGCCTGTACGTCTCTACAGTGGCGGGGTTAAACTCTATCTGTAGTTTGACATCGTTGGCGACCGCATACAGGGTGCCGAGCATTTCTTGGGCTAGCACTTTTCTGGCAGCTCGCATATCATCGATATAGGCTGCATTGCCATTGCCCTTATCGGCAAGGACTTGCATCTTGGCATCCTGGTAGTTACCCGTGCCAAAACCTAGTACGGATAGGTAGATACCTGTTTTACGTTTCTCGGTGATCAAGTCTTCTAGGCCTCGGTCATGACTTACACCTACGTTAAAGTCACCATCGGTACAGAGGATGACCCGATTATTGCCCTCCTCAGTATAGTGTGCTTGTGCTAGGTCGTAGGCGGTCATGATGCCTTGGGCACCAGCAGTACTACCTCCAGCTCCTAGGCCGTCTATTACGTCGATGATCTTTGTTCTATCTGAGATGGCGGTTGGCTGGAGGGCCACACCACTGTAGCCAGCGTAGGTCACGATCGATACCTTATCGTTAGGTCGCAACTGCCCGAGGAGTAGCTTGAGGCTTGACTTGACCAGTGGCAGTTTGTCGGCGCTTGACATGCTACCAGAGACGTCTATCAGGAAGACTAGGTTGGAGCTGGGTAGTTCGCTCTTGTCTACTTTTTTGGCCTGGAGTGCTACATGCAGTAGTCGACCAGACTCACTCCACGGGCAGTCGGTCGTCGTAGTATGCAATGCCACAGGATGCTCGTCACTGGGTCCTGCGTAGTCGTAGTCGAAGTAGTTGATCATCTCCTCGATCCTGACGGCATCTATCGGTGGTCGCTGGCCCATCTCTAGGTAGCGCCGAGCATTGGTATAGCTGGTCTTATCTACATCGATACTAAAGGTGGACAGCGGCTGTAGCCATGGCGATGTCGGAGCATTCTCCTCGTACTGCCTATAGTATTCTCGACTAGGGAGTGGCTGCTGTACCTGGTCTGTGTGGTGTTGTGTTATAGCAGTCCGTATACCATCGACATGGTGGAGATCGTCACTCGACTGACGACCACTGTATCTACTAGCACCAGCTGAGGTTGCAGCTACGAGATTGAGGTTCTTTGACGGTATCGCCCGTATTTGTTTTGACTTGTTCTTATTGCGTTTGAATAGTCGCTTTCTCCTACTAGCAGTGACAGCAGAGCTCGTTGTGGTATTATCCAGCTCGATGAGGGGCACTTTGTATCCTGTGATGACCACTTCGTCGCACATGATGCCTTGCGTCATGCTTATGTTTACAGTGATAACCTGACCTGAGGGTGCTACGACGGACTCTACACGTTGTACGCTGTAGCCCACATAGCTTGCCTCTAAACTATAGGTGCCAGGCTTGCAATCGAGGTGGTAATTGCCGTCTAGGTCTGTCTCAGCACCAGCGACCGTTACGCCATTTTTCATAAGAGCTACGGTACCGAAAAGGATAGGCTCGCCAGTTGATTTGTCTATTATCTTGCCCTGGATGATTGATTGCGCTGAGCTTGCAAGTGTCCAAGCTATCAGCCCGATTGTAAGTAGTAATTGCTTCTTCATAATCAGTACCTTTTTAATGATGTAAATGGCAGGTATCTGTATGAAGAGTCTCTACTAGTGTGTCCCTTAGTTGTGCCCTCACTACTTGTTCCCAGCTGTAAGTAAGGCGACAGAATGCAAGTGTCTTTCTGCCAAAACCTCGTATAGTCGCCTACGTACTGTGAAGTGTGGCATGGCGAGAGTGCAAATAAATGCGCGGTATTTCTACACAAAAGCAAAGCTCTAGTCGTTACCCTATAGCTCACGGAGTTGGTCGTGTATCTTTTGCAAAATTGGTTCTTTGAGCTTGTTTATTTTTTGAATCTATTAACACTAAATTTTTTCAACAATGAGAGAGTATTTAAAGAAGTTTGTGATGTTAGGCCTCATCCTTGGGTCATTAGGATTATTTGCGACTAGCTGTAATGATGACGAAGATCCAGAAGAAGATACATGCGAAACGATGGACAATACGGTATCACCAGATATCAACTACACCTGGGCGACGGACAATGGTAATCCCGATGTAGATGCATGGTTTGATGGCTTCGGTGGCTATATCACTACACGTATCGACAATCCTGACCAGTCAGGTGTCAATGAGAGTTGCTACGTCATGGAGATCGTACGTGGTAATCCTTGTGAGGTATGGGGCGGTGCTGGCCAGGAGTTGGCTGGTCGTGTCAATTTTTCTAATCATCCGGGTACTATTTCCCTTGATGTATGGGGCGAGGCTACAGACGTAACATTAGTGTTTGAGAACAATCCTTTCCCAGAAAATGAGCCACTTATAGCTCGTACTGTAAACATGACTACGTCAAATGCATGGGAGACCCTTACGTTTGACTTTAGCGATGATGCTAGCGGTAATACATACGGTAACCTTATCCTGTATATCTCTAGAGATCAAGGAGACTGCATGGGTGAGACGTACTATGTAGATAATCTAAGACAAGGATAGGCACGAGCCACATCCATTTATCAATATATGGGGGTGCATCGCAAGGTGTCACCCCTTTTTTTATTACTCTAATCGAAAATTCGTTTTTTCCAGTAACGATTAATAAGAGCATCAAGAACAAAAATGAAGAGGAACATAAACCTGCTGATGTACATAGGTACGACCATTGCAGCTAATGCGGCAAACAACCAAACTACCATGACAGATCTACTCCGTAGTATGTAGTAACGATAGTGCTTCCTAGACATAGTGCCATCATGCAGCTTGTTTTTGTAGATATGCTTGATCAGTCCACTATTAAACAAGCCTATCAAGGCCACGTTGATAGCATACCACTGAAAGGCAGCGTTACTCACGAAGTTGTTGACATACAGCGAGGTGGAGAATGGCAGCAGTACCACAAAGAACAACATCCATATCGTCAAGGCCATCATCTTCCCGTCGACCTCGGTGACGTGTCTATGGTTGCGGACATTAGATCGCCAAAACATCGCAATGACAAAGAAACTTACCATGTAACCAATAAAGCCTGCGATTCTACTTTGAAAGATAGTGGAGAAAGTAACAGCGTCTGGATTTTTAAAAAGCGATGCAGATATGTCTAGTATCAATACTGTGAGAGCAATAGAAAAAACTGCATCTGTAAAGTTGTTGACTCGCTGTCGTTCATACTTTTCACTGATCATGAGTGTAAGGTAGGCCCACCTGTGTGTAGTGGAGGAAATTAAAGTCAAGACTTTTGTAAAAGTGTCACAGATGCTGTCACAGCTTCGACCATTTCAGCATATTTTCGTTAAGCGAATCAATTAGAAAAGTTGGATCTAGTATAATATGGTATCGAGAGCTCTCTTACAGACAGTCACTACCCAGCAGGGTCAATCTCTTGACGACAAAAGTCGAATGGGTAGTGTTTTGCTTGTATTCTTACGTCATTTCGGTTGTGTTTTTTGCCGCGAGGCACTAAAGGATCTGTCCAAGAAGCGGAAGGATCTGGCCAGTCGCGGCGTCGAGGTTGTCTTTGTCCATATGTCAGATGATGAGACGGCTCAGGAGTACTTTGGCCGGTACGGTATAGCCGGCGTGGACTCTATCAGCGACCCTTCTTGCTCCCTATATCAGCAGTTTGGTTTGATGAAAGGTCGTCCCGGTCAGCTATTCGGTCTTAAGAACTGGGTGCGAGGCTTTGAGGTCTTCGTTAAGGATCCTTCCATTGTATCTGTTAAGCAGATCGGTGATGGTTTTCAGATGCCAGGTGTCTTTCTCATCAAGGACAGCGAGGTCAAGCAGTCATTTATTCATAACTCCGCTGCCGATAAGCCTGACTACGATGAGATTGTAGACTGCTGTGCGGCGTAGTGTAGCTAGATTGCTAAACAGATGTGGCTGACCTGCCTATTCTTGTTGAACTCTAGTTTATCGCTACATCTATTGCAGGTGATTTTTGGAACTATATCTCCTCAATATTCATTATCTTTATAGTGTCGCAGGTTTTGTCGAGCTTCTGTGGGGTTGATTCAAGCCTCATTCTTGTGCTTGCGATTACTATCATTTTTATCATTTTTGATGGGTGAGCAGGTTGTGCAGTGATGCCGTCTGTGGATCTATCGCATTACATTTTATGGCAAAATCACAACAGACATTCGCGAAGAGCGAAAAAGAAAAGAAGAGAAGAAAAAAGAAGAAGGAGAAAGCCGAACGCAGAGAGCAGCGTAAACTTGAAAAAGAAGAACGCGGCAAACTGACATTCGAAGAGCAGATCCGCTATGTGGACTTCAATGGTAATCTCACAGAGACAATGCCTGATCCTGCTGAAAAGGTCGAGATCAAGGTAGAGAACATTATGCTAGGTGCAGCTCAGCGCGAAGAGGTAGAGGGCGAGAGAATCAGAAATGGTATCGTCAAGTTCTTCAACCATGAGAAAGGCTACGGCTTCATCAATGATCTAGGATCACAGGACAGTATATTCGTCCATATCAATAACGCTTACCAAGAGATAGGCGAGAATGACAAAGTAACCTTTGAGGTAGAGTCTGGTCCTAAGGGTCCCGTAGCTGTCAAGGTAGTCAAGACGTAATCGTCTATCAAATACTAAATATAAAAGGGTCAGCATCTCATATGAAGATGCTGACCCTTTTTCTTGTGGTTACCTGTGTTACTACTTTTTGTGCTTGTCGACCTCCTTCTTGAGGTCCTTAGCCGCTTTTTCTACTTCTTTGACCAGTTTTTCCTGCTGGGCGGCAGCGTCTGCCTTCGTCTTTTTAGGTGTCGTAGCTTTTGCCTTTGGAGTAGTGGCGGCCTTGGGTTTAGCCGTTGACTTGCGACGCGTCTTCTTAGCAGGTGTCGCAGGCGCTTTAGCTGGACTGGCCTTCTTCTTTGCCTCTGGTTCTTTCTTGGTCGTAGGCGCCTTATCGCTAAACGAAAAGCCCTTGTCACCAGTACCCACGTATATGGTTTCGCCAGCAGCATAGTTGCCACTGAGGACCTCCTTGGCCAGGTGGTTGACGATGTCTCGCTGTATAACACGCTTGAGCGGCCTAGCCCCGAACTGCGGATCATAACCTCGCTCTGCTAGTAGGTCCATCGCCGACTCTGTAAATTCGATTTTGAGATCCTGGGCTGCTAGGTTTTTACGTACACCCTTGAGCATGAGGTAGGCGATCTTCTTGATCTCCTCCTTGGTCAAGGGTAAGAACATGATCTGCTCATCGATCCTATTGAGAAACTCCGGACGCAGTGTATCCTTGAGGTGGCTAAAGACCTCTTCCTTAGTAGTATCGAATATATCCTGGTGGTGCTCCTCAGCTACATGCTCTAGATCCTCAAAATTGTCGAGGATCAACTCCGCCCCCATATTGGACGTCATGATGATGATGGTGTTCTTAAAGTTAGCGACACGTCCGCGATTATCGGTCAGTCGGCCATCATCGAGTACTTGCAGGAGTATATTGAAGGTGTCAGGGTGTGCCTTTTCTATTTCGTCCAGTAGTATGATGCTGTAAGGTCTGCGACGTACCGCCTCGGTCAGCTGACCACCTTCGTCATAGCCTACATATCCTGGAGGAGCACCTACGAGCCTACTGGCAGCGTGTCGCTCCTGGTACTCACTCATATCGATACGGGTGATGGCATTCTCATCATCAAAGAGGACTTCGGCCAGGGACTTCGCCAGCTCGGTCTTACCCACTCCTGTCGGACCTAAGAATATGAAGGAGCCGATGGGCCGCTTCTTATCTTGTAGGCCAGCCCTGCTGCGCCGTACGGCATCACTGACGGCACGTACAGCCTCATGCTGACCTATGAGCCGCTTGCCGAGCTCATCCTCTAGACGTAGCAGCCGGTCCCGTTCACTCTTGAGCATTTTGTTAACCGGTATGCCCGTCCATCGGCTGATGATATCGGCGATGTCGTCAGCAGTTACCTCTTCATTGGTAAAGCGCCGCTCGTCACTGATGTCCTTAAGTTTTTTCTCCGCCTTGTCGAGCTCGGCTTGTCTAGACTTGATGTCTCCGTACCGTATGCGAGCTACTTTCTCGAAGTTTGCCGCTTGCTCGGCCATCTCCGCATTATGTTCTAGCTCTTCGATTTCCTTCTTGAGTTGGCTGATGGTGTCCAGCATTTCTTTTTCGAGCTTCCAGGCAGCTGTTACGCTATCTAGTTTTTCTCGACTGTTGGCGATGGCCTCGCTGATCTTCTTGAGTTTTTTGTCGCCACCTTCACGCTTGATCATTTCTCGCTCTATCTCGAGCTGATTGACCCGCCGGTTGAGCTCATCTACCTCCTCGGGTACAGAGTCTAGCTCTAGGCGCAGTTTGGCAGCTGCTTCGTCTATAAGGTCGATGGCCTTGTCGGGTAGGTGGCGGTCGGCGACATAGCGATGACTGAGCTCAGCCGCAGCGACAAGGGCCTCGTCTAGGATTTCGATCTTGTGGTAGCTCTCGTATTTCTCTTGGATACCCCGTAGGATCGACACCGTATCTGCCACACTGGGTTCGTCGATCGTCACGGTCTGAAAACGGCGTACTAGCGCCTTGTCTTTCTCGAAGTACTTCTGATACTCATCATGTGTCGTAGCTCCGATCGTACGTAGCTCACCACGTGCTAGGGCAGGCTTGAGGATATTGGCCGCATCCATAGCGCCATTGCCACCGCCCGTGCCTATGAGGGTGTGTATCTCATCGATAAATAGGATGATCTGTCCGCCGGCTTCCTTGACCTCGTTGATGATGGCCTGTAGTCGCTCTTCGAACTCTCCTTTGTACTTGGCACCAGCTACCAGCGAGGTCAGCTCGAGTACCCATATTTCTTTTTCTGCTAAGGCCTCGGGTACGTCTCCTTTGACGATACGCCATGCGATACCCTCGACGATAGCCGTCTTACCCACGCCAGACTCACCGACTAGGATAGGGTTGTTTTTCTTACGACGAGAGAGTATGTGGAGTATACGTCGCATCTCTTCGTCTCGTCCTACGATGGGATCTAGGTCTCCCGATTTGACTTTTTCGCAGAGGTTGGTGGCAAATTTCTTAAGCGCATTGTACTGCCCAGGATCTTGCTGCTCGGTGACCTTACGACCCTTTCGCAGGTCCTTGATCGCTGCGACGAGCTGGTCTTTGTCAGCACCGAGATCCTTAAGTAGGCTTGCCGTCTTGTCCGTACCGGTCAGTACGCCATAGATCATCAGCTCTAGCGATATGAACTCATCCTCGAAGTCCTTGAGGGCTTTTTTAGCTCGGCTCAGTGACTTATTAGCGTCATTGGTGAGGTACTGCTTTTGCTTACTGTCTGACCGTGGGTACTTTTCTATGGCCTTGTCGAGTTCTCGCTTGAGGAGGGGTATGTTGACCTTCATTTTCGAAAACAGAAAAGAAGTAAGCTGGTCGTCTGTATTTAATATACCTCGTAGAAGGTGACAGGTATCTACCTGTTGTTGCTGTAGTCCGCCTGCTATCTGTTGCGAGGCTAGTATGGCCTCTTGGGCTCTGATCGTAAAATTATCGTAAGTCATAGTGCTGATTAATACGCTGGCGGTAAAAGTACACGGAAAACTACGCTTTCATGCTAGCTCAAGCTTTTTGTATGTATCACAAATTGCACAAAACCTTGCTGGTGGAGATGCTTTGTAGCTCGGTCAGGAGACACGGCTGCTCAGCATTATTTTGATGAAAGACCTAATAACAATACAAAGCAGAGTATGGGTTTTGTCATACACACAGATATAAATACCTGCTTGTAAATTGACTTGAAAAGCGCTATTGTTAAGCTGCGAGACTTGGCTTGTTTATTTACCGTCTGCTTTAGCGGACGGAATAAGGTAAGCGTCCTGTAGGGGCTTTAGCCACATTGTACGATTCGGGCTTTAGCAATATGCTATAAGGAAGTGTTATGGTTGGCCAATGGGGCTAAAGCCCCACTGCGTGTATCGCATCAACCCGTCCGCTAAAGCAGACGGAAAAGACTTGCATTTTCAAGTCGGAGATTTCGACCAAGAGCTCTCTATCTCTACCTCTCTTCTCTCTAAATCTCGATTTCTATTTTCTCGACCTACGTTAGCACTGCCGCGGTTCTACCCGCAGCGCGACAACCCCCAATCAATCGCTACCTTTCTTATCGGGGGTAATTACTTTGGTATGTGCGGCAGGCTTTACATTAGGTCACTGCGTATCAGAGTCGAGGCCAAAATATTAATTATCGATATTGGGTCATCATACCTACTATTTCCCACCGATAAAATCCTCTAGGCTATCCCTTATTATGGTCTCATTTGTCACGCTATCGATCACTACCAAACAGCGTATCGTCAACTATTTTATATGTTTGCAATCTTTGTAGCCGCTTCGTATCACATTTTTCAATAGCAGACGTATGTCAAAAAAGCTCCTCATAGTTGAGTCCCCCGCTAAGGCCAAGACGATCGAAAAGTACCTGGATGGTACCTTTAAGGTCAAGTCGAGTGTCGGTCATATACGTGACCTAGATAAGGGCGATAAGGGTATTGATATCGACAAAGGCTTCGAGCCATCGTACGTCGTATCACCGGAGAAGACCAAGGTGGTCAAGGACTTAAAGTCTGCCGCTAAGTCAGCATCAGAGGTGTGGCTCGCAACGGATGAGGACCGAGAGGGTGAAGCAATAGCATGGCACCTATGCAAGGTTCTCGATCTAGATGAGCATACTGCTAAGCGGATCGTATTTAGAGAGATTACTAAGACAGCTATCCAGAAAGCTGTGCTAGAGCCGAGGACGGTAGACCTCAACCTAGTCAATGCCCAGCAGGCACGTCGTATACTCGACCGCCTCGTAGGATTTGAGCTATCGGGTGTACTATGGCGAAAGGTCAAGAACAAGCTGAGTGCCGGTAGGGTGCAGTCGGTGGCGGTTAAGCTCATCGTCGAGCGAGAGCGAGACATCAATGAGTTTACGCCGGAGCAGTACTATCGTGTTACCGCGGTATTTAACGTCAAGGATAAGAATGGTCGCACGGCGGAGCTTAAGGCAGAACTCAAGCGTCGCCTTGGCGAACTAGACGAGGCGCAGGAGTTTGCCAAGGCGTGCAACGGTGCTACCTTTACGATAGGAGACATCAGTAAAAAGCCGATCAAGCGAAGACCAGCGGCACCATTTACTACTTCGACGCTGCAGCAAGACGCCAGCCGCAAGCTGGGATTTGCCGTACGTCGTACCATGTCAGCAGCACAGCGACTATACGAGCAGGGTTTTATAACCTACATGCGGACAGATAGCACCAGCCTATCTGCACAGGCCACTAAGGCCATAGAAGAGGAGATAAAAAGTCAGTATGGCGAGCGGTATCACAAGTACCGCACCTTTAAGAGTAAAAAGGAAAATATCCAAGAGGCTCACGAGGCCATCCGACCTACTTACATAGAGCGACCAAGTCAAGGCGCAGAGAGTGACCAGCGACGACTGTACGAGCTGATCTGGAAACGTACGATTGCCTCTCAGATGGCAGATGCCGAGATAGAGAAGACGACTGTAAAAATTGGTATATCGACGCTAGACGACCAGCTGCAGGCAGAGGGCGAGGTCCTGACGTTTGATGGTTTTCTCAAGGTATACATGGAGGCCAAGGATGACGACGATGAGAGCGAAGCAAAAGGTATGCTGCCTCCACTCAAGGTAGGGCAGGACCTAGACCTTAACGAGTTGCTCGCTACGCAGCGATTTACCAAGGCACCGGCAAGGTACACAGAGGCCTCTCTGGTTAAGAAACTAGAAGAGCAGGGCATAGGTCGTCCGTCTACGTATGCACCTACGATCAGTAAGATCATGGAGGCTGGTAGAGGTTATGTCACCAAGGAGAGCCGCGAAGGTATCGAGCGAAAGTACAACGTCGTCAAGCTAGCCGACCTACAGGTCAGTATAGATCAGCAGGTAGAGACCACTGGTGCGACTAGTAATAGACTATACCCTAGTGACCTCGGTATGGTGGTCGTTGACTTCCTCGATGGACATTTTGAGCAGGTCATGGACTACAAGTTTACCGCTGAGGTAGAGGATAGGCTCGATAAGGTAGCCACTGGTGGTCAGGACTGGCGTACGATGCTCAAGGAGTTTTACGGTCCTTTTCATGAGACGGTAGAGCACACCCTCGAGCATGCTGAGCGAGCCAAGGGTACTCGGGAGCTAGGTACAGACGAGGAGACAGGTCATACCATCATGGCAACGATGACTCGCTATGGTCCCGTTATACAGATAGGTACTCGAGAAGAAGTAGGAGAGGAGGGTAAGCCTAAGTTCGCTAACCTCAAGCCAGGCCAGTCCATAGCGACGATCAATCTAGAGGATGCTATGGACCTCTTCGAACTGCCTAAGACACTCGGAGAGTTCGATGGTAAGATTATCGAAATCAATAGAGGGCGATACGGCCCGTACGTCAAGTACGAAGACAAGTTCGTATCGATCCCTCGAGACGAGGATCCGCTCAAGATGTCGCTTGCTAGAGCCGTGGAGCTCGTTCAGGCCAAACTCAAGGAGGAGGAGCCCGTCACCCACTACGAAGGTGAGCCAGTAACCAAGGGCAAGGGACGTTTCGGTCCATTCCTCAAGTACAAGAGTATGTTCGTTAATATCCCGCGCAGATATGATCCAGATACGATCAGCGTAGACGATATGCACGAGCTCATACAGGCCAAGATAGAGAAAGAGGCCAATCGCTACATCCACCAGTGGCCTGCCGAGAAGATTACGGTGGAGAATGGTAGATGGGGACCCTTCATCAAGTTTAAGAAGAAGAACGTCAAGATTCCTAAGAAGAAAGACGGCGAACGTGTCTCTGCGGAGGAGGCTAAAGAGATGACGCTAGAAGATGTCAAAAAGCTGATCGTCAAGGAGATCCCTGATGCTTTTAAAGCACCTAAAAAGAAGGCACCCGCTAAGAAGAAAAAGGCCGCTACAAAGAAGAAGTAGTATTTCTGGTACTTTGACTGGAGGGGTTAGTGCCCCGCATCGGATCAGAAACTTGACAACTTGACAAGCAGGTCATACCTTTATGGTGATGACCAAGACCATGCACATAGCAGAATTCAAAGCTCGCTTTTCGGAAGTAACCGAGTGGCTCAAGCAAGGTATTGCCGTCCGTGTTATAAAAGGGCGGAGCGGTGAGGTAGTCGGTGTATTTAAACAAGAGGACCCTGAGCCACCCAAGGAGCGGAAACTGGGGGCATTGAGTCACTTGGGTTTAGATATAAGTCTTGAAGACCTGCAATGGTCGGATCAAGAATTAGACGAAATGGGATTTTGAAGTACTTGCTGGATACACATGTGTGGCTATGGTCCGTGCTTAGTCCTTATAAGCTCTCTGACGCAGCAGCTACCATTGTGCAAGATCCTTCTAGTGAACTGATGGTGAGTGCTGTTTCTCTATGGGAAGCATCGCTTAAATACAATCTAGGCAAGTTGGCAATCGACTCGTATACATTGCCTGAGCTTTATACGGTCATTCGTGATTCTCTGGAGGTCAAGGAAGTACCACTCACCGTCCGTGATGCGATATCCATCCATGAACTAGTTCTTTCGCATCATCGTGATCCATTTGATCGCATGTTGATCTGGCAAGCCATCCAAGGCGGTTACACCTTAATTACAAAGGATAAGCAGATATGGAAGTACGAGGACGTGGGCCTGAAGTGGTTATGGTAGTATGTCAATTTTATAGGTGTTGAGGCGTAGCTAGCACGGCAGGTGATTCTATACGCCTTATGCAGTCAACTTATCCAGACCGCCTTCGTTACTTTTGTGCCATCATTGATAGTCCATGCAGTACTACCCGTCTGATTTTTTAGAAAAGCTAGAATATACCAAGGTGATCGATCGACTCAAGATCGACTGCTTGAGTATGCGTACCAAAGAAGAGCTAGATCGTCTGCCGATACAGACAGATGTAGCGGTCATCCGGCAACTACTCACTGAGGTCTCTGAGTATAAGTATGCTATAGAAAGCGCTAGAGCCATCCCCATCTATGTATTCGAGTCGGTGGAGGAAGATCTGCCGCTACTTGCCAAAGAAGGGTATGTCCTGGAGATAGAGGCGATACAGCGCATACATGCTATCATACAGCTAGGACTGGGCCTGCAAGATTACTTTACCATCAAGGGTAGGGTAGCTGAGATTCCTAATCTGGCTCGTATCTGCGAGCGACTAGCCATTAACCCAAGTCTGATCAAGGAGATCAATCGTGTCATCGATAGGGAGGGTAAGGTCAAGCCCGATGCCAGCGAGGAGCTATTGCGTATCAGCAAGTTGATACGTGGTAAGGAGCGGGAGCTCGATCGAGTATTTGCACAGCTGGTGACAAAGTATAAAAAGAGTGGATACCTAGCTGATACGGTAGAGTCATTGCGTAATGGTCGTCGTGTCCTTACCGTCAATGCCGAGCACAAGCGCAAGGTGGCAGGGGTGATCCACGATGAGTCAGCGACAGGAAAGACCGTTTACCTAGAGCCCCAAGATGTCCAGATTATCAACAACGATATATTTAACCTCTATACCGAACGGAAGCAAGAGATTTACAAAGTGCTCCGGGCTCTATGCACGGCGATTAGGCCTTATCGTGAGGATATTCAACTTGTGGAGTCCGTCGTGTTACAGCTTGACATCATCCGCGTCAAGGCGAGACAGGCCATCATACTCGATAGCAATCAGCCCAAGGTGCTAGATAAGCCACACTTTGGTTTTAAGCAGGCTTACAATCCTATCCTCAAGCTCAAGAATGACGACGAGGGTAAGGTGACGGTACCTTTTGACTTGACACTCATCGGTGCTAATAGACTGGTCGTGATCTCTGGGCCTAATGCAGGTGGTAAGTCGATCACGATGAAGTCCGTGGGCTTACTACAGCTTATGGTGCAGGCAGGTATGCTAGTGCCGGTAGATGCGGATAGCGAGTTTGGCGTTTTTACCAAGTTTTTTGCCGACATCGGTGATCAGCAGAGTATCGAGGACGACCTGAGTACTTACTCGAGTCGCCTTAAGAATATGAAGGTCATCATGGAGCAGGCAGGCAAGGACAGCCTAGTTCTGATTGATGAGTTTGGTTCTGGTACAGACCCCAAGATGGGTGGTGCCATCGCCGAGGCTATACTACGTGACATCAATTACAAGAAGGCCTTTGGCGTGGTTACGACCCACTATAGTAATATCAAGTACTTTGCCTTTAAGTCCAAGGGTGTGGTCAATGGTTCTATGCTTTTCGATAAGCAGAGTATATCACCAACTTATCAACTCAAGGTCGGTAGTCCCGGCTCTTCGTTTGCCTTTGAGATAGCCGAGAAGATAGGCCTCGATAATCGGGTCATGAAGTATGCCCGCCATAAGACGGGTAAGAACGAGAAGGCCATCGACGAACTGCTCGTAGACCTCCAGGCCGAGCGACTAGAGATACAGGCCAAGATGGAGAAATTACTCAGTAAGGAGGAAGATCTCGATCGTCTCACTAAGACCTACGAAGAGCTACACAAGGAGCTGAAGTTTAGGCGCAAGAAGCTCAAACTAGAGCAGAAAGAGCAGAAGCTCTCACAGGTGGACCTTGAGAATAAGGAACTGCAAAAGCTCGTCCGAGAACTACGTAAGGAGAAAGATCTCGAAAAGGCAGAGGCCGCCCTTACTAAGCGTAAGGAGGAGAAAGTGAGGGTCATCACCAATGTGAGCAACCTCAAAGAAGAGGTATTCGCGGCAGATGACTTCGATCCTGCAGACCTCAAAGTAGGTGCATATGCCAAGATGCGGTCGGGTGATGTGATCGGTAAGATTATCGAGATCCGTAAGGGTAAGGCAGAGGTAGAGATGGGACTTATGAAGGTCAAGGTCAACCTCAAAGACCTAGTACCCGCTAATGAACCACTAGAGCAGCGACGAGGTAAGTCAATCGTCACACAGATTGAGGAGGTAAGCAGTACCTTTGATGCTAAGCTCGATATAAGAGGTTACTTGCCCAACGATGCCATGGATTTCGTACAAGAGTTCGTCGATGCAGCGCTTATCAGGAATATACCTGATCTCAAGATTGTGCATGGTGTCGGTACCGGAGCTTTGCGTAAAGCCGTACATCGTAAACTTAAGGAGTATCGTGATATCAAACGCATCTACCATCCAGAACAAGAGTTCGGAGGTCAAGGGGTGACCTATATCAAGCTGTAGGAGTGTGTAAGCGTGGCATCTTTTAAGTAGCATAAAACATGTAGCATAAAACATGTAACATAAAATATGCTATCTTTGTGTCATGGAGGATATTGAAGATGTGTTCCCCCTTTACGCATACACGGGACCAGATAATTTTTGCGATCGCGAAGACGAGACGAAGGAGCTTATGCGAGCCGTACGTATGGGTAGGCATCAGATGATCTTTGGTCGACGTCGTTTAGGTAAGACGGCCCTTATCCACCACTTATTTCACCACTTACAGGCAGAGGACAAGACAGTGGTTACGGCATATATAGATATGCTGGATACGACGTCTGATGGAGAGTTCATCACTCAGTTAATTACGGCAGTATTGCAGGCCGTGGAGCAGCAAACTAAGAGTCTGCTAAAGTCAGCTACCAAGTACTTTGCTGGACTGAAACCAACTGTCAAGGTCGATCCCTATACCATGATGCCAGAGCTCACACTTGATGTAGCTCCTCAAGATGTAGGTGTCGATACCCTGGATAAGTTGTTTGATTACTTGGCTACCCTAAAGCGTAAAGTCGTCATTGCTGTAGACGAATTTCAGCAGATCGTAGAGTATGAGGACTCAACGCTAAAAGCTACACTACGATCCAAGATCCAGTTTGCTAGTAATACCACCTTCCTTTTCTCCGGCAGCGTACAGCGAGTGATGCTGACTTTATTTACCGACGTCAAAGAGCCCTTTTATCAATCTACAGACCTCTTTCCCATAGGCAAGATAGATCGAACAGTATATGCTAGCTTTATCGCTAGGCAGTTCAGCAAGGTTGGTGTGCAGTCTACTGAGCCAGTAATAGCAGAGTTACTTGACTGGACGCAAGGCCACACCTACTACACACAGGCATTATGTGCGGCACTTCTACGACAGCCTAGTACTGAGGAGTTAAGCCTCGAAGCACTTAACCACGCTAAACTCCACCTACTGCGAGTACATGAGCATCTGTACCAGCAATATCAAGCCTTGTTGAGTAAGCGACAATGGCAGCTGCTAGTAGCGATCGCCCTCCATGATGGTGTTGAGCAGATTACTAGTCAAGCATTTTTGCGAAAGCAGAACCTCGGTGCTATCAGTACGGTACGGCAGTCGCTCAAGGCATTAATCGATAAGCATATGGTAGTAGAGATCTTTGATGATGGGGTGACGACATACGACGTAGAGGACCTACTACTTGCTCACTGGATTAGATATCGCTTTGGTTGAGATAAGAGAGGTAGTCGTCGCTTATAGATCTTTTGTTGTGGCGAGTGGTTATAGATTGACATATCTTTACTCTCATGATAAGCAACAGACCCATCACTGACTGGCTACCCATTACCAAAAAAGAAGTAGAGGCTCGTGGCTGGGAAGAGCTCGATGTCATCTTGATATCGGGGGATGCCTATGTAGATCATCCGGCCTTTGGTGCTGCCGTGGTAGGTCGTATCATAGAGAGCGAAGGCTTTAGAGTTGCTATCGTGCCACAGCCCAACTGGCAGGACGACCTTCGGGATTTTAAGAAGATGGGTAAGCCCAAGTACTTCTTTGGCGTGACCTCGGGCTGTATGGATACCATGGTCAATCACTATACGGCCGCTCGTCGTAGGCGTAGTGATGACGCTTACACGCCTGGTGGTAAAGCTGGATTTAGGCCGGACTATGCCGTGCGGACTTATACGCGTATACTTAAAGAACTCTACCCTGATGTACCTGTACTGATCGGCGGTATCGAGGCGAGTCTACGCCGAGTTTCACATTATGACTACTGGGAAGACAAGCTATATCCCAATATACTAGAGCAGAGTGGCGCTGATATGCTGGTCTACGGGATGGGAGAGATGCCCCTCAGGGCGATCTTGCAACTCGTATCTGCAGGTATACCGCTGTCGAGTATCACGCATATACCCCAGACAGCTTTTCAGGTAGGTCGCCGAGATGAGATACCTGATGATGATATGTGGGAGACACTCACCCTATCTACTCACGAGAAGTGCCTACGTGATAAGCGGGCCTTTGCGGCCAATTTTAAGCACGTCGAGCAAGAGAGTAATAAGGTCAAGGCAAGGCGACTACTACAGGCTGTAGGAGACCATATGCTGGTTGTCAATCCGCCGTACCCGCCTATGACGGAGACGGAGATAGATGGCTCTTTTGACCTGCCCTACACTAGACTGCCACACCCCAAGTACGATAAGCGGGGCAATATACCGGCCTACGAGATGATCAAGCACTCGGTCAATATGCACCGAGGCTGCTTTGGGGGCTGTAGTTTCTGTACGATATCCGCCCACCAGGGTAAGTTCGTCAGTAGTAGATCGGAGGAGTCTATCATGAAGGAGGTCGAGCAGGTAACGAAGATGCCTGACTTTAAAGGCTACATCTCTGATCTCGGTGGACCATCAGCTAATATGTATGGCCTCAAGGGCAAGGATCAAAGCATCTGTGATCGCTGTGTGGCACCATCGTGCATACACCCTGTCGTCTGTAGTAATCTTGACACCGACCACAGCCGTATGACTGAGCTGTACCGCAAGGTCGATGCTCATCCTGATGTCAAGAAGGCCTTCGTGGGTAGTGGTATCCGCTATGACCTCCTCGTACCTAGCTACAATAAGGTAGGGGACCCCGAGGATATGAAGGAGTACCTAGAGCAGGTCGTTACACGGCATACGAGTGGCCGCCTCAAGGTAGCGCCAGAGCATACCAGTGATGCTACGCTTAAGGTGATGCGAAAGCCTAGCTTTAAGCACTTTCATGAGTTTAAGAATATGTTCGACGAGCTCAATGAAAAGCATGGTATGAAGCAGCCATTGATACCTTACTTTATATCTAGTCACCCTGGCTGTGGTGCAGGCGATATGGCCAATCTAGCTGCTGAGACCAAGGACCTAGGTTTTAGGCTGGAGCAGGTACAGGACTTTACGCCTACACCTATGACGGTAGCTACGATCATCTACTACACAGGCCTCCACCCATACACCCTCAAGCCGGTCTACACGGCCAAGACACCTAAGGAGAAGCGGCAGCAGCACATGTTCTTCTTCTGGCATAAGAGAGAAAACCATAATCAGATCCGAGACAAACTCACCTCTATGGGTAGAGAAGACCTCATCGATAAACTCATCGGCGATCGCAAGAAGTCTACCAAACGGGATATCCTAAAGAGTAAGAGCAAGAAGCGCAGGAGTAAGAAGAGGAGGACGTAAAGAAGCGATGTTGCACGTAGCAGCTTAGGCTAGTGATACTCCTTGCAGATTGAAGCTCTTTTACCTGCAGATTGAAAGTAATTACTCTGCAGATTGCAATTTATAAGCCTGCAGATTGAAAGTTTAGCACCTGTAAATTGAAAGCTAGTTGGTGCTACATTGCTGTATTGGAGAGAGTTGTGTGCTTTGGATGTCTAATGTTGCGATTGGTGCTTTACTCAGTAGCGTGCTGCAGCGAGGAGTTCGCCATGTGACTAGTCTTTAGAGCTTTGTCAATGCTTGTCATTTATCATGTTGTGGCATTCTACTCAGCAGGAAAACTGCCTGCAGATTGAAAATGTTTTCCCTGCGGATTGAAAATAATTACTCTGTAATCTGAAATTTAAAAGCCTGTAGATTAAAAGTTTAGCGCCTGTAAATTGAAAGTAATTAGCCTCTATCTATCTGTTTTAAAGTTGCTTATGTAATTTATTTGGACATTGATGTGGCGGGTGTTTTAGTCACTAGTGTACTTCGGCGGTGAAGTCACGATGTGACTAGTCTTCAGAGCTCTTTCAATCCTTATCATTTATCATGCTGTGACACCCCGCTCAGCAGGAATACTACCTGTAGATTGAAATTATTTTACCTGTAGATTGCAAATAATTACTCTGTAATCTGCAATTTTAAGTCCTGCAGATTGAAAGTTTTAAGCCTGTAAATTGAAAATAACATGTATATTTATCGCTGTAATTCAACATTGTATGTCAAAGAATACACGTAGGCAGGCTTCGGCTTTTATAGCGGCACTAAAATATACGCCTATAGTGGTGCTAACGGGACCTAGGCAGTCAGGTAAGACCACGATGCTAAAGGAGATACTGCCAGATTGGCGATATGTCAACTTAGAAGATCGGGAACTACGAGAGTTTGCAAGGAGGGATGTCAAGGGTTTTCTGGCTCTTTATGACCGCCACGTAATATTTGACGAGGCGCAGTATGTGGAGGAGTTATTTTCACAATTACAAGTGGTAGTAGACGATCGGGATATGATGGGGCAGTACGTCATATCTGGGTCGCAGAACTTTCAGTTGATGGATAAGATCACCCAGAGTCTTGCAGGTAGAGTCTCTCTCTTTGAGTTGTTTCCTTACGATACATCGGAGATGATGGAGGCAGGATTATTACAAGAGTCGATAGAGTCCTACCTCTGTACAGGGGCCTATCCTGCCATATATCAGCGAGGGGTCTCGCCTACTAGGTATTATGCTGACTATGTGAAGACCTATGTACAGCGAGATGTGTCTCAACTGGTCAATGTACGGGAGATGGCAACATTTAACGTGTTTCTCAAGCTCTGTGCAGCTAGGGCAGGTAGTTTGCTTAATTACAGCAAGCTTGGCCGAGACGCTGGTGTGAGCCATACCACAGCTAGTAATTGGTTAAGTACCTTACGAACGTCTTATGTCACCTTTACACTAGCCCCTTATTATCGCAATTTTTCAAAGCGATTGACCAAGAGTCCCAAGCTTTACTTCTATGATACCGGGCTACTTTGCTATTTGCTGGGTATACGGCATGGACAGCTCACGCCGACACACCCTATGTATGGTCATATTTTTGAAAATTATGTCGTTTCCGAGTACCTAAAGCGTAGTGCCCACCAAGAGCAATTTAGAGACTTTTACTTCTGGAGGGACTCACTGGGCCACGAGGTTGATCTTATGTACGAAGACGGCGGCATCTTACATGCGGTGGAGATTAAGTCGAGCAAAACGATAAGGAATACTATGTTTGATGAGCTGGACTATGTACAGTCGATTGCTGGAGACGTAGTGATAAGTAGGAGTCTCGTTTATGGTGGCGATGAAGGTCATAAACGTACAGATACGGATATCCTCAGCTGGCATATGAACTAGTCTCGAGCTTGTGAGTCTAGCGCCATTACAGTAGTATCTTGGTGCTGGTGATGATTTTCCCTTGACTATCGTATATCACCACGATGCCTATGCCTTGGTAGCTGGTCTTTGGTAGACGGGCCGTACTTTGATTAGCCATGCCCCTAGAGAGGATGGAGCCATCGATGCTGATCAATGCGATATGACTTGCAGATGAGGGTAATCCCGCGACCACTACATCTCCTTCTGTGCTTTGTATAGAGAGGTCTAGACTTGCTTGATGTGAGGTGCTAGTGGGTGGTGAGCAGAAGACCTCGCCTTCGGCTAGCAACCGCTGCCATATGATATCAACAGCGACCTCATAGTTGTCTCGTACTGTGCTATGTATGATCTGCTCGGGCATGTAGTCGAGTGGCGGTCGCTCTTGGTAGTAGGCCATATAGGTGGCTATTGCCGCTAGGAAGTAGAGGGTAGGCCTACCATGTGGGGCATCGTCCTCATATAGATCGTCAAATGGTATTGATGTAAACGGCGTCGCTAGCAGTACATCCGAGATAGCTGGCCCTACGGGTATCATCTTGATGCAGTCGTCAGGAAAGGCGGCTTGCACAGCATCTCGGTAGTCGATATTCCACTGATGAAAGTCGCCTTGCAGATAGTCGTTATAGGCGATCCATTCCGTCTCACTTGCGGGGATGCCACTGCCTAGATAAGGGGCCATGTCGGGCCAGTTTTCGTAGAGGTAGACGTCCATCCCTGGCTCTTGCTCTAGGCTCCATTGGATAATGTCAATCGTCGCATCTACTGGTGAGAAGGTCTCGTTAAAGTAGTTTTCAGTAGGCGGTTGCCACTGTATAAAGTTGCCCGGGGTGATCAAGATATCTGTAAAGTTCGCATCAGCAAACGGCTCATTATCACTATCCCATACGAAGGGTACAATATCAAAGCCCCATTGAGCCATAGGCGGTACGTTACGGTGTTGAGGTAAAAAGCCATACTGCCCACTCACCGCATAGTCCTTGCCACCATGATCAGCGAGTAGGTATAGCCAGTGTGGTACAGAAGTTTCTTGACTGGGTACAGGTGGCTCCACCTCAAACTCATGATTGATCAGGCTGTGGCCGAATATAAAATTGCGGATGCTCTGACCGTGGAGAGGTAGGCAGGTCATTAGTATTATCAGGCTAAATAAAAATTTCATATATGTTAGTTTAAGATCATCACCTACTGGCAGGAATCGCTAAGCAAATTGTCATAGATCTGTATCAACATCTTGAGACGCATGTCGAGTACGTGGCCATCAGCAATGAAAGCGTCAAGCTCTTACTCTGTGGGCATGACCCTTAAGAATGCGACAAGCTGAGCCATGACGCTGCGAAAAGCTTGTGAGCATTCATGCTGGAAGCTGTATAGATTCTCAAGCGATACCAAGCATTCAAATTCAGTATTGTTTACGTGCTTTCCCGTCCTGTATGCTGACCACACAACATCTCTAAAGCCTATGAATAAGAGCATAGACTCCATGTTCAAATTGAGATTGAGCTCTCCTTTTAAAATGAGGCTATCATTAGCAGCGGGTGCTGTTTTTGCCAGGGTAAATACGGGTGCGGTTTGATCGATGAAAGATTGTAACGAGTCCATGTGTATTCTCAAGGAGTCGCCATTTTTTGCACGTATGACCGTGGCAAATGGCTCTAACTGATAGCTAAGCGTATCCCGAAACTGAATGGCATACTGTTTATTATCCTCTATTTCTTTGTCGATACTTTCTATCACAAAGGCCCTCTTGTGTTGATCTTGTCTACCTTGCCAGTAGTCGGTCAGTAGGATGCCAGCGATGACGCCTATCATAGTACTCGCAACAGTGATAAACCAGGATGACTTTAGCCACCTTCTTGCTCGTATCCTCCGCTTATGATTCATATTATCAAAATAACATCTTTAATTTAGATCTTCAAAGTATCTCGGATATGAAACACACTTTCGTAGGTAGGGTAGAGCATAATACCGACAGAGCTAATCTGTACTATAATCATGTGCTGGTACCTCAAAAGATATTTGAAGACTACAAGTCAGCAAAGGTCAAGCGGATTATGTGTCAGATCAATGAGAATGAGCCCTGGCATGGGGCTTTTATACCTACGGGTCGTGGCGATTACTTTATCATTACGGGTAAGGATACTTTAAAGTTAAATAAGGTCAAGGTCGGTGGCCAGGTCATGATGACGATCTGGCCTGACGAGAGTAAGTATGGCATGCCTATCAGTCCTGAGTTTGAGGAGCTATTACTCCAAGATCCTGAGGGCAGCGATACTTTCCACACATTGACAGATGGTAAGATCAGATCACTACTCTTTCATGTCAATAAGTACAAGTCCTCGGCCAAGAGGATAGAAAAGGCAGTTATTATTCTCGAGCACCTGAAGGCGAATAGTGGTAAGCTAGACTGGAAGATGTTGAATGAGGCTTTTAAGATGGGACTGTAGAGGGACCTGTGATCATTCTTGTTGCTGTCATTGAAATCGCATTAGGTGTCAATTTGGTAACGACTCATTCGGTAAGATTTGCGACAGTTATGGCTTCTCTTTCGATAAATGTCGAGAGACGATAGGTGGATGGTCTTAGAATCGCTGTCCGTATACCGAAGCCTAAAATGTTACGAATATTAAACTCATGAGAGGTATCCTCTTTTGGTTATTGCTGCTACTATCTGTAGAGAGTTATAGCCAAAAAAATTATTTACAAGTCGGTGTTGGTCAGTCCTTTTACAGAGGCGACTTGTCACCTTATTCTTCGAGACTCTCGTTCGCGGAGGGTCATACTGCAGTCCAGATAGGATATTATAGATCGATCTCCGATCACTGGAGGATAGGTATGCAAGTATTCAAAGGAGCCCTATCAGCTGATGATATGGAGAGCCCCGTTGCGAGTATGCGTGATCGAGGGTTGAATTTTCACGCTGACTTTTCTCAGATTACACTACTAGGATCTTACAAGGTGATGGAGTTGAAAGGAGATAAGCCAGCAACAGGCCTGAAGTTTTGGATAAGTGGCGGCGTAGGTATGCTGCACAGTGACCCCATGACAGATCATATGGGGCAGCAGAGGATGCTACGAGAGTTTGGGACGGAGGGTCAACTACTTGATGGTGGTACTTTCAAGGCGCCGTGGTACCTCTCTACACCGCTAGGCATAGAGGCTGAGATAGGGCTAAATGCTGCTTGGTCTATGTCGTTGAGACTTAGCTACAACCTTGCGTGGACGGATTATCTAGACGATGTGAGTGGCTACTACCCACAAATGGCAGAGCTTGAAGATCAGGTAGGTATCATAGCCGTGGCACTTTCTGACAGGGGGCGACCTAACGATATTGATACTATGAGAGATCTCTCTGGTCAGAGGAGGGGGGACCACACCCGCCACGATGGATTCTTACTGACAAGCCTAGTACTCAGCTATAGATGGTAGTGAGAGAGGGATCATTTAATGACAAATACATGTCACACGGTTGGTTTAAGCCGCTCACTTGTTTCGTATCTGTAATCTTTGCAATACCTAAATAAACCAGCCAAAAAATGAGTAACCTAAGATCCCACCTCCTAGGTGTGTTCTTGTGTTTAGTTAGCACTAGCCTTTCTGCACAGTACATAGAAGTAGGAGCAGTTCTAGGCGTTGCGACCTACCAAGGAGATATCAACCCAATGCGCCATAGACTATCTTTCGAGGGTGCTCAGGCAGCAAAAGGTATTTCCGTAGGGTACTTCTTTAATCCGACCTTTGGTATCAAAGCAAGATTTATAGATTCTTTCTTGAAAGCTGACGACAAAGGGTCTTTTGCATCTGATCGAGTGAAGCGCAACCTCCACTTCCGCACAGATATTAAAGAGTTAAGTATCTCAGCCGAGGTAGAGTTACTCAATATCATTCCTTGGTTTAGCAATCGTAAGCTTCGTCCCTATGTCTCAGCCGGAGTAGCTAAGTTTTGGTTTAACCCTCAGGCAAAGCAAAATGGCATATGGTATGATCTACAACCTCTGGGTACGGAAGGGCAAGGGCTGCCTGGTAGTGATCAGGAACTCTACAGCCGCTCACAGGTGAGCCTACCGATAGGTGGAGGTGTCAGATATCATATCAATCCCAATACGGTTATTTCGTTTGAGGTAATACCTCGCGTGACATTTACGGACTATATCGATGATGTAAGTACGATCTACCCAGACCTTGACTTACTACGGTCGCATAGAGGCGACCTAGCTGCTGATATCGCCTACAAGGGTGATGATATCGTCAACTACGTACCTACAGGCGCAGACATCACGGGCCAGGCGAGAGGCAATCCACTAGAAAACGACTGGTATATTACCTCGACGATTACATTCTCTTGTCGTCTCGATCCTGCATTTACGATCGGTAAGAAGAATAAGTTCGCAGGATATTACCACTGTCCTTTTTTCTAGGTCCTCGCTCCGAGCTAAACGGCCTTCAGTACGAGTTCAAGTAGATTAAAGCAGATCTTCGTGTGGTTGCCGTACCGTGATAAAAGCGGTAGGGACATAAAGCAAGTTGGTCCCAAATGCAACCGAAATGATCTCATATCCCTCATCTTCTAGATCCTGTAGTCGATCTTCTACATTGCGGGTAAGCTTGTCTGTACTAAAGCCATGTGAGTATTTAAAGATTCTATATCTACTCATAATCTAGGTCATTTGTCCGGTTTGGTATTGGTCTAATCACTTATCATCCGCGCCAACAAAGTGGCTCATGTTCTACTAGTACAAACGATTGAGCCAAGGCATGGTTTTGCGAGTGAGTATTCGGCTTATTGCATTTCTCTTTATGAGGTGATACGGTTTAAATTCTAGCCACGTTTACTGGTACGACAAGAAGAGGCTTTGTCCTTAAACGAATAGGGTGGATCTAGGTCAGACTAAGTGACTATTTTCGCAGTATGGTAGAGTATCAGAAGCAAGTATTAGATAATGGCTTGCGAGTGATTGTGCACACCGATAAGACGACACCGATGGTGGCTATCGATGTGCTGTATGACGTAGGATCCAGAGATGAGCATCCGGAGCGGACCGGCTTTGCCCACCTCTTCGAGCACCTCATGTTTGGTGGTTCTGCCCATGTGCCTGACTTTGATGAACCCATACAGAAGGCCGGGGGGGAGAACAATGCATTTACTAATGCGGATGTAACCAACTTTTACGACGTGCTGCCGGCAGAAAATATCGAGACGGCCCTCTGGCTAGAGAGTGATCGTATGATGGCGTTGGACTTCTCTCAGCGGTCGCTAGACGTACAAAAGCGAGTGGTAATAGAAGAGTTTAAGGAAACCTGCCTCAATCCGCCTTATGCTGATATGTGGCACCACCTGAGTGCTTTAGCTTTTGACAAGCACCCTTACCGATGGCCGACTATAGGCCTAGATCCTAGTCACATAGAGTCTGCCCAGTTGGCAGAGGTGGAGTCATTTTTTCATTCGCATTACGGTCCTAATAATGCGATACTGGTGCTGGCGGGTAATATTGATGCAGAGGTAGGTTTTGAGCTTGCAGAAAAGTGGTTTGGCAACATACCGCCAGTAGCGGTACCGAATCGTATCCTAGCTCAGGAGCCGCCCCAGCTGTTGTACAAGTCCAAGGTCATAGAGGCCGCCGTACCACATGCAGCAATCTATCGCGGCTACCACATGGTCGAGCGACTACACCCGGACTACTACGCTTACGACCTGCTGACGGACGTACTGGCCAATGGTCGTTCGAGTAGGTTTTATATCTCCCTATATAAAGAACAGGAGCTCTTCAGCACGATTGATGCTTACATAAGCGGAACCGTCGACCCAGGACTCGTTGTCATCGAAGGCAAGCCCTTGCCAGGTATATCAATCGACTATGCGAGGGAGGCCATTATCAAGGAGCTATACAAGGTTATAGATGAGCCCATACCTGAGCACGAACTTGAGAAGATCAGGAACAAGTCAATCTCTAGCCTCATCTACAGTGAGGTGTCTTGTCTCAATAAGGCGATAAGTTTAGCCTACTTCGAACTGCTAGGTGATATCGACCTTATCAATACGGAGGTTGATGCCTACCAGGCGGTGACTCCTGCTGATCTGCAGCGTGTCGCTCGCGAGGCCTTCGACGAAAATAACTGCAGCGAGATAGTCTACCAGCCCGTATGATGGCGACTGGTAGACGGTTTTGGTATGGCGTCATAGGTGTACTGTTGATCCCTGCCTTTGTCGTTAACCTCGGAGTCGTACCCTTTATTGAGGACGAGTCGATACGAGCACTGGTGGCGCTTGAGATGATGCTTAAGGGAGACTACCTTGTACCTACCCTCAACGATTCCCTCTATTTCGCCAAACCTCCCTTGTACAATTGGATTCTTATTGCTTCTTACAGATTGCTAGGTGACGTCTCGGAGTGGTCTAGCCGTCTGCCGACGGTCGTATTTACACTTGCTATGGCGTACGCCGTCTACCGCAGTAGCAGGCCCTACTTTAGAGACCACCATACAGCTATACTAGCGGGTCTTATGTGGCTCACCTGTGGTAGGGTACTCTTCTATGATAGTTTTTTGGGGCTGATAGATATCTGCTATAGCTTGGTGATCTATGCCATATTTATGTCGGTATGGCACCTAGGCACGCAGCGGCGATGGTGGCTACTGTTTGCCCTTGCATACGGTCTAGCAGGCGTGGCCTACCTGCTCAAGGGGTTACCGATCATCCTATTTATGCCGTGTACGCTGCTAGCATTTGCAGTAGTGAGTAAGTCGGGTAAGTGGCTCATGCATCCAGGTCATCTGCTAGGCCTGACGATAGGGGCTACGATCGTGGGCGGCTACTACTACCTCTATGCGCAGGCGGCACCGATGACTAAGAGCCTAGGCGGCCTCTCACAACAGGCGACTATGCGGACACCACTCTCTCACGATATAGGGACCGTAATCAAGCATGTGGTAACATATCCCATGGAGTACATCTATCACTACCTACCGTGGACACTATTCTTGATCCTAGCGGTACGTCGAGATATGCTGCAGCGACTACGAGAGCAGCCGTTCTTTCTATATGTCGCCGTATTATTTATGGCCAACATACTGGTCTACTGGGTGAGCCCTGGGACGTACGCTAGGTACGTGCTGATGCTGGTACCACTGACTTATCTGATAGGCTTATTTTTTTATGAAAAGGCAGACAGCAGCGGCTGGCAGATCAGAGTGCTAAGAACAGTAGTGATGGCGCTAGTCGTTATCCTGCCTGTAGCAGCACTTGCGGGGCTGTGGCACCCAGACTTACGAGGGTCGTCTTATAATCTATTTTGGGTGTCTGCTATAGCGGTAGTGCTCGGTGTATTCGGTGGATACTATGTCTACCAGTGCGACCATCGACCGATTATCCTTGTCGCTGTACTCCTGACCCTACGTATAGGACTCAATATCGTCGTGCTTCCGAGTAGGGCTGCGACTACTTACGGATCGGTAGCTAAGGAAGATGCCCAGCGCATAGGCCTTAAATATCTGACAGACGACGTACGCCTCTACGAGGGGTCCAAGCTTGATTATACTTCGTCCTTCTACTTAGCATCGACGCGGGAGGTGTTGACAACAAGAGATTATGACGGTGTAGATACGGGTGTGATCTACATCGTCGATACGTCAAGGTATGCTGTGCCACCACAGCTTACGGTTATAGATTCGATCAAAAAGCGAGAGGCTAGGCAGACGTTGTACTTGGCACGTCGCTAGTAGACTAGAATATGGCTAAACAGTCAAGGAACGATAGAACCAAAGAAATCAGCTGGATAGGCCGTTTAGCCGAAGATCCTGCCGCTCTAGTCTCGTACGATGCGCTGGGAGCGATGCTCTCATTATTACTGCTGGCATTTGTATTACCTGCTTTTAGCGTGCAACTCGGTATACCAGTCTTTCACCTACACCTGTTAGCTATAGTACCTGCTGTTATCATCTTGGTAGAGATGCAGGTTCTTATAAAACGGTATGCTGTCACTGTGTCTACAATTAAGAAGATCGCATTGGCCAATGCGATTTACTGCTTGATCATTATCGCTTATCTGGTGATCTATCGAGGGGAGGTAACTGGCTTAGGATCATTTTATCTCGTCCTTGATATTATTGTGATCGCCGCAGTCATAGGCGTTGAGTTACTGGTGGTCAAGCGCATGACATCATCGCAAGACTAGCCCTCTCCCTTACTTACGTCTTGTAGTACCTCACTAAATAATGCTCGTAGTGTTTCTTTCACTTCGGGGCTAGACGCTGAGTTGTCGAGTAGTTGGTCAAAGACTTCGCTTGGTTGTAGGTCGTCGAGGTGGGTCTCTTCTTGGTATAGCTTGTCGATCGACTTGGGGTTATTGTTAAAGGTCACCCGCTCTTTGACGATCTTAAAGGAGGGCTCCTCTGTGTATGATCTGGTAAGGCTAGCGAGACTGCCAGGAATGGAGCTGTCGTAGTCCTCCTCGACTACATGGATCTCTACTAAGGAGGGCAGGGTAGTGGTCGATTTGTAGTCGGCTAGTTTAGCACTGACCTCTTCTAGGCTACCCTTTATTGATGTAAGCTCTCTATACGATGGCACAGCTAGACTTTCAGTCGACACGCCGCCGTCGTCGACATTTCCTATGATGATACGCTTTTGGTCACTCCGCTCGCTAAAACTGAGGGGGATAGCGCTGCCGGAGTACTTGATTCGCTCTGCTTTGTCTACAGACTGTGGTCTATGTATGTGCCCGAGGGCGAAGTAGTCCATATGCTCACTGAGGGTACGGTGGTCTACCGCATCGAGGGTGCCGATGGTGATCTCTCGCTCACTGTCACTCGCACTGCTGCCTTGTAACCACAAGTGGCCCATCCCTATAATGGGAAGGTCAGGATATTGCTCTCTAGCGGTGGTGCTGATGCGCTGGTAGTGCTCGATGATGCCAGCTCGCATGATCTCTGACCGGTCCTGCGTTTCTAGGGTGGCGACGTAGGAGCGGACGTCGCCATCTCGTAAGTAGGGTACGGCAAGCGCTACGGCGACTACATCTCCAGCAGCATCGATAAGTGGGACGATCTCTTTGTCAGGAGCTTCCTTATCGATACCACCTACGATGTGGATGTTGAGAGACTTTAGGAGTTCTCTAGGCGCATCGAGCATGCGATTGCTATCATGATTGCCTCCAGTAATGACGACTTGGCATAGACCAGCCAGTCTAGCGAGTAGGCGGTAATACCTGCGACGATCATCTGTAGCAGGATTAGCTAGGTCAAAGATGTCGCCAGCCACCAATAGGGCATCGATATCTTGGGTCTTGATCTGATCGATGAGCCAGTCAAAAAACAAGTCCATATCAGCCGCTAGACTCTCTTTGTGGAGTTGCTTGCCAAGGTGCCAGTCTGCGGTGTGGATAAACTTTAGTGGCATCAGTGTAGGGTATGTGTTTTGAGGATCTTACCGTCCTTGTCTTTAAAAGTTACGGACAGGCTCCGATTCTTGCGGGGTCCACTTATGTCGATCCGGGCATAGTTGCGCTGCTTGATATGTGAGTCGTCCCATGTGTAGCTATTCGGCTCCTGACTATGGTCGTAGGCCGTGCTGGTGATGGGGCTAGAGGTGATGTCGTAGATGACTTGACCATCGTCTGTCTCTAGTCGACTGAGCTCACTATGGTGTCTGTCACCGCTCAGGAAAACGACATCTTCGATATCGTACTTGTCTATGGCATCGAGGATGTACTGTCGCTCTTCTTTAAACTGTGCCATGTTTTCAAACAATACGGCATCTGATAAGAACTGCCCACCCATGGATACAAACTTAAAGCTGGCCTTGCTCCAGCGCAGGGCATCGACTAGCCAGTCTATTTGCTTTTTGCCTAGGACGGTCGCCGTGTCTGACTTGGGTTGTCTGTACCACCGGTTATCCAACATGAAGAAGGCGCAGTCATCCCACGCAAAGTGGTTGGTGATACCGCCTAGATCTGGTATCGGTGCTATTGTAGGCCAGTAGTCGTAGAAGGCGTCTCTCGTATGCTCCTTGAGCGAGTAGGTCCATTCGCTGTCATTGGGTCCATAGTCGTGGTCGTCCCAGATGGCGTAGTGATGCATATTGCGTAGGAGGTCCTGCATCTCCGTGGTACGGCGAGTATGGCTGTACCGATGGTATATGCCGCTGCGGCTCCAGTAGTCGGCCTCTCTCAGGTAGGTATTATCGCCTAGCCATACCATAAACTTAGCATCCTCCGCTGACATGGCTTGTAGTATCTCGTAGTCACCGCCATAAGGCTTGCCAGGGCGATCGTACTCTAGTTCGTTGATGTATAGACAGCTACCTGCAAGAAAACTAAAGCTAGGTGGCTGCTCCCTCCAGTGCCATAGCGATTGAGTGGTAAAGCTGTACGGTCCGACCGCTTTCGAACCTGCCTCAACCTGATAGTTGTAGGTAGTGCCTGGCTCCAGCAGGGCTAGCTTGAAAGTTACTGTATGACCAGCATTAGCGGTAGTGCTTGCCTCGACCGTTGATTTGCTAGACATATCGTCGGTAGCCCAGTACGTAAGAGATACGTCTTGAGGGGTGGCAGTCTCTAGCCATATCGCGACCTCTCGCTTGGTATTATACCCTAGCATGGGACCTGATATGACCTGTGCCATCAAAAGCGCTGGGAGTAGTATGGTAGTAAGGGTAAGCAGATTCTTCATAATCTCAAAAGTACTGTAATCAAAGCTAAGGAACAGTGTTGTTAGCTTGAGTGAGTCTGTGAATTGTTACCCGCAAGTATTTGACATTTTTATAACAGCCTACGCTTAACATCCCACCCATATATTTGCGTCCTCACTGAGAAACATCTGACATGCGTACTATCCTCGTTTTTACAATTCTTATAGGTGGTTGGTGCCAACTGATTGCCCAGACGGGGTGGGAGGCATTCGCTCACGCAACCTTTAAAGACCACTACATCGAGGAGTACCTAGCTTATGCAAGTTTACTAGAGGTGGACGATCGGCTGGCGGCTATCGATGGTCAGGAGGTCACGCTAAAGGGCTACTACATACCCGTCCTAGAGGATGTTACAATCATCAGCAAATACCCCAACGAATCATGCTTTTTCTGCGGCGACGCAGGTATGGAGACCGTTGCTCAGGTCAATCTCCAGTCACCCGCAGATCCACCTTTTAAGATGGACGAGCGGATCACTATACGAGGCCGCCTCCGACTCAACAGCACGGAGTGGGAGTATGTCAGTTTTATCATCGATGATGCAGTAATCGTTAGCCGCAAACGATAGCCCTAGAGGACCATCAGTTTAGCGGTCATAGTAGCCGTCCCACTCTGGATGACTAGTAGGTGCATACCAGCCTTAAGCGACTCGATGTCTAGTGCCGCCTCGCCTTCTGTGTTGATGCGGACGTCTTGCT
>CAYMFD010000012.1:41955-56817 GCA_964389475.1 uncultured Saprospiraceae bacterium
AGCGACTCGATGTCTAGTGCCGCCTCGCCTTCTGTGTTGATGCGGACGTCTTGCTGTATCCGTAGGCTGCCATCAATCGAGTAGCAGGATACCGTAACCTTAGTATCACGCAGTAGCTCAGCAGAGATCGTCACACGATCACTTGCAGGGTTAGGCATGATGACTACTTGGTCATCTTCGAAGACTTCGCCTGTACTCGTCTGACCTAGCATCATAGTCGATGAGGTGATACAACCGTTAGCGTCTATCACGTAGAAGGTATAGGTACCACTGGCTAGATCATAACTTGATTGGTCTGCTGGATTGTTGACATCATCTACCGCATATTGATACGGAGCTACACCACCTGATCCCGTAAGTACCACCGTCCATTGGTTGTCGACCTGGCTAGCATCCACGTCTAGTGCTACGGCATCTACGTCGCTGACTACTGTACTCTGCGTGATACTACAGCCATTACTGTCCGTGATAATCACGACGTACGTACCTGCTTCTACATTAGTAAGCAATGGACCTGTAGTAGTCAGGGCAGTACCGTCAGATGACCATTGATAAGTGTAAGGCGGAGTTCCACCTGCTACGTCCGTTGCATCGACCATGCCATCGCTATCGCCATTGCACGTTATGCCTGTAGCGTTCATTGATACACTAATCTCCTCTGGTGCTACTAGGGTGTACATCGCCATAGCGGAGCAACCAGCGCCGTCACTCACTACTACGGAGTAAGTGCCTGCATATAGGCCTCCTTGACTGGCCGCCGTGGCATCAACGCCAGGGCCAGACCATTGGTAGGTATAGTTGCCATCACCACCCACCACGGTTAGTGATATCATCCCATTGGCAGCACCATTGTTTTCGTGGCAGTCCGTCTGTACGACCTCACCTTCGATTGTGAGTGCATCTGCGGATCCTTGTATCGTAAAGTTGGTCATTGACAGACAGCCGCTAGCATCCATAATGAGTGCTGAGTAGTCACCGGCTGCGAGATCCATAAAAGTAGGATCACTTTCGAAGGTCGCTCCATCGACTGAGAATGTGTAGGGTGCTGTGCCTCCAGTTGCCATCAACGTAACTAAACCTCCAGCGGTACAACTAGCATCTGTTGTCGTAGCAGTGGCAGTAATAGGCGTAGGCGCCGTAAGGGTAAAGCTTTCGCTCGTACTGCAGCCTACGTCGTCGGTCAATACTACTTCATAGGTTCCAGCGGTCAGCGTTGTCTGTGTAGCGGCATTGCCTTGTATCCCACTTCCATCGGTGCTTGTCCATGACAGGGTGATAGGGCCATTGCCACCAGATAGAGTTGTAACCATGATCGTACCATCGGCTTCGCCACTACAGGTCGGATTTGTAGTCATACTCGTGTAGGCGATGGCGTCTGGCTCACTAAGTGTTGCAGATGTAGTCACGTTACAACCTTGCTGATCGGTGACCATTACCATGTAAGTACCTGCTGCTAGACCGGTCTGATCCTGATCTGTGGCAGCTGGCTGACTACCGTCTGTAGTGGTCCACATAAAGCTGTAGGGCGGTGTTCCGCCTGCGATTGATAGGGTGATGCTACCATCTGGACTACCGTTTGCACCATTACACGTCGGGTCTTGCGTAGCAACCATCACGTCTATATTGTCAAAGGTGCCTATCGTCACCATAGTCATGGTCATACAATTGTTATCGTCTATCACAGTGAAGTCGTACGTTCCTGCCGCCAGTGCATTAAAGACATTACTGGCCTGAAAGGTCATACCATCCATGGAGTACTCGTAGGGCATAGTACCACCTGTCGCTGTGATCGTAGCTGTCCCTAGCGGGCTAGTGCATGAGGGCTGTGTGGCAATAGACGTAGCGTTTAGGATACTAGGCTCAGTGATGGTCACAGTAGTCATTGCTGTACACCCGTCACCATCAGTTACTTCTATGTCATAGGTGTCGGCGGTCAGGTTGGTGTAAAGTCCGCTGGACTGACCAGGTAGACCGTTAAGGGAGTAGGTAAATGCTCCAAAACCTCCTGTAGCGCTGATCTCTATGATGCCATCACCGCCACCATTACACGATATGTCCACTTGCTGGACTACGGTAGGTATAATTTCGTCATTGGAGAGAATTTCCACGGTCAATTCATCCGTGCAGCCATTGGCATCCTCTACTCGAACGATATAGTTGCCCTGTGAGAGACCAGTGATCATGCCCGAGGTGCCAACTAGTACATTGTTAAGATAAAAATCATAGTCCCCATTGGGAAAAGGCGTGCCTCCACTGGCAGATACCGTAATCGACCCAGTCATATCACCGAAGCAGAGCACGTCTTGTTGATCAACGTAAGTAAGTATAAGTTCGGTGGGCTCTGTCAGTACTTCTGTTATTGAAATAGTGGCTCCCGTATTATCCTCTGCTTCTATGGTATATGTACCAGCCACTAATCCAGTGAAAGTCCCAGAGCTCTGTGGCGTACCACCATTTAGGCTGTAAGAGTATGGGGCCGATCCCATGCTCGCCTCAACAGAGATCGTACCATCTGAAAAACTATTACAAGTAGGGTCTGTGCTTGACAAAACGTCGAGACTTAGTGTGTTGACGACTGTACCTAAGCACTCTATTCCCACGAATCCATCACGATTAAGACCGCCACCATCTTGACCACTAGAGGCACCTGTTACTTGTCCGTTATATAGTGTATTTATATAGGAGTTGCCTCCCTTTCCGTTTAGGCTACCATTAGAGGCACCATCACCACCTTGGTAGCCTCCACCGCCACCGCCAGTAGTACCAGCACCGCCGCCACCGCCGCCGAAACCATTGCCGCCGGGTCCCGCGACCACACCCTGGGTACCGCCTAAACCTTGACCCGTAAGCGTACCAGCGCCACCTCCGGTGCCTGCTTGACCATTTTGTCCTGCTTGGTTAAATCCTCCACCCCCGCTGGCGCCAGGGCCCCCACCGCCTTGAGCAGGGCTATTTGTGTTGTTTTGTCCCCCTTGTCCTAGGATGTTCTGACCGCCTCCGCCACCACCTCCGGCTGCTATCAGGACGTCTTGACCATTAATAATGACTGCGGTGCCGCCACCACCTCCGCCACCACCAGGACTACCTAATGCGTCAAAGCCGCTCTCACCGACAATGATTAAAAGCTGATCACCGCCACTAACGACCCATTGACCAGATAAGGCGGCTCCTTGACCGCCAGCTGAGCTGGGATTAGAACCCCATAGAAAGTCGCCACCATCGGCTCCATCAGCAAAAATGCTGATCGTATATTGATCACTGGCATTGCCAGGTATCGTGTAGGTATCTTCTCCAGGTGAAGTAAATGTCTGGGCCGGCCAGCACTGACCGTAGATCTGATGTACGAAAAATAGTGATAGTATAGTAAGCGTAAAGGTTAAGTAGCGAGTCATAGTTGGTTGATTTTATGACCACTATGATACGAAAATCTGAGTTTTTTCAAGCACTCGGGCTGTCAAGACTACATTTCATTTTGCAGGAATGCGGCGGATTCGTAAGCGGCAACAAGGGAAGTCGATTTGGAAGCCAAAACTACACTCCAAATAGTTCGAGTAGAAAATTACACTTTGTCAATACCTCAATAGGTTAAGGTAAACGGCGCCTGTCTGCTCACTTGCATCGTAGATATCCGCTTTTCTGTGAAACACGAATGTGCACTAGAAATCCTGGCCTTTTGTAAAAGAGGCTCTATGTGTTTTGAGTGGGTAGAGGAGTTTGCAAGTTGTTTCAAAAGCAATACCTAAATATGTCACCATGCCTATCTTTTTATTCGAATGACGATACAATCAAGTGTTTTTTAAGAGGGTGAAAAGTGATTGGCTGCCTACAGTTTGTTTGTCGCTGTACAGAGCTAGAGCAAGAGTCGACAAAATGTGCGATTTTTCATCCAAGCCAGTGATGATCTAGTGTCGCAGAATAGATTGGCGCTTGCCAGTAGTTTCTAATACCCTGTGTCGGAGAAGAATAAAAGCAATTTTGACACGACTCTAGGTCGGTCTTGACTTGGTCAGTATAATGGCAAAGACTGTGAGATATCAAGAATTAATCAGTCTCCAAGAGTAATCTATAAAGTCAAGAAGCTCCTTACAGCGACATGATTTTTGCCTCCTTTTGATCTGAGCAAAAGGGGGAGGCCAGTCGGGCCTTTCCGACACCGGCTAGCAATTAAAAGATACAGGTGTTATCTATAGATGGGACTCATTTCCACTGCCGTCAACATAGAAACCAAAGGACTGAACATTTACATAACCGATAACAGACAAAAACCTCTACGACCTCTATTTCAAATAGATCTTATCGATCTCTAGCTTGAAAGACTCATTCTTCTTATTGCCGATCAGTAGACCCATTTCTTCAATCACCATCCCATCATAGTTGGCCATGTCTAGTGTCCTGCCCCGAAAAGTAGGGTAGAAGTCCGCCAGGGTGAGCTCAACGTCTGTCCATACATCTGCCTCTGTTTCAAAGGTATTGACATAACTAAAGTACTGCTTGCGACTAGACTTAAGGCGTACTTGGTAAGGCTTACCGTCTCCCTTGACACGCAGCACGATTGAGGTATGGTTGCTTGCATCCATCGCATCTACATTGAGTCGGACACTCGAGAATCCACCATTGTTTTCTAAAGAGACATAGCCACTGTAGACGCCGTGCCCCTCCTCTGACAACGCGAGGTTGCCATCACTACGACCACCCATCACGACATCGTCAAGGATGTTCCACTCGTAGAGGTTACTGTCTGTATCGAAGTCAAAAAGTGTCAGGCTAGAAGATTGAAACACAAGTAAAAGAATGCTAAACCGTATCACGATAAAAGAACATGTAGTTAGCTGGAGTGTTCTACGGAGATAGCTGTATTTGGTATTGATGATGAAAGCTTAACATTAGTTCTGTTTGATAAAAGAATGATGGATCATATCTTAGCACCGACCTCAGAAGACCTTTTTTGATTACAAGCTTAAGTCTTAACGCTAAATCTCATCCTGTATGAAAAAGGTCTATTTATTATTCGCCGCCATTTTTGCTGTCAGTACTTTACAAGCCCAGTTCTTCAACGAAGACTTCGATGGAGCTAATACAACTTATCCCGTATCGTTATCACAGAGCTGTAATGACAATGTCACAGACTACTTTGGAATTGTGTGTCTGTTAGGAGGAGCTTGTGGTAATGAGGTAGGTGCTGCAGTGCAGCTAAATGGTGTTTCGGGATCATTTTTAGGTGCTCAAGATACTAATGGAGCACCCTGCACGAGTAGTATTCAGTCAGCAACCTGGGATGATATAGACATTTCATCTTGTATGGACAATTTGTATATCTGCTTTGATATAGCAGAGGACGATGATGGTAGCAATCAAGACTGGGATAGTGGCTCTCGGGTCAGTGTTAATGTTGATTTCGATAACTCAGGCTCTCTGAGTGAGGTAATAGCCTTTGCTGGAAGTGGTTCTAACACGGAGCCCCAGATGGACACAGACTGTGACGGAGTTGGCGATGGAGCCGCGGTTACGAACACGTTTACCACCTACTGCTTTGAGCTATCAAGCATAGCCACTAGTCTAGATATTGTGATCGATATAGAAGGTCTCAACGATGGTGATGAGGATGTTGCTATAGATAACCTAGCCTTGTACTGTGGCGTTGATGAAAGCGGCTTGCCAGTTTTAACGACACCAGCTTGTTTTGTAGCGCCTCCATCATGTAGTGACCCAGTCCCTGGCGGATCTTGTGACTTAGATATGCAGATTGACATGTCATCTGTCGCCGAGGTAGACTTTGCATCCGTAGGTTTTCACAATTCCATTATGGATTGCGGAGCTAATGAAAATTACACGCCAGCATATGGAGAATTGGCCGACGACGGCGACGGAGATGCCGAGACAGGTATTATCACAGGCCTTTTTGATGAGGCGGGTAGTCCGGTCTCTGCCACCTATGAGGTAGGTCATGTAAATGTAGCGTGCAGTGGTAATTGTATCGAGAGCCTTATCCCTAGTGGCAATGGTAGTATCAGCAACGGATCTGTGATGCAGGCCGGCAGTCCTAAACCCACTCTTTTTAATACGCATTACACAGAAAACATAGGGATAGGCGGCCTCATAGGTCTTAGTATTACCTTCTCTCCTCCAGTCAATAACTTCGGTATCTACTTAGGCGACTGGGAGACGAGTTCGCAAGGTTTGCTGGGAGAGGTCTGGGTATTTGATGACAATGGCAACCTCCTATGTGCAGACGTGATGGACCCTGTCTTTTTCGGTCCGATCAGCAGTGAAGGTGGGTGTGGTGCTGGTCAGGGTGATCAGAACTGTGGAAACGAAACCACGACTTGGGTGGAGGTTACTAATCCGTCTGCGCCGATAGGTAGTGTATGCCTAGTCCTTGGCGATGATGACTCGTGCATGCAGACAAGCGCCTGTGATGGTTTGACGGAGCATATAAGTTTTGGAGGTGTCACAGTGGGTGGAGAGTGTGCACCCACACTGCCAGTAGAGTTGGTAGAGTTTACCGCCTCTTTAGCCGAAGAACAAGTGCAGCTCAAGTGGATGACCGCTGTTGAGATCAATAATGCTCATTTTGATGTCGAGCGATCTGTCGATGGCCGTGCCTATGAGACCGTAGCAACCGTGCAAGGCAGAGGCACTACTTATGATCAGCAGCAATACTCGCTAGTAGATCGACCTGACCTCAGTCAAGGTATCATATACTATAGACTTAAGCAGGTCGATACAGATGGTAGTTACGCTTATATTGGCAATGCCTCAGTCCGTGTTACTGGGGCAAGTAAGTTGATTGTATACCCTAGCGCGGCATCAGATTTTATAACTGTTCAGATGCCTGATGATCACGCCGCTTCCCAGTCGATTCAGATCATGGATGTGCTAGGTGGTACTTATAAGCTAGAGACCACTTCAACTGGCTCCGGTCGATATAACCTTGATGTCTCTGGGCTCCCAATGGGGCAGTACCTCATCGTTGTACCAGGTGTTATTACTCGTTATACTTGTCGCTTTTTGAAACTTTGACTTGTTTCTAGCTTCAGGATATCTGTAGTGTCCTTCTTTCATAGGTGTCATTGATGGGTTTACCTTCGTCTTTGCATGATGGATAAGATAAAGTATACGACAAGCTCTGCAGGGGTAGCGGCTCACAAAGTCAAGGCCGTGCTACAGCTACTAGCGGATGGTAGCACCGTGCCATTCATAGCGAGATATCGCAAGGAGGCGACCGGTCAGCTAGACGAGGTAGAGATAAGGCTTGTCGCCAAAGTAGCAGAGCAATACGATAACCTAGATCAGCGTAAGACGACCATCCTAGCCGCCATCGAGGAGCAAGGCAAACTGACAGACAAGCTACGTCAGCAGATCACGTCATGCTACGATAGTACCGTACTCGAGGACCTCTACCTACCCTACAAACAAAAGCGCCTAACCCGCGCAGGCAAGGCCCGTAAGCTGGGCCTAGAGCCACTCGCCAAGATCATCATGGCACAGCGTGATAATGATGTCGATCGTATAGCTCGGCAATATGCCAAGGGTGATCTCACTCCGACTGCCGCCATCGAGGGTGCCCAGGATATTATAGCAGAGTGGATAGCCGAGCACACAGGTAACAGGGCCAGGCTACGTGAGGTCTTTATGCGGCACGCGACTATTGATACCAAGCAGCGCAAGGCCAAGGACAAGGCTGCAGAGCAGGCAGCTGCTCGATACAAGGCACACTACGGGCACAGCGGTTCGCTCAAGCGACTCTCTGGTCACAGACTGCTGGCGATGCTGCGGGCAGAGCGGGACGGTTATATGTCCGTCAAGGTTTCTGTGGATCAAGGTCGCTTCGTCAGTGGTCTAGAGCGATACTACATCAAGTCAGGCAGTACGACAGCCCAGTATATACAAGCGGCTATAGAGGATAGCTACAAGCGTCTACTCGCACCGAGTATGGCCAAGGAGGCCCTTTCTGCAGCTAAAGAAAGAGCCGATAAAGAAGCCATCGATGTCTTTGCTCGCAACCTCAAGACCCTGTTGCTTGCACCGCCACTCGGGCAGAAGCGAGTGATGGCCATCGATCCGGGATTTAGGACTGGCTGTAAGGTGACGGTCCTAGACGAGCAGGGTCAGCTACTGCGCTACACCACCATCTATCCACACCCACCGCAGAAAGATCATGCCGCAGCCGCCAAGACCCTACAGCAACTCGCTCATCAGTACAAGGTGGAGGCCGTAGCAGTAGGTAACGGTACAGCCGGACGCGAGACAGAGACCCTCGTCAAGCAGGCGCTACCTCAGT
This sequence comes from uncultured Saprospiraceae bacterium, assembly GCA_964389475.1. GTDB lineage: Bacteria > Bacteroidota > Bacteroidia > Chitinophagales > Saprospiraceae > CAYMFD01. The sequence continues at coordinate 50,237 of CAYMFD010000012.1, forward strand.
GTGCTACATACATGGTCAATGAGGCCGGTGCCAGCATCTACTCTGCATCAGATATCGCGAGGGAAGAATTTCCAGACCTAGACCTCACCTACCGTGGGGCGGTATCGATAGGTAGGCGCCTATCTGATCCATTGGCAGAGTTGATAAAGATCGATCCCAAGTCTATCGGTGTAGGCCAGTATCAGCATGACGTGGATCAGCGTCTACTCTCTGTCAAGCTCGATGAGGTCACCATCGATTGTGTCAACAGTATAGGCGTCAATGTCAATACAGCTAGCTCCGTCCTACTGCGATACGTGTCGGGTATCGGTCCTAAGCTCGCCGGTGAGATAGTGAGCCAGCGTGATGCCAGTGGTAGTTTTGAGTCTATCAAAGACTTGCTTTCCGTCAAGGGATTCGGTGCTAAGACCTATGAGCAGGCAGCCGGTTTCTTGCGAGTTCGTGGTGGAGGCGAGCCGTTAGATGAGACCGGCATCCACCCGGAGCGGTACTCGCTAGTCCGCAAGATCGCAAAGGATCATCATGTAGGCATAGCTGATTTGCTGGGCAGTGCCGAGGCCCTTAGCCAGATCTCCTGGTCAGCATATGTAGACGAGACGATCGGGCTACCTACCCTGGTCGACATCGAAAAAGAACTAGCTAAGCCTGGGGTAGATCCTCGTGGTGCTGCCAAGGCCTTCTCTTTCGATGGACGTCTGCAGAGCTTTGGCGATGTAACCGAAGGGATGGAGGTAGCTGGCGTGATTAATAACGTGACCAACTTTGGCGCCTTTGTCGATATCGGCATCAAGGAAAATGGCCTCATCCACGTCTCCCAAATGGGCAAGGGCAGGGTGGACGATCCTACTACCATCGTGCAGGTAGGCCAGCAAGTGCAGGTGCAAGTCATCTCCGTCGATCACGATAGGCAGCGTATCGGCCTGCGCTTGGTATGACTATGGCCAAAGCATCTTGGTTGCTAGTCCAGATTGTTAGACACCAATTAGCACGAATGCCACGAACGGGTATGCGTACCTGAGGTCCGCTTATTCTTATTCTGATGAACCGTACAGCTAATAGTTTTAAGTGTGTAAAAGTGACCGGCTGCCTACAGTTGTCGGGCCAGTCCGACGTATGTCTAGGCGCTAGTATTCATTTTTCATAGCGAACAACTGTTTATGAGCAAGATTTGCTTCTCTTTAAAGAACCTGCAAAATGAAATCCAACCTTGCCGCTTACCGACAGAGCATTAGCTGTCGATAACATACCTTCGCAGCTTATGAGTCGACCCACTATCATATACGCCGACGATGCTATGATCATCATGGATAAGCCCGCGGGCATGTTCGCCATACCAGATCGTTTTGCCAAAGAAGCGTCACTACTGCAGTACGTACGTCGATCGCACCCAGAGGCGACCCCGGCTCACCGACTAGATCGAGATACGAGTGGTGTCATGTGCTTCGCCACTACGGCAGCCCACTTGTCGGGACTAGCACAGCAGTGGCAGGCTCGTACCGTGGAGAAGGTATACTGGGCGATCGTGGGTGGCAGTATTGAAGAGACGGGTAGCATCGACAAGCCACTGGTAGAGTCAGAGACTAAGCGGGGCACGATGATCATTCATAAGAAGGGCAAGTCAGCACTCACACACTTTAAGAAAATCAAGGACTGGGGTAGATACGCTATGCTAGAAGTCAATATCGAAACAGGACGCATGCACCAGATCCGTGTCCACCTGGCACACATCGGTGCTCCTCTCATGGTAGACGGTATCTATGGCGGTACGGATGCCTTCTACCTGTCGTCGATCAAGCGTAAGTATAAAGGTCGCAGCGTAGAGAAACCCCTCATCAGCAGGCATACATTGCATGCTCGTAGACTGGTGCTAGATCATCCCGTGACGGGTGAGCGACTATCGTTTGAGGCGGATCTACCCAAGGATCTGCGGGCCTTGATCAACCAACTCGACCGTAATCTGGGCTAGACGAGCTACTTACATCGCCTCCTCAGCAAAGAAGTCGTAGCCGACCAGCAGCTTACCTATAACTCTTTGCTGGCCTACACCTAGACGACCTAATTCATCTACGACGTAGTACCGCGTTACTAACTTGCTGGCCTCTACCTCGTGTATGTGTAGTTCTGGATCGATGAAGTCTCTGAAGGGTATCAACTTGATGACTTGATCTCTGCCTTCTTTGACATCGATAGTGATCTCTGCGAAAGGCTCTATCTGAGCGATACTATCCTGTGTCTTGTTACGTAAGTCCCATCCCTCTAAGGCTATGCGATCTAGGGTGTGTAGGTAGGCGTCGATCTTGGCAGCCTCGGCCGTAATCGTGGGTTTATCACCGCTAGGGTGGCTTAGGCTAAAGCCCGATGCCGTGCGGTCAGCCCTCCAGGACTGGCTATCATCGCTAGGGTAGCGAACACCGACACTCTCGATATTTTCTGGTTTTTGCTGGACGATCACTCGGCTACGCATACGATCCTCTGTGATCATAAAGCGGTGTCTAAATCCACCGGTGAGGTTCTTAAGCTCCATCGCATAGGGCTGGTTACTGCCTTCTAGTAGCATGTAGGTGCCGTTACCGTCAGCGACATCACTACCGACATACATAGTCTTGAGTAGCTTATCATTTTTGCCAAAAAGCTGCACCTTGATCCCGCCTCTTCTCATAGAGTGGACGATATTATCTACGGCTGGTCCCGGTGGTATGTGATTGACCTGCGTACGATCAAATACGGATAGGATGGTCGGTATGACGAATTCGCTGATCTTGAACTCATCACCATTATAATACCAGCTGTCTCCCTTGCGGTCTAGCGTGTAAGGCGTAAGTGACTTATGCGCAACGAAGACCTTGTGGATGTCCTCCCTAGGGACGATAAAGTCTCTGTCATTCATAATGGTACGTACCTTACTTTGCTGTCCGTCCTCCTTAGTCATAAAGTAGGCGGCGCCTCCGAGGATACCGAGTATGATTAATCCAGTAATTATATTTCGCATAGTATCGCTTACAGTATTAGCGTGACAATTCAATAATGATGGTCGAGTGGTGCAAATGTAGCCTTCACCGATCTCTTACTTGGTCACCTTGGCGTCATCGAGCAAATCTCCTCCGCCTAATCATCGTAAAGATGAGCCCAAACAGTGCTAAGAGTACCAATGGCAGGGCGACATTAAGTATTTGGTAATAGCGCTTCTGGTCTCTCGTCTTAGCAGGGTCTAGCAGCCTGAGCTTGACTTCTTTGGCTCTCGCGGTCAGTACATTGTCATCATCGACTAGGTACTCCACGGCATTGGCTATGAAGGTCTCATTGCCCTTGTAGATGTTCCTCGTCCAGTAGTTAAAGCCTATTTCGGTCGTCTGTCCAGTCTGTTCGTCTACTCTGTTTTTGACAAAGTCACTATCAGAGATCCATATCTGCTTAGTCGGGTAGCTCTCAGCACGATAAGTAGAGCCAACCTGCTCGATCACACCTTTGAGATCGTTGGTCACTCTATTTTTAAAGGCAGAGCTAAAGGTACCCTCGGCCAGTACAGCAATCGGCTGTGGGCCTTTGTTAAACAGGGCTGGCTGTGCATCCACCTCCGTAATCCTTGTGGTCAGCTGCATAGGCACATACTTGTACCTAGACTTGGGGCTGGTCTCGAGTAAGGTCGTATACGTCACATCTAGGGGTGTCTCCAGGACCGTTATCGTCGATGGGAAGTAAGGGTTGAACTGCCCGATATTCTTGACGATGGGGTGCCCCGTCCGTGGTACGATCAGTGGGTGAAAGAACCATGGCTTTTGGTCTAGCTGTGCCTTTTCACCTACGTAGCCTACCACTTGCGGTATGGTGGTCGACTGATAGTCCATCACAGCATTGGTCTCTACTCGTACACCATAATTGAAAAATAGGTCGTCAAGCCCATGGTCTACCACGGTGGGAGAGTATACACCGGCCGCAGCGATGCTGTCGAGTCGCGTATGCAGCTGGTCGATCATCCAGATCACCTTGCCACCATGCATGATGTAGTGATCTAGCTTGAACTGGTCTTTGTAACTAAATGCCGATTTGGGCCCTGGGACGATCACCAAGTCTATCTTATCACTGATGAGGACGATGCTATCGAGGTTGAGGTAGGCGACATCATAGTACCTGCGTAGCTCGCCCTCCAGGCGGTAGAGGTATTTTCGTTCGATCTCGTCTTGACCGGTAGTGATGACGATATTCTTCTTGTCTACTTCCCGTAGCTTCTGCAGGGCAGAAACGAACTTGTACTCCAGCAGGGAGATACTGTTGTTGATACCAACCTCCTGATCTTGACCAGGTATCTGCTCCTCTAGGAGTTGGACGACAGCCGTACGTGGTCCGTAGGTCACCACCGCATATGGGTAGGTCATGCGATCTACACGCTGGTCATCCTCGACATAGGTGAGTCGCATGGGGTAGATGCCTCTTTCTTTTAGTTTTTCGAGGGTAGCCTTGCGATCTTCTGGGTTGCCTTCATTAGGATCTTGAAAGTCATAGTCGATGGTACCGGTCACATCGTTGAGGTCTTTGACAAGCTCCTCTGTAGCATTGCGTAAGCGCTTAAATCCTGCGGGAAACTTGCCTTCTAGCAAGACCTTGATAAAAACGGGTTCCTTGAGCTCCTTTAGCGTCTTGACAGAGGCATCGGTAAGGGTAAATCGCTTATCCTCTGTCAGGTCGATGTAGCCGTGCTTGTAGTTGCTGATCACATTGATAGCGATCAGTATGCCTAGCAGTATGGCGGCTTTGATGACGATCTCTACTTTTGCACTCATTGTCTACGTACAGTTAAAGCTGTGAAAGTCAGATATATAAAGAATGTCACGACCGAGGCGAAATAGATGATATCGCGGCTGTCGATGGCTCCTTTGCTGATATTGTCATAGTGGTAGCTGATACCGATCTGCTGTATCATGGCATCGAGTGTACCCGTAAATGCCGTCATGCGACCCAGGTAATCAAAACCCCAGTAGATCACAAAACACAAGAAAGCACCGAGCACAAAGGCGACGATCTGATTGCGGGTAATACTACTGGCGAATATGCCTACCGCTACAAAGGATGCCGCAAGCGATATGAGTCCGATGTAGCTGCCGATTACCTCGCCATCGTCAAGGTTGCCGGGAGGAGCTCCTAGCTGCTGTATGCTATAGTAGTACACGAGGGTAGGGATGATGGCAATGATGACAAGCACGAGATTAGCCAAGTACTTACCGATGACGATCTCGCTATCCCGCAGTGGTTTGGTATATAAAAACTCAATCGTACCGCTCACCCGCTCCTCTGCGAATGATGACATCGTGATAGCTGGTATGAGGAATAGGAATACCATCGGCGCCATCACGAATAGCTGCTCCATGGTCGCATAGTTGTACTCCAGAATACTCGTATCGCTAAATACCCACATGAATAGACCGATCACAACCAAGAAGAAGGCGATGACGATATATCCGATCAAGGAGCTGAAGAACTGCGCTATTTCTTTTTTGAAAATACTAAGCATGTCCCTTGTCTTTGGTGGTCAATTGCTGGAATATCTCCTCGACGGTAAATACCTCTTTACGCATATCGATGATCGTAGCGCCTGCTGCTGTTACGGCTCTAGATATCATGGGTCGGCAGTCTGTCTTGGCCGTCACCGTGATCTGATAGCTGCCCCGTCCTAGGCTAGTGGCGCTTGTCACTCCCTCTAGGCCAGTGAGCATAGGTGTATGATCCTTGTCCTGCTCTAGTACAGTCAGGTGTATTACGGTCTGGCCCGCTATACGCGACTGTAGTCGCTCTATCGGGTCATTGGCTACGAGCTTACCCTGGTCGATGATGACCACTTGGTCACACAGCGCCTGTACCTCTTGCATGATATGTGTGCTAAATATGACGGTCTTCTCCTGCCCCAGGGCCTTGATGAGACTGCGTATCTCGACGAGTTGGTTCATATCGAGTCCACTGGTAGGTTCGTCTAGTATCAATACTTCTGGATCGTGGATCATGGCCTGCGCCAGCCCTACACGCTGTCGGTATCCCTTACTGAGGGCTCCCACGAGTTTGTGCTGTTCTCTGCCTAGCCCTGTCATGTCTATGAGTGACTCTATCCGCTTTTTCTTGTCCTTGATACGATGTACCCCCGCCACGAACTGTAGGTACTCCCGCACATACATGTTGAGGTATAGAGGATTGTGCTCCGGCAGGTAGCCGACCTTACGTCGTACCTCGAGAGAGTCCTCAAGGATGCTGTATCCGGCGACGGTAGCATCTCCTGATGATGGGGCTATGTACCCCGTCAGCATCTTCATGGTCGTGGACTTGCCCGCACCATTGGGCCCCAAGAAGCCCAGAATCTGTCCCGCACGCGTAGAGAAGGATAGATCATCTACCGCCCTCTGCTGCCCATATACCTTCGTAAGTTGCCTAACTTCTACTGACATCCTGTAATTCTACGACCCTTCTGATTATCGATCTGCGAAGTTAAACGCTATGTCTTAATTGAAGTTGTTTGCGTCGCCTTCCTTTTTGCGCCTAGGCGACTTGATGTGGATAGGTAGGAGTGGGTCGGAGATTTCGATTCCGCTTCGCTACAC
>CAYMFD010000013.1:0-46944 GCA_964389475.1 uncultured Saprospiraceae bacterium
ATGATGAAGAATAAGGCAAAAAATAAGTGAAATTCTGTAGCAGAAATGGTATAAAGTAGATCTCATCGTAAATCGTAGAATAGGCTCATTGTATGGGCCTAAGTAAGGAGTAGTCGACTTAACCCTTGAGCCACTGTGCAGCTATGGTATCACCTAGCTTGACCGCCTCTTTAAAGTCCTTGATGTGGCCATTCTTACCTGCCTTCTTCTTAGCAATAGCTCGATGGCGTAGTATCTCGCCATGGTCTACCCCATCGTCAAGCTCAGGCATCTCTAGGGCCTTGGTAAGTGAGTCTATCGCCAGGACGTAGTCTTCTAACTCTATCAAGGCAATAGCATAGTGGACCCTCGCCCACCGCTTCCAGAACACGTTAGGGCTCTTGGCGTCGAACTTACGCTTAGAGAACAGGCCTAGGTCAAAGGCCATATCCTTCCACTGCTTGAGTTGGTAGTGGCAGATCGACTTCAGACGTCTCGCCTTCCAGTACAGTGGCTGTAGGGCGAATGACTTACCGATGGCACTATTATAATCGGTAATTGCCAGCTCCCAGTCCTCGTTGATCATATGCACCTTGGCACGGCCATAGTAGGCGTGCGGGTTATTAGTCTCTAACTTGATACTCTTGTTGTAGTCTCGCAGCGCATCGGCATACTTCTTCATGATGAAGTTAACCTTGGCCCTTCGCTCGTAGGCCTGACTATGACGATCATACTTGTCGATGGCCTTGGTCAGAGATTCGATGGCCTCTTCGTGGAGTCCCTCATCCTTAAGAGACTTGCCCTTGAGGTAGTGCATGACGGCACTTTTTTCGCTCTTGGGCTCTATCGTAAACTGAGACCTGATCTTACCCTCGTCCATTAACCACATCACGATATTACCCGTAATGGCAAACTGGGCACAGTACTCTAACAGGCTACCGGTATTTTTAAAGCTCTTCTCCATCACCTGCCCTACTTTTCTAGGGATATCGAGGGTGAGCGAGTCCTCAAAGAAGATCTCTTCCTCAGAGTACATCAAGTTGCCCCGATGATGATTCTCAGCTCTATATTCGTACTGTTCGTACACCTTGTCGAAAGACTTCTTGGTGGCGAAAACTAGTTTGCCTTGGATAATTGCTTTGTAGAGTATCAACGTATGTAGACTGCTTTACTTAAGTTCTCATGATAGAGCGAACTGCCATACAGCATGACGCTGTATCACAACTCTCTTTTATTATCGTTTCTTAATGGAAAAACTGTACCAAAGACGCTACAATACTCATAAAGTGAGACCATAACAATATCAATGCTTACACATTGCTGATTACTCAATGTGTAAGCGGTGCTAGATCAATGGCTAATCTGCTTTAACTAAAAACACAGCTCTCCGATGGCTTAAATATAGTTTACGCAATCGTGATGGTCAAACAATAAAGCTGCCGAGTCAATCTTCTGCCCATACACTACACCCCTCCGTACAGTTGGTACAGATGTCTATCTGATCTCGTCCCTGGAGTAGGCTCAGCCTAAACTGACGGTAGCTATCACTGCGCCACACCTCCTCGAATGTAGCTGACTTAAGGTCGCCCAACTGATGGTCTGCGTCCTTGTCAAAACAGCAAGGCACTACCATCCCATCCCATGTGATCACACAGGCGTGCCAGAGTTTCCAGCAGTGGTTGAGCAGCTGGTTTTTGACCCTGTATGTACCATCAGACTGCTGGCGGTAGCGACTGTACTTGTCTATCGTAGGGATCAGCTCATTGCCGTGCTCGTAGTCGTATACCTGTGCTGTCTTGAGCTTAACCTCATCTACACCGATCTCCTCGGCTAGTTTGTATATCTCAGGTATCTGGTGCTCATTGGGCTTGACTACCAAGAACTGAAAGATGATATGCGGCGTCTTGCTATTAAGCTCCTTCTTCCACTTAACGACATTACGTGCCCCCTGGAGTACCGTCTCTAGCTTACCCGCCTTACGATAGTTTTCGTATACCTCCTGGGTGGTACCATCGACAGATATAATCATACGATCTAGGCCAGACTCGATAGTACGTCGAGCATTGTCGTCATTGAGGAAGTGCCCATTGGTACTGGTGATCGTATAGATGCCTCGGTCGCTGGCATGCTTGACCATCTCTAGGAAGTCAGGATTGATGTAGGGTTCGCCCTGGAAGTAAAATATCAGGTAGATCAGCCTACCAGCCAGCTGGTCGATGGTAGAGGTAAAGAAGTCTTTCTTAAGATTACCCGTGGCCCTGGAGAAGGATCGTAGTCCACTCGGACACTCGGGACATCGCAAGTTACACGCAGTGGTAGGCTCTATGGATATTGTCATAGGCACCCCCCACTGTATCGGCCTCTTAAACAGCTTAGTCAGGTAAAAACTGATGAGCAGCTTACTGGCATTAAATAGTCGCCGTATAGATAGCTTACTACAAAAGTTGAGGATATCGTCTTTGTACCACTTCACAATGACCAAAGGTAGGCCCAGTAAGATTTACTAGTTGCGATGACGGTTATTGTTATTCCTCTTCTTGTAGTTTCTATTCTTACTACGTCGCTTATTGTTACTGTTGTTATTGTTCTTTCTGCGATTAGGCGTACTAGTACTAGGTGTGTACTTGATATGGTCTAGTGAGAAAGACTCAGCGATGGTAATCTTACCGCCGGACATAGCCACGAGGTCATGCTTGATGATGTCATCATTGACGTAGTGATCACGGTTCCAGTTTTTGTAAGCGATCTTCATATAGTAGCCGATCGCCTGCACGTACTCGTCACGCATCTCTTCGTCCTCCATCGCTATGGCCTTGTTGACCATCGACTGTACCAGTGACCCGTAGTGTCTAAACTTGAAGGATGACTTAGGGTACTCTACCTTATTGGGCTTGATCTTAGACTCATCGATAGTCGGTACTTCACCAGTAGGCGGTACTACACCCTCTAAGTCGTAAGAGGCAATTCTGAAAAGGTGTTTCCACAGTTTTTCTCTGTACTCCTGCACATTTTTCTGTGTAGGATTCATCTGGTGCATAAGGTCGACTACCTTATCGACGAAGGCCTGCTTAAGCTCTAGGTCTTCGATCTTCTGTGCATGACGTATTAATTTCTGCACGTGTCTGCCATATTCTGATATGACTAAATCTGGTCTCTTACTATTATACTCTAGCAGTAGCTCCTTTGTTAGGTCTTGCATATTTGTTTTTGTGTTAGCCATTGACCTATTCGACGGTCACTGATTTGGCTAGATTGCGAGGCTGGTCGACATCACATCCACGTAGTACAGCGATATGATACGCTAGTAGTTGTAGTGGTATTACGGATAAGATCGGTGTGAGCGGTTCCTCTGTTTCTGGTATTTCGATTATGTAGTCAGCTAGTTCTTTGATCATCGTATCGCCTTCGACTACGACAGCTACCACGATACCCTTCCGGGCTTTTACTTCTTGTATGTTACTTACGATTTTCTCATAAGCACTCTTATTAGTCGCTATCACAACGACTGGCATAGACTCATCTATCAAGGCTATCGGCCCATGCTTCATCTCTGCAGCAGGATATCCCTCTGCGTGTATATAGCTGATCTCCTTGAGCTTAAGGGCTCCCTCTAGTGCTATAGGGAAGTTATAACCTCTACCAAGGTACAGCGCATTCTCGGCATGCTGCATCTCAGATGCGATATACTTTATCTTTTCGTCTTGAGACAGTAGTCGCTCTACTAGCTTAGGTATGTTCTCTAGGGCTGTAATCAGCTTGTGATACTCAGACGTGCTGATGGTACCTCGCTCTCTACCTAGGTTAAGTGCCATCAGTGTGAGGACCACCAGTTGAGAGGTAAATGCCTTAGTTGAGGCTACACCGATCTCAGGACCTGCATGGGTGTAACTACCACAGTCAGTTATCCTTGCGATACTGCTACCTACGGCATTGACTATACCATAGAGCAGGCAACCTTTCTCTTTAGCCATGCCTAGGGCTGCCAGCGTATCAGCCGTCTCGCCTGACTGTGATATGGCTATGATTATATCCTTATTGGTCAAAATAGGATTGCGATACCTAAACTCAGAGGCGTACTCCACCTCGGCTGGTATCCTTGCTATTTCCTCCAGCAGGTACTCGCCTATTAGAGCAGATATCCAGCTAGTACCACATGCTACGAATATGACGCGGTCCGCATTGACCATTCGCTTGAGGTGGTCCTGCATACCGCCGAGTGTCACCCAGCCTTCTTTGCTACTGATGCGTCCACGCATAGAGTCGGCCACGGTCTTATCCTGCTGGTAGATCTCCTTGAGCATGTAGTGGTCGTAATCGCCCTTCTCTATCTCCTCTAGTTTGAGATCTAGCTCTTTTACGACGGGAGACATGACCTTATTCTCCGTATTTATAATAGCATAGTCTCCACCATTGGTGATGGTGATGATCTCGTTGTCCTCTAGATATATGACCCTATTGGTAAACTTGATGATAGGTGAGGCGTCACTAGCGAGGAAGTACTCATCATCTCCTATACCGAAGACGAGCGGGCTACTCTTACGTGCTCCCACGATGACGTCGGGATCTTCTCGATCCACCACTACGATGGCGTAGGCACCTTCTACCTTGAGCAGTGCTTTACGTACAGCCTCCGTGAGTGACAGGGTATCTCTCGTCTGGTACTCCTCGATCAGGTGTATCAGCACCTCTGTATCTGTATCACTCTCAAAGGTGTGACCTATGTCAGATAGTAGCTTTTTAAGGGCATCATAGTTCTCGATGATACCGTTGTGTACTAGGCTGAGGCGACCATTGCCACTATGGTGCGGATGGGCATTGACATCATTGGGCTTACCGTGTGTGGCCCATCTAGTATGACCTATGGCTACATGGCCAGAGACATCTTTCTTCTTAGCCGCTTTGAGTAGGTCTTTTACCTTTCCCTTCTTCTTAATCGTCTGGATCTCTCCATCATTTACGATAGATACACCTGCACTATCATATCCTCTGTACTCAAGACGCTGTAGACCTTCGATGACGATAGGATAAGCTTCTTGCTGGCCAATATAGGCTACTATACCACACATACTTTTTGATTATTGAACATCAGTAAATGTTACGCTTAGTCTCATGGGGTATCGACTATGCCCGGGTCCGTAGATCACCGTACGACCGGGTCGCTGTACCTTACTCACCAGCGCCATGACGACCTTGTCATCTGCCAAGGTACCATCTAGCACTTCTTTTAGGTGACTGGTCACATTTATTCTTATCTGCTGGACGGTCTCTCCGTCGATCTCGACCTCCTCGATGATACCACCGAATAGGCGACTAACATCTTGTTCTTCAAATGCAACCGCAAAGTCTCTCGTAGATACCAGCCTAGTGCTATCCTCCTCGTCATACCGACCTACCAAGATATCGCTCGGTGGGTACAACTCCTCGGCCATAGGATCTATGTCGGCGTTAGCAACGACCATCGTGAGCTCCGCAAAGTTAAGCACCTCTCCCTCCAGTCTATCTATATCACCGAAATCGAGCTCTACATTAACACCAGCCAGGCCTTGGATGATCAGTAGGCTATCACCATACGCTTCGTCGTCAATGGCATCTATGACCGAACCTCTATCGAAGTCATGCTCGAAGAAGGAGGCGATCTCACTATCTATATTGAGCTTGTACTGAGCCCTCGTCGTATCGTTAAGTTCGTAGAAGATCGTCACACCGTTAGGGCTGACCGCCGCATTGTTAAGACTGCTCGACAGGTTAAGCGAAAAGACACTATTAGTCGCTCGTGATCTCAATAGTAGTCCAGGCAAAAATTGCTGCAGAGCACTATCACTAGCTATGATCGAGGTATCACTGATGATCGCCTCTCCTATACTTATGTCTAGTGGTATTCTGATCTGTGGAGATAGCTCTGCTACCGTACCCTCGCCATGCTGTATGATCAGTATCGTATCCTCTGGCGCTGGTATAAAGGTCTCTCCTCCTAAGAATGCACCACTCTGCACTGGGTCATTAGCTCGGATAGTATCTACACCGTCGAAGGGGTCTACTAGCTCGAACACTTCGAGGGTATGCACCTCAGCCTGGTCACCATACACTTGGTTACCATAGTTGATACTGAGTATGACACTGTCTATCGTCGCACCGTCGAATTCTGGATTGGCCGTAGACCTTGATAGCCTAAAGTACTGGGCAAACTCTACACCACCGGTGATAGGGTCATCTAGTGCTCCTAAGAACCTATTGCTGATATCTACTGGATTGACCGAGTTAGACCTCCTCCTGTATGTAGTGGGTTGTAGCCGCGGATAGACCGTACGAGCAGTTATCTCAAAGTCATCCGCGAAGGTCAGGTCTAACCGTTCTCCATCTAGTACACCAGCACCTACAGGCGATGGGTCTCCACATGCCTGTACGCAGAGTAGTAGGCAGGCGAAAGAAACAACAGTAGTGAACCTCCTAAACGTCCCGCTGGCAAAACTTGTAATCTGACTATATATCATCGGCTATTAAACGACGGGGCCTCACACATTGTGATATTACACAAGTGTGAAGTATTTCTTAATTAAATGAACCTATGCTTCTTCTTCCTCAGTCTCGTCAGCTGGTAACAGCGACATATACCACTCGAGGATAGACGCAGGCGCTTCTTCGATCTCGACGTAGTCTAGTACGGACTTCTCCGCATCTTTGGCTGTCTGTACAGCGGCAGTAGTGACATCGTCTAGCTCCTTGCTACCCACATATACGGCATCTGCAAAATGCATGGCACCAGCATTCAACGCTAGCTTACCATCCGTGAGGTATGGCGCTAGTAGGTCTGACTCCATGTTATTGATAGCCGCAGTCTCTACGAAGTCTTCCGTCAATCCAGCATCAACATCAAGTTGGTACGGAGAGTATACGATCTTACTATTAGAAAAGATAGGATCCTTGAGGTATACCGTACGCAGGTAGGCAGGTACCATACTCGCCATCCAGCCATTACAGTGTACGATGTCAGGAGCCCAGCCAAACTTCTTGACTGTCTCGATCACACCCTTACAGAAGAAAACAGTCCGCTCAGTATTGTCTTCAAACGGCTTATCGTCTCCGTCTAAGAAGATCATCTTGCGCTTAAAGAACTCATCATTATCTAAGAAGTACACCTGTATACGAGCACCTGGCAGCGAAGCTACCTTGATGATCAGCGGGTAATCCTCGTCATCTACAATGATATTCATACCAGACAGTCGTACCACCTCATGTAGGCGGTGGCGTCTCTCGTTGATCGTACCAAATCTGGGCATGAGGATTCTAATCTCAAATCCTTTATCGTTGGTATACTGCGTAAGTCTTCTGACAAGCGTAGATATATCTGAGGCGAGCGAATAAGGCTCCATCTCCTGAGTGACAAACAGGACTCTCTTCTTACTCATATATTTATCTGATACTTCGTTCTCTTGTAATGGATAGAAATGCTCACAGACCGTGGCTGCCTCTATCTTGCTCCTAAATCGTGTGCAAAGATACATAAAATCGAGGGAGGCTGCATCTTGGGCCTTTAGCCACCACCAATCAATTGGTAATGAAGTACTTTTGTATCTATGAAAGGTTTGATAGAAATAGTGGCGGACGATTTTGACCTCAAGCCACGAGAAGAGGCCGACGAAGCTGAAATGCTACGCCTGCTGACCATCCGAGTCACAGAGCTGCTTGCTGGAGATATCGACTTGCTGATGTCCTACCTCTATCGCCTTGACATACCTGAACACCAGATATCTGCCGCCCTCAGCCCAGTCAGTCAGCTAGCACCTAACGAAGCTATAGCGCAGCTGATACTAGAACGACAAAAGAGCCGTATCGAGACGAAACGATCTATCAAGGTCGAACCGATAGAAGACGGGTGGGAGTTTTAGATAATGGGGACATTTAAGAGCCAGGCCATAGTATGTCGCACCATCAAGTATGGGGAGTCCAGCCTCATCGCTGACCTGTACACTCGCGAGCGAGGCATGAGGTCATACATTATCAATGGCGTAAGATCCAAAAAAGGCCGATCCACAGCTAGCTACTACCAGCTGATGACCATACTCGACATCGTCGCCTACGATCGCAGCGATGGCAAGCTAGCTAGAATCAAAGAGGTCAAACTAGCACATCACTACCTGCAACTGCCCTACGATGTCGTACGGTCATCGATAGGGACATTCATCCTAGAGGTGAGCCGCCAGTGCCTGATCAGCGGAGAAGAGCATGAAATCCTTTTTGACTTTCTGCTGGAGCAATACCAATATATAGATCATACCGAAGCCCCGCTGGCCAATGTGCCGCTTAGCTTTTTGCTGCGCTTGAGCATCTATCTGGGTTTTGCGCCAGATAGCACTTATGTAGATGGCGAGTATTTTGACTTGATGGAAGGCAGATTTACCAAGAGTCCCATCTCAGCATACTACCTAGAGCCTCGACTGGCGCATCTAGTCCACTTACTTCTGCACAGACAGCCGCATGAGGTGGACCTATCTGGAAAGACAAGAGCGACACTGCTCAAGTCACTTATCGACTACTATCGCTTGCACATCGAATCGTTCAAGCCACTCAAGTCTCTACCTATCCTCAAAGAGATACTCTAGGTTATGGGCAGGTGATCACCTCAATGTCTAGCGTACCCTGATCTGTAACGGACACCTTATAGCAGTCTCCACTAGGGCCAGTAAGGATTATGCCTGATGTGTAAGCATCCATCGCGATGGAGCCAGTATGATCAACGGCGGTAGCGGGTGGGATGGTAAAATTATTGACTACCAGATCACCATTAGGACCTATTTCCATGGCATAATAGATATTGTTCTGCTTTATAAGTGGTGCCTTGGCGTGCTGAGTAAAGTAGAGATCAGCATTGAGGGCCGTAGCGCTAGGCTGCGGTGAACTCACGGGCTGTAGGTCTACCTTGTTACTTAGAATATTGACTGTAAGTCGATAATAGTTTTCGTTTTTGTCTCGCATGAGGATACCCTCGCCGCTAGTCGCAAATACGATACTCTCATCAACGGATATCACAGACTCCGGTGGATAGATCTCTTCTAGCATATATAAGCCGGTTGAACGATCACTTGCTAGGATGCAGCCACTAGACAAGAAGGGGTAAGTGCCCCAATTCCCGTTGTACCCTGTATAGCTAGTATTGTTAGGGTAGGTATCATAGTAGCCTATATACTGCGGTGATACTGCATTACTTACGTCATATACTTTCATACCATCCTCGTAATACGATATGTACAGTTTGTCATTGTGTACAAATGGATTGTGGGGTGTCACATTCGTATGCGGAAGTGGTAAATTAGGATCTTTAAAAGTACCTACAGGGAATGGATTACTAAGATCAGAGACATCTAGTATTTCCATTGCTTCACCTAAGGGCACCTCATATGCTACGTAAAGGATATCGCCATTCTCATGAAGCCAACTACTATGGTTGTAACTACCAGCATTTGTTTGTGATTCGCTCAACAGCGTGATATTATTGACATCTGTAAAGTCCCAAATCCTTAATCCATCATACCCGTGGTTAGCATATCCTATGTGGTCTTTGACGTACATGTCATGGATGTAGTAGTTACCACTCATCGTATTGTCACGTGTTCTTAAGTCAATGTTCTTGAGTAGAGGGGGATTTGCAGGGTTAGCGGCTAAATCGTAAATCTTAAGCCTGTCGTTACTGGTGCCAGCAGTCCCTACAGCATACAACCTATCATTAGGCTTGTCAATAAAGATATTGTGTGCCTTAACAACACGATCACTCACAGTATGAGATGAGACAGCATAGGTATTCTTATTAATAATCCACATTGGTTCTGTGGAATTATTATCCAAACAACAATATACATAGTCACCATATTCTTTACAATCTCTCCATGTAGTCGTGACTAATCCGGTGTGTGCAAGAACCTGCAATGGATTGCTACAGTCGTCTACGTTATATATATGAATAGAACTACGTCCCGTAATCACTGCATACTCACTACCATCATGCTCATAACCCCATACATCAGAATATCCCGTCACATCTATACCATCAACATTGCTTTTAAGAACAGTGTTAAGTTGGGCAAGTGAAAGAGATGTTACACTAAGGGTTAAGACAAAACAACAAGCAAAACGTAACATAAGGACCAGTACAAGTGAACTCTAAAGGTACGGTGATTAATACTAACCATACAAGCAGCATAAAAAATGAGCAAGGACAGCATCACACTAGACTTCGGATACTTGTGCAGCCAGCTAGCTAGAGCCAATGCAGATCGGCGGCATGCTTTTACGACCTTGGTCCTGAGCAGCTTCGACGGAGAGTCTAGCCAGGCACGCTGGGTAGTCAATCGCGGATGGTCTATGGAGCACCACCGATTTATGATCTACACAGATAGCAGGAGCCCTAAGGTAGAGGCACTCACTACTCACCCAATTGCTGAGATCACTTGCTATGATCCTAGAAAAAAGCTACAGGTAAGAGCCAAATGCGACTGCAGAATAATCCAAAGCGGCAACCTATACGATCAGCACCAAGAGAAAGCCAGCAAGCGAGCGACAGATTACAGCACCGATGTCGCTCCAGGAGTAGCCGCTGATACGTATGGGCATGCAGACGAGATGCACTTTGCACTCATAGAGGCGACGGTAGTATCTTATGATGCACTACTGCTAGGGCAGCCCCACCACCGCGTGAGGTATGACAGAGCCAACAACTGGCTTGGTACTACTTTAGTGCCCTAGATACCGACCTCTACTACAACGGGATTGTGATCACTAAAGCCTGAGCCCTTGACGACCTTGTGACTGTGGGCCTCTAGCGTCTTACTCAGCCAGATATAGTCGATGCGCAAAAATGGGATGTGTCCCGCGAAGGTCGTAGCTAGACCGGCCCCCCTATCGATGAAGGAATCGTCTAGTATATCCGCAAAACTCTGGTAGAGCCTCGACATAGGCACATCGTTAAAGTCACCACACAGCAGCACTGGGTAAGGGCTACTAGCGATATGCTGCTTGACCAACTTACCCTGGTCTAGTCGAATGAGGTGATTAGCCACGAAGTTTTTAAATACCCGCCGCACCCGAAAACCTCTACCCTGCTTAGCGGGAGCCTCACCGTCCAGTATACGCTTGGTATCCATCGTGATCATATTGCTCTGAAAGTGGGTGCTGTATACCCTGACAATCCCGTCGCCTACACGGAGGTCTGCCCATAGACAGCTATTCGTCACTGTACCGAAGTCGATGATGCCCTGATCGACTATAGGAAATCGACTAAGGATGGCAGCACCTTTGCCCTTGTGGCTATGGGTGTAGTGTTCGTTAAATACGGCGGCCAACACCTCTGCTGCGAAAGCACCCCGCTCTTGCACACAGACGATATCGATAGGTCTCAATTGATGGAGAAAATCCTCTAGCCGCTCCCGCTTGCTTGCCCTTTTCTCTTTCTGCCTATCGTATCCTGCTAGGGCATTACTCAAGTTATAAGTTGCAATCGTAAAGGTATCTGGTGCTATAGAGACGGCGCCAAAGTTGATGTACCTAGGCATAAACGCCAGGGCAATGACCACCATAAGCAATGGCAAAATAGCCCGCCGCTTGCTGATCGTCAGCCAGATAAGAGCTAGCACGATACACGCCACCACCAGCACTGGAAAAGCCAAACCTAATACAGGCAACACGGACCAGTAAGTAGGCGACACGAATGGCACCACCATCGATAGGGCCGTAACTATAGACACGCCGCAAGTGAGCCACCAAAATAGTCTGCGTAGCATCTAGCTATCCTTAGAGGCCTTGAGTAATATCTCTCGCTCAGACTTGGTAAGGCTGTCGTAACCAGAACTCTTGATCTTGTCAAGGATCTGATCGACCTGCTGCTGTAAGTCTGGACCTCCTGATGGAGGCGCTGCCTTAGATCGCTTAGGCTGGGTACGATGCTTGACGGTGAGCGGCGACTTACGATTTCGCTGTGCCGACCTAGTCTCCTGTACTCGCCCTAAGTTAGCTACCCAATCGGTCACTCGATTGACCCCTGTCGTCATATCATAGCCATTGCGTAGTTGCGCTACGAACGCAAAGCCGAGCACAGCACCACCTAGGTGGGCTACGGCACCGCCAGCATTACTATATCCACTAGCAGACAGTACATCGACAAATATCAATACGGCTACAATGTACTTGAGTCGTACGTCGCCTAGCAGGATCAACCTCATATTGTAGTCAGGCGCTATAGCTCCTGCTGCGGCTACTATAGCCATGATACCAGCTGAGGCGCCTACGGCTCTTGCTCCTACAACATTACTCAGCAAGTGGAAACTAATGATGTAAGCTACTGCACCAGCCAGTGAACCTAGAAGGTATAGTGGCCATATACGATTGTCTTTGAGCAGGTCACCTACGATTCGCCCAAACCAATAAAGCATCAGCATATTCCATATCAGGTGCCAGCCTCCGCTATGTATAAACATGTGGGTGAGGACAGTCCATGGTCTAGTCAGTAGCTTCCACAGGTCTGCAGGTAGTGCCAGATACTCCAGTATTACTGCGTTGTAAAAGCTCGGTGCAAATGCCTTGGTCAAGGCGGTTACGACAAATACGGCCACATTGATAATGATCAGGCGGGTGACCATATTACCATGGCGGTAGTTGTGCTTAAGATCTTGTACTAGTGACTGCAGCATAGTAGGATTATCTTGATCTTAGATTGAATAGGCCCCAGTAAATGACGAGTGCAAAACCCATCAAGGCGCCTACTAGGTGGGCATAATGTGCAATGCCGGTATTAGCTCCACTCACTGCAAAGAACAGGTCGTAGGCGATATATGCCGCCACGAGATACTTGGCCTTTACGGGTATGGGAGGAAAGAGTAGCCTAAGCTGCATATTGGGGTACATCGCAGCGAAGGCCGTTACTACTCCCAGCACAGCGCCACTGGCTCCTAGCACGGCTGCCTGCGGCATCAAGAGGGTAGGTAGCCCGCCTGCGATACCAGCCGTGAGGTATAAGATAAAAAACCGCTTTTCTCCCAGCGTCTGCTCTACGACCGGACCTAGAAATATGAGACCCAGCATATTAAACAGGAGGTGTCTAAAGTCTGCGTGGTTCCACATATTGGTCACGATCTGCACAGGCTCAAAGTACCCAGTATCAGGGCTAAACAAAACAGAATACTGTCGTATAGTACCCGTATCAAGGAATCTTGGCAACATAAAATGTACAACCAGAAACACAATCACATTAATGAATAATATGTGCTTAATCGTATCTGTCAGTCGTACCATAATAGTTAGTTGCTACCGCTAAGGTAAACGATGTTACTGGGTCGTAAGTTGTCAGGTGATAGTAGAGGTATCCATTTATGAGACTACCTACTGTAAGTTTTTGAGTTGGGTATAGCCTGCTGCTATCTCTGCTATGTATGACTGCCGCATCGCCTCTGTGATGGGCTTGATAGGTCTTGCAGGTGTACCCGCATATATGTAACCACCCTCTAGCACCTTGCCGCCGGTGACGACAGCTCCAGCAGCGACGATGGCCCCGGTCTTGACTACAGCTAGGTCTAGGACGATGGCTCCCATCCCTATCAGCACGGCATCTTCGATAATGCAGCCATGGACGATAGCCCGATGACCTATACTCACATCAGATCCTACAACGGTGGGTGGCCCTCCTGTACTACCGTGTACGACGGCACCATCCTGCACATTGGTATTATCACCGATCTCAATGTGGTTAACATCTCCTCTGATGACGGCATGGTACCAGACACTACAGTTGTCACCGATGACGACATCGCCAGTCACCACGGCATTTTCTGCTAGCCATGTACCTGTACCCATGCGGGGAGTATGACCATTGATAGTCTTGACGATCGCCATGACTTACTGTACCTGACTGACCGGAGTAAGCGAGTAACCCGCCTGTCTCAATAGTGGTATCACACCGTATCGACCACCTAGGTGAGCCGCTCCTACTGCGAAGAATGTGGGCTGTGCCGCCATCTCCTTGCCCATCACGGGTATCCAGTTTTCATTACGCTTGCGCAGGAGTATATCTTCATAATCACCCATGCCAGACTTTTCGTCTTGTAGTGATCCTGCCATCGTATTGATATCCTGCGAGCGGTACATCTTGACCATATCATCGAACTGCTCTGAGCCACTATCAGACTCCTGGATCATCTCGACGAGCATCTTAGCTTGTTCATCATACGGTATGGAGTCAAAGACACTAATCTGGTAGTCAATCGTCTCTAGACCACCCACGGGCTTGTCCTGTTGTTGAGCGATCTCCATAAACTCCATCTCGTAAGACTTGATGCTGCCATCCTGTAGGCCTCCCATGTCGATGCCATCTCCACCCATTGCGAATACGGATAGAAACATGGGCTTGATACGTTCTAGCATAAATAGTGGCAAGCCCTGATCCTTAAAGTGTGCCTCGACGATGGCATAGTCCTCATCTGACAATAGATCGCCTAGC
Organism: uncultured Saprospiraceae bacterium; assembly: GCA_964389475.1. Lineage (GTDB taxonomy): Bacteria > Bacteroidota > Bacteroidia > Chitinophagales > Saprospiraceae > CAYMFD01. The sequence continues at coordinate 14,459 of CAYMFD010000013.1, forward strand.
GTCTTACCATCACTCATAAAAGCCTTGTTGAGCATACCCATCTGCTTAGCAGGGTCGCTCATCTCCGTCATGTCTATCTCGAACATCATCTTGGACGAGGCATCCATGGCAGACAGTGTGCCTTTGGGTAAGAAGTAATCTTCGCTATTGATGATATGAATAGTACCATAGAGGTAGCTATCGTGTTGCATACCCTTTTTACTGATCTTCCACAGCAAGGCATCTTCTAGCTCGGTAGGAGCTGGTGCCATCACTACGTCCTTGGACTTGCAGCCTATCGACACGAACAAAGGCAGTAGTAAGAGGAGGGCTAGTCTAGTCATAGTATTCAGTAGTTTGAGTTTCGTCAGCTTATGTGCTGCATGTAGTAACAAGCAAAGCTGTCTTAATGATCACTAGTTATCCGAATCTATCCACCGTATGAGGTTTTCGCAGTAGTCATACTCGCGATCAACTCGGATGTATGTCTCGCCCATCTTCTCGGTAACCCACTCGTTGAAGTGCTCTGTCTTCTTACTTTCTTTGGCAAAGAGGGCTATCTTATTGTAGTCCTGCCTTAGATTGGCCTTATGTGGCTTGGTCTCTGAGATCAGCTTTACGATCTTATACATCGTCGCGCCTCTCATGTCTGTCATCTCGATCACATTGGACACTTCCTCCGGCTCTAGATCTACGATCTCAAAGTACACGTCTGGATCTAGGTCGCCCGTCTCAAAAAACGTATTGCCCGTCTTGGGGTTTTTTACACGGCCACTGTTACCATAACTCGGCAGCTCCTCGAGCGAGTACTGCTTCACAGCCTTGCCAAATGATATGGAGTCTAGCACGATCAGGTTCCGCACACTATCTAGTAGGTCTTTTGCTTTTTGCTCATCGTCCATGGTAATAGAGGGTGTCATCAAGATGTGTCGCGCATGTATAGAGTTACCCCGTCTCTCGATCAGCTCTATGATGTGAAAGCCGAACTCCGTCTCGACTACCTCGCTCATCTCTCCTTTCTTTAGCTGGAAAGCTGCTGCCTCGAACTCAGGTACATATATACCACGCTTGGCCCAGCCTAGGTCTCCACCTGCCTTTGCTGATCCGTCTACGCTATACTTCTTAGCAGCCTCCTCGAATGAGATATCGCCCAGTTGGAGATCTGCTAGTACTTGAGTGATGCGGTCTAGTGTGATCTGCCTCTGCTCTGCATTAACCTGTGGCTTAACGACTAGCTCCGAGATCTCCACCTCCGCATTGAGAAAAGGCAGGCTGTCTTGCGGTATGCGATCGTAGAATGCCTCTACCTCCTTAGGAGTAACCGAGACCTCTGAGATGAGCTTGCCCTGCATCTTCTCTGCGAGTATCTGCTGGCGCTGATCGTCCCGTACTCGCTCGCGCATCTCCGCTACTGTAAATCCGTAGTAGTCCTTAAAGAAGGCCTCATCCCCATTCATCTGGCGCAGTATCGTCTCAAAGCGATAGTCAAGTTGTGCCTCTAGCTCTGCTGGCAGTACCTCTACACTATCTAGCTGGGCTTGATATATAATGACCTTCTGCGCTATGATATTCTCCATGATACCGCACCGGTAGTCTGGTGTCACGCCGCCCTCTTGCTTGTCGATATAGAGGAACTGCTCCTCAAGATCCGACAGCAATACGAGCTCACTACCTACTCGTGCTACGACCTTATCGATCACCTGCTGCGACTGTACCGACACAGCTACTAGGAGGGTGAGTGACAGCAGTAGTGATCTGTAAGTGAGGGGGTGTCTATTTGTCATCATTATTGTGTGCTCAGTGAGTGCCGCTTGATCTTATTGTTATCGAGGGCGATGTGATATAAGTTATCTCGTACAGCCTGCATTAATGCCTGCTTACGATCATTGAGTATACGCTTGCGCAACGTCTCCTTGATATATGTCAGTGGTGGACGGTCGCCGCGATCATGGTACTCTAGGATATGAACGAAGTGCTCGGCGTCATTGTGATTAACGATATGCCTAGCACCCGCCTTGAGTCGTTTTTTCTCAAATCCCCGTGGTAGCCTTGTCAGCAGTACTGACGCCGAGGTATAGTTAGTAGTATCCACCTCAAATGAGATGGCGTTCTTTGACAGAAACTTCTCTACCCGCTCTTTACGATCACTGCGCCAGTCAGACAAAAAACGATCTATCCCTCTAGCTTTTGCGGGTACGCTAAAGTACTCGTAAGTGAGTACCGCTTCATTAAGGGGCATCTGGTCTGCATGTGTAGCATATACCCTGTCGTAGTCCGACTCTGTAATGACGGTATCGAGCTTATCCTCGACGAGCCGCTTCTCGTAGGTGTAGGATAGTAAAGACGACCGATAATCGTCCACTAGTCGGTCTATGTTGATATCATCTGCCACATATCGCTCTGCCTCTACGATCACTGCCTGGTCTCTCGTCCACTTATCGATATAAGACTCTACCGTCGCCACGCTATCCTGTATGGGCATGCCCTCTGTAATCAGGCTAGCGAGGTCATCATGGTATAGATAGCGGTCATAGACGGAGGCCACGACGTCGCCCCTGTCTATATCTGCACGCTGGTCCACGCAAGCGCTGACACAAATGATGGATAATATGATCAGTATGTACGACCGGATGATGACTTATTTGATGAGACGTTTGAGAATCTGCTTGTTAGTCTCTATCGGGAACTCGGCCTTGAGCTCTCGTACCCACTGCTTTTCTAAGTAATCCTGATAGTCGGCAATCACATAACCTCTAGCCTCTGAGAGAGATTTGGTACGTCCGTCTACTATGTTGCTGACCATCGTGATCGTACTCGTACCCTTTGCAGCGTTGACGACGGGCTCGCTGATGGCACCCGATTGCCAGTTCTTAACCAGCATATTATTAGAACCTTGCTCTACCTGTGATTCTGCTGAACTGATGAAGGATGGATTCTTCTTGTTGTACTTCGCAAGGGTTGCAGGGATGCCCTTTTTGGCGATCATCTTCTTGATCTTTCTAAGCTGCTTGGCGTCCGTCGTCATAGCGGTCACCGTCGTTACATCTGCCATAGCAGGGTGACGATACCTTGTTCTGTTGTTTTCATAAAAACGCTTAAGACCCATAGTATCCGCACTGGCCTTGTCCCAGACGTTTACCTTGCTTGCCTCAAAGAGCAAGATACCTTCTCGGTACTCCCGCATCAGATTTCTAAAGTCAGGATAAGATGCCTCTAGGTTCGTCTCTTCATATAGAATAGCCTCCTCATTACTATATTTCTCTAAGAGCTCTCGTACAGCGACATTGGTAGACTTAGTCTTACTGTATCGCTGTCTGCTCTTGACATTTTTCTTGAGATAGGCTGCGAAGTCCGCCATCTTATATATGTTGTCATTAAAGCGGAATACTTCTACATCCTCTACATCGCCTACGGCCCACTTGTAGGTATAAAAATCCTCACCCACGGTACTGACAAACTCTGTAAGTGCAGCCTCATTGACCTTATAATTGTGCTTGGCCTTGATGCGTGTGATCAGCTGCTCTTTCTCCTCCTTGTATCGTGGTAGTCGCTCGATCTTATTATCCATCAGGCGGTAGAAGTTCTCATAGTCCTTGAGGTCTTCTTTGCTCTTACGCAAGATAATGTGAAAACCAGCCGACGTCTGTACCGGCTCAGTGTAGGCGCCATCTTGGTCTAGGGCAAATAAGGCATCTTCAAACGAGGCCGCATACTGTCCGATCTTGACCTTGCCTATGCTACCTTTCTTATTCTTACTATCACGGTCATCGCTATACTGCGTGACTACTTGCTCCCAGCTCATGCCACTTTGCAGGTCAGTGTAGGCCTTCATTGCTTTCTCTTTAGCGGCATTCATATTGCCATCCTTGGGCTTGCGGATTAGGACGTGTGCTGCGTCGACGACACCACGTGCTGGACGCTTGTCTAGGACTTTTATAAGGTGGTAGCCCAGCTTGGTCTGGACTGGGCCGACCATCTCACCTACCTCAGCGTCATACATAGACCGCTCCAGCTCGACAAAGCCTGCTGGTAACGGAGCCGTAAGATAGCCCATGCTACCGCCGTACCCTGCTGAGGACTGATCAGAACTATGCGCCTTGACTGCTGCATCCCACTCTGTGTTACCAGAGGCTATTTCGTTTTTGATTCGCTCTATCTTCTTGATGGCCTCGGCGTCGGCATCTAGGCCATTGACACGGGCTTTTTTAATCAGGATATGAGCTACAGCTACATCTTGCTGTCTACGGTCAAAAGCACTATTAATCAGCTTCTGCTTGACCTCTCGATCCATGAGATAGCTATTGGCCAGCTGCTTGCGATATATCTCAAGTTCATCTCTGAGGGCAGAGATCGTGTCCATCTGTAGTCGCTTGGCCTTGGCTACTTTGAGTTTAAACTTGGTATAAAGGTCTAGGTACTCCTCGACGCTACCTTCGCTGTAGTCAGCGGCATCGCCATTGTTTTTTTCGTAAATGTAGCGAAACTCACCTACCGTGACAGGCATATCACCTACCGTAAGCAACACATCATCAGCCTCTTGTGCCTGTGACAGACTCACCACACCGACTAACACACTGATATATGTGGCACGAATAATATTTCTCAAATGCATATCTACCTATTGATGTTGCTAAGATGGATTGATAATAAGCGGGTGCAAAAATACTTAAATCTAAAACGCTAGACCTTTAACGATTTACTAAATGCAAAGTGGCAAAAAACCGGCCGTAATCGTATCTCAGGCCTAATCTTTACAACTACCTACCACTCATAACTATTAGGTAGATACAAAGATTGTAGATCTATGAAAAAGATACTGATCGCCGGTGGTACTGGTCTCGTGGGGCAAGCCTTACAAAAACACCTGTCCAGCAGTGAATATGAGGTGCGGATACTGACTAGGTCTAAGAGAGCGAGCCACGGCAACGTCTCCTACTACGAGTGGGACCTAGGCAAGCAGCAAATCGATCTTGCCGCCGTAAGTGATGTCGACTACATCATCAATCTTACAGGGGCAGGGATAGCGGATGCCAGGTGGACTGCCGCCCGCAAACGAGTTATCATAGAGAGCAGGACCCAAAGTGCTGCGCTAATCAAGAAAGCCCTGATCGAGACAGGCCATAAGTCGGCCGCCTACCTCGGTGCTAGTGCCATCGGCTACTACGGATCTAGAAAGGCGGAAGCCCTCACAGAGGAGTCTACCGCTGGCACAGGCTTCTTATCAGAAAGCTGCCGTGCCTGGGAGGATGCCCACCACTTACTAGCAAATAATGTAAGCCGCCTAATCATCGCCAGAATAGGCGTCGTACTCAGCCTCGACGGTGGAGCCCTACCCAAGCTACTGATAACCAAGTGTATAGGTATCTACAACTACTTCGGAGCAGGCGACCAGTACTATAGCTGGATACACATAGACGACCTATGTCGAGCCCTCATCCACCTACTGCACAACGACCACGCTGGCACATTTAATACCGTCGCAAAGACTGCCGTGCCACAAAAGGCTATGATGCAAAACATTTTAGATGAGACATCACTGAATGGTATACTCCTGCCTGCTCCTGCATTCGCCTTAAAGCTAGCCCTGGGGGAGATGTCTGCCGTCGTCCTCGATAGTGCTAATGTCCAAGCAGACAAGCTCGTGGCTACTGGATTTTTGCACGACTTTGACACACCAGGAAGTGCAGTACAAGACCTATTAACTAAGTCAAAAGCGTAGAAGGTCTCAGCAAAATCACCGCATATAAAAGCCGTGTTTTTGGGCTTTGTAAGGATAATCACTACCTTACCACCTACTCAAAATCAAACATTGGCGATATTCATATGCAGTATCTACTCAAGAAAACTTTAATACTAGTCGGACTACTCACCGCAACTATAGCCCAAGGACAAGAGCTAGGGCTCGACGAAAAAATCGATAAAGCCTTTGGCAGTGCTACAGGCTGGTTCGTTGAGTTTATTTTCTACCAGATTCCGTTCACATCAAATATAAGTGTGTACTGGGTTTTGTTCCCCTTGATACTGGGGGCCATGTACTTTACCTTTTATTTTAACCTGATCAACTTCCGTGGCTTCTTTACGGCTATCAACATAGTGCGGGGTAAGTACGATGACCTCGAGCACGATGGCCATGTGGAGGTACAGCGATCAGAGTTCTCTGATGAAGAGGACAATCCTGACACAATCAGAGTCGAGGGAGTGAGCGGCGGAGAAGTCAGTCACTTCCAGGCACTGACGGCAGCACTGTCGGCTACAGTAGGCCTGGGTAATATCGCAGGTGTAGCCATCGCCGTATCGATAGGTGGTGCCGGGGCGACATTCTGGATGATCATTGCAGGTTTCTTAGGGATGGCCAGCAAGTTTGTAGAGTGTACCCTAGGTGTTAAGTTTAGAGATATCGAGGCCGATGGTACGGTCTACGGTGGTCCTATGTACTACCTGAGCAAGGGGCTGGCACTTAAGAATAATGCCACTTTAGGTAAGATCCTAGCGGGTGCATTTGCTGTATTTTGCATCGGTGGCTCCTTCGGTGGTGGTAATATGTTTCAGGTCAACCAAGCTTTTCAGCTCGTTGAGAATATCACAGGCGGGGAGGCGAGTTTTCTACACGGTAAGGGTTGGCTATTTGGCCTAGTGATGGCCGTGCTCGTCGGTATAGTGATCATCGGTGGTATCAAGTCGATCGCCAAAGTAACCGACAAGATCGTACCGTTTATGGTTGCCATCTATGTAGCGGCAGCCCTCTTTGTATTGTTTGCCAATTTTAGCGAAATACCTGCTGCCTTTGGCCAGATATTCTCAGGAGCATTTAGCCCTGACGGTATCGCTGGTGGTGCTGTAGGTGTATTGATCCAAGGATTTAGGCGAGCGGCCTTTAGCAATGAGGCGGGTATAGGATCTGCTGCTATCGCACACTCTGCGGTAAAGACAGACCACCCAGCATCAGAAGGTCTCGTAGCCCTGCTAGAGCCATTTATAGATACGGTAGTAGTGTGTACGATGACGGCACTCGTCCTCATCATCACAGGATCGCTCAACGGATCTGGACCTTCTAATGATGCAGAGGCCATACTCCTGACCTCTGGTGCATTTGAGTCAGCGATCTCTTGGTTCCCTTATGTATTGACACTAGCCGTGGTGCTGTTTGCCTTTAGCACGATGATCAGCTGGTCTTATTATGGCTTTCAAGCATGGTCGTACCTCTTCGGTCGTACCAAGCGTACAGAGTATACCTACAAACTACTATTCTGCGTTTTCGTTGTTATAGGAGCTGCAGCTAGTCTTAAATCTGTCATTAATTTCTCTGATGCGATGATATTTGCCATGATGGTGCCTAACATGGTAGGCCTCATATTCCTAGCACCATATGTCAGGGATGAGCTCAACAAGTACCTCGCCGCAATTAAAAAAAGCAAGTAGTAAATATGCAGCACCGCCTTCTCTGGGTCGTCCTAGCTACGTCCATACTACTTAACAGTTGCAAGCAAGGCGACGACCTGGCGAGCTACGAGCAAGATGAGGTACTAGACATAAGTATTGACAGGGATCCTGATCGGATACACCCGATTATCTACCCTAAGCCCACCGCTAGGAAGATCTTTTCTGTGATCTTTCTACCATTGGCCAACTTCGATCCAGTAACAACCGAGCTAGAACCGATCCTAGCAACGTCGATCCCCGTAAAGCGAAAGATAGCTGATAGAAAGGTAGCTTATGATGTAACCATAAGGCCGGACGCTGTGTGGCCTAATGGTAGTCCCATTACAGCAAAAGACTATGCCTTCACATTCAAAGCCATAGCTGTACCCACCGTCAATGCATCTAGTTATAGGTCATACACCAGCAATATCTCCGACATAGTCGTGGACCCTACAGATGAGAAGAAATTTTCTGTCATCCTAGACGAAGACTACCTCTTGTCGCTAGAAACGGTAGCTACTATCGAGATATATCCCGCCTATCATTATGACCCCGACAATACCCTAGAGGCCTACAGTCTCAAAGGACTTAAGGAACTCACCATAGATGCCGTAGCCCAGGATACCGCTCTAAGCGCCTTCTCCGAGAGGATCAATGGAAGATACTACAGCCAAAATCCGGTAGGAGCGGGACCTTACGAACTGATAAAATACGAAACCAGCAAGTACGTCAAACTCAAGGCTAGAGATAACTACTGGGGTCTCGCCCACAGTGACATTGAGGCCTTGCAGCAAGGGCCCAAGGAGATCATCTATCACATAATACCCGACGAAAATAATGCAACCACCCTGCTCAAAGAAGGGGACATTGACTTCGTAAGTGGTCTATCCGGCGCTACGTTTCAAGACCTGTCTAAAAGTGAATACGCCAGTGATAAATTAAAACTAGAAACTGCGTCGGTACCTAAGTTCTACTTCTTACAGCTCAACACCAAGTCACCAGAGCTAAGCGACCCTCTTGTACGACGGGCACTAGATCTACTAGTCGATAAACGTACGCTTACCAAGGCCCTAGAGACTGGGAAAGAAGAAATACCCAATAGTCATATCTTGGCGACTAGTCCTTACTACAACAAAAAACTGCCAAAGCACCAATTCGGTATCAAGGAGGCCAAAAATCTACTCGACGAGGCGGGATGGACGGATAGTGACGGTGACGGTGTGAGAGATAAAGTTATCAATGGCAGGGTGACGCCACTGCGATTAAAGATGGGTGCTACGCCAGGCAAACTATCATCTGAGATCGGACTGATACTCAAGAGCGATGCCGCGAAAGCAGGGGTCGATATCGAATTGATCGCAAAGTCCTACAAGGTCTATAAGCAGGAGTACATGGAGACCGGTAAGTTTCACATCGCTGCACAGTCCGCCAGCCAAGATCTGATATTATACGATCCATATAGTAGATACCATAGTAGTAACGTCAACACTGGCAGCAACTATAGTGGCTATGCTCGCGCCGACCTAGATCGATTGATCATGTCTATCAGAGAGGGAGGCGACTATGACAGACTCAAGCCGCTCTACGATCAATTTCAGGTCATTGTACATGAAGACATGCCGATCATCTTCCTATACATACCGTCTGAGAAGATCGCCGTCAATAAGAACTGGGATATCCAGACGTCCATCCTCCGGCCGGGCTACTTAGCCAACAATGCACAATGGCAAAGTAAATGATGACTGTATCTTTGTGTATATCTAATCAATCATAGATCGCTGTGGACATATCAATAGTCATACCGCTGCTCAACGAAGAGGAGTCTCTGCCAGAGCTTACAGCCTGGATAAGTCGAGTCATGAAGGCCAATGACTATGATTACGAAATCATATTTATCGACGACGGTAGTACCGATCAGTCGTGGCAGATTATCGAGACGCTGAGCAAGGAATACGACTCTATACGTGGTATCAAGTTTAGACGTAACTATGGTAAATCTGCAGCCCTCAACGAAGGATTTGCGGCTACGAGAGGGGATGTAGTCATCACGATGGATGCAGACCTACAAGACAGCCCAGACGAGATCCCAGAGCTCTATCGCATGATCGTGGAGGACAAGTATGACCTCGTATCAGGCTGGAAGAAGAAAAGGTACGACCCTATCACCAAGACTATACCTACCAAGCTCTACAATGGAGTGACTCGCAAGATGTCGGGCATCAAGCTCCATGACATGAACTGTGGCCTCAAGTCCTACAGTAGTGATGTAGTTAAGGATATAGAGGTGTATGGAGAGATGCACAGGTATATACCCGTCATCGCTAAGTGGGCAGGTTACACCAATATAGGCGAGAAGGTCGTCCAACATCAAGCCCGCAAGTATGGGGTTACAAAGTTTGGGCTCAGTCGATTTATCTACGGCCCCTTAGACCTATTCTCCATCATGTTCGTAGGTAAGTTTAGCAAGCGACCGATGCACTTCTTTGGCGTTATCGGTCTCAGTGCTGGACTGATCGGCACCCTACTACTGCTGTGGCTATCTGTGGAGAAACTATTCTTTAACGTGCCCGGCATAGCAGAAAGGCCGATGTTCTTCTTCGGCATCTTGCTCCTGATCGTCGGTGTGCAGTTGTTTATCGCTGGTTTTCTAGGCGAGCTTATTACTCGTAATGCCTCAGAGCGAAACAAGTACAAGATATCCAAGCGCCTCCGGTAGGTCAGCCTATTATCTGTATAGAGATAAACGCTGGTCTTTGCTGGCGGCGCTTCTAGGTCGGTCCAGAGTCCTTCTTTCGTTGCGATGACATAGCTAAAACCCTTCATACTATCTAGAAAGCTAATCACTCGCTGAGAACTAGTAGCCAAGGCTTTACTATATCTTGAAAGCTTACTACCCGCCACGCAATAAGCGCTAGCCTACTCCGCAATCATCAAAAGTCACATAAAAAATAATTAAAATAAATACTATAAACCACTACCTGTCAGGTGTTTATAAATCATAAAATAAAAATTCTTAGTCAATAAACTTTTATTTGTGACTAGGTGATAGTACCCCCGTCCAAAGAATGTTCACGAAGGCGAACAACGATACTTTAATTCGAGAGTAATTGTTTTCAATTGGTTTTTTGGGGTTTTAAAAGCGGGCTACAGGCCTACGGCAGGTGTCCGCTTTTCTTTCACTTTTAAACAAGTTGACAGCATCTAGATATAGGAGCCTAGAAGTAGGCTCTAACCATAATTGTTTTCAATTGGTTTTTTGGGGTTTTTTGGCGGTTACTAACTTCGGTTAGTGGCCGCTTTTTTGTTGGTGCTCCTGACGCTGGGTAGCAAATATGACATAAAATGCACGACGATATAGAATGGTGACCCTAGTACATTCATATCGTAGATACGGATAGGGTATTTTAAATAGGTGACTTTATAATTAGCACGATGGCCGCAGGCGACTACGTCCTACTTTTCATAAAAGCATAAAATGTCTGTGGATCTATGAGGCCCTGCTCCTCGAGCGACTGTCGATCGTGGACGACGATCATACTGTACTTCTGCTGCGTGAAAGCATGATAGATATCCGTAAGTGATGTCGTCGCCTCTGCGTAACCGATCGACTGGATCATAAAGTCGCTGACTGATACGTGAGCGGCATCCTGCTTGATCGCCTGCCTAACCACCACCTGTGGTATGCTCCCTACGATCGTCTCGGTCTCATCGTAAACCACAAAACTTTTCTGCTGACCACGGTTATAACTATCGATGACTACTGCCATCACATCCGTAAGATAAACTCGCTGCCACTCCACTCGCATGATCTCACTCGCCACTACTCCCTCTAGGGCATAGCGCATTTGCACTTGCTTGTTTTCCATACCGGCCATCGTGTAGATGAAGAGACCGACCAGCCCCAAGGTGATCTGATTATCATAGATAGCAATAGCGATAAAGCCTATGGCTAGGATCTTTCCTATCCAGCTCGCATACTTGGTCCCTCTAGCTCTACCCCAGGGTATCGACAAGAGGGCTCTCAGTATACGGCCGCCATCCATCGGGAAGGCAGGCACTAGGTTGAAAGCGAATAAGACGAGGTTAACACCGATCACAGATCGCATAAAGTCCACGGGGGTCATCAGCTCATCTTGTAGGGGAGCTGGCAGTAGTGGCTGGTCGAGGCCTACAAAAAGCAGGAGTGATAGCAGTACCGCTATGACAATGTTAACGGCTGGACCAGCAATGGCGATCACGATCTCCTGCCAAGGCTTATCAGGCAAGTGGTGTAGTCGAGCTATGCCGCCTATGGGGCTCAGGATAATGTCCTCTGTATGTATGCCGTACCGTCTAGCTGCTAGCGCATGACCATACTCGTGCAAGACGACACAAATAAATAAAACCAGCACAAAGGCACCTACGACGACGGTCTCACCGATAGTCAGCCCATTCTTAATACCCAGGTAACCCACGAGCATCACGGTAAACCCAAAAGTCCAATGGACCTTGACGGGAATACCAGCATAGGTGCCGATATGTAAGGATGAGGTCTTGAGTCTACTCATAGCTGCTAGATGCAGTAAGCTGATGATATGGTGTCAATGGTCGTCATGGTTAGACGGTGGTAGAGTTGCTGATGGGTCGCTTACCCACAAAGCCAAAAACACTACCACAGATACCACCCATGATATGAGCAAACTGTGATACTTGATCCGCACTGAGGCTGGCTAGCACTTCCTTACCTAGGAATAGCAGGGCCACCAGTATGAAGGTCAGGGGTATCTGCCCGCCGCTCGTATTGGTAAAAGAAACAAGGAGGATAAACATAAAGACGATACCACTCGCTCCCATGAGTCCCGTGCTGAACAGCGAAATATTGATAAAGCCCGTAATCAGTGCGGTGACGACAATCATCATCAATGTCCTAGTCGAGCCATACTTCTCCTCTATGATGGGGCCGACCAGCAGTATGAAGGTTAGGTTACCGAGCAGGTGCTCGATACTAGCATGGCCTATGACGTGGCTGACTAGCGAGAAGATAGATACGGGGTTACTCCAGTTAATGGATGTACCTACGGTAAAGTAGGGCATGATACCTCCCGCAAGGCTACCATCGATAAAAAATACCGCGGTACAGATCAAGGCAAAGGTCAAGACGACCGGCGAATTATACTTAATAGGAAATGGCATAGTGCGGTAAGCGATTAGATGATACTAAGGTATGCGTACATAGCCGGCGACACAATGGTATCAGTCCACGAATAAGCGACGTATGTCGTCCATCTCTTGGATAATGAAGCACTTACCACCAGCTGGACTTTTATAAGGTACCTCGCAGGCAAAAAGTTGATCTATTATCGCCATCATTTCGGTGATATCGAGTTTAGTACCTCTCTTAATAGCTGCACTAGTGGCTAGAGATCGGGCAGCTGCCTCATCTACACCTAGCTTGAGATCGACATTAGCTGCATACTGATCGATCACCCGCTCAAGTAGGTCACTACTCTTCTCGACGTGCTGTAGACCGGCCGGTGTACCGTAGATGATAAAACTATTGGCCCCAAACTCACTAACCTCAAAGCCCATCTTATTGACCTGAGGCAGCATACTCGTGAGTAGCTGAGCACGCTTGGGATCTAGGGTTATCGTATCAGGGAACAACTCCTTCTGTATGACGGGGCTCTGCTCCTTGATAGAGCGGAGGTACTGCTCATAAAGTATCCGCTCATGGGCGGCTTGCTGGTCGATCAGCATATAACCGCTCTTGATGTGGGAGACGATGTAGGTATTATGTACCTGATGTGGCTCTCTCTTATCAGTGATGACCATCTGGCGCGAGCTATCTACGTGGTCACTGGTATCAACCTTACTACCTAGCGTGAGCGGAGTCGTATCTACTTGACTGGTGGCGTCTCTCCTCAACCCTTCGTAGACCTGCTCCCAGGCATCTACACTATTACGAGACGGAGGCCTGGGACTAGACGACCATGTGTCACCACCGCCTGTACCTGACGGGGTAGACGAGGGCACACTACGCTGGTCTCTACTCCCAAAATTGTAATCAACCGAAAAGTCGATCGATGGTGTAACCTGGTGCTGACCTAGTGCATGCTTGACGGCCACACGCAGGTAGTTATAGATGACTCGCTCCTCCTCAAACTTGATCTCCGTCTTGGTCGGGTGGACATTGATATCGATCTGGGCAGGGTCTATCTCAAGGTATAGGACGTAGAGTGGGTGCTGGTCCTTGCTGATCATCTCGTCGTAGGCCATACGTACGGCGTGGCCTAGGTAGGCACTCTTGATAAACCTGTTATTGACGAAAATGTACTGCTCGCCCTTACGTTTCTTGGTGTACGATGGCTTGCTCACAAATCCTGACAGCGACAACATCTCTGTGGACTCGGATATAGGTACCACCTCCTCATTGAGCTGCTTGCCGAATAATGCGACGATACGCTGCCTTACATTAGCTGGAGGTAGGTGGTATACCTCATTGTCATTATGATAGAGGCTAAAGAAAATATCCGTGTGGGCAAGTGCCAGTCGCTGAAACTCCTCTATGATATGCCTGAGCTCTACGGCGTCACTCTTGAGAAACTTACGTCTGGCTGGTACATTGTAAAAGAGATTTTTGACGGCAAATGATGTGCCCGTATGTGCCTGGCATGGCTGCTGCTCAATCACCTTGCTACCCTTGATCACGATCTGGCTGCCCAGCTCATTCGATGACTGCTTGGTCGCTACATCTACATGAGCGATCGCGGCGATACTCGCTAAGGCCTCTCCCCTAAAACCCATCGTGCGGATAGAGAATAGGTCATCAGCACTCCTGATCTTGCTCGTTGCGTGCCGCTCAAATGACATGCGCAAGTCTGTATCCGACATACCTGAGCCGTTATCTATTACGTGCACGAGGGTCTTACCTGCGTCCTTGAGTATCAGGCGGATCTCGGTAGCTCCGGCATCCACGCTATTTTCCATCAATTCCTTGACGACGGAGGCTGGCCGCTGGATGACCTCTCCCGCAGCTATCTGATTGGCAATACTGTCTGGTAGTAGCTGAATGATGTCAGCCATTAAATCTGTCTTTTATGGTTAGTCGATAAAGGTAGTACTACAGACGACCTAGCAGGCACTTGCGAGCACCCACTCATAAACAACTTATCTACATCTAGTGAACGGGTAGGTTGTAGCTAGCTAGCACTGAATGTAAGACCCTCCGTAAGCAACTGCATTAAAAGTCTAGCAACTATAAATCTGTGCCTAACCAGCGAATGACTCGATGAGGTTTAAGATACTGTCAGACGTAAGGATCATGTAAGTAAACAATACGAGGATGGCGATGATCAAAAACAACCGTATTGCTGATTTAGCACTATTGCTAGTTGAGCCAGCTCGTGATCTGCGCTTAAAGCCACTACGGATGCGTGACTTAGCAAGATCAGCATCACCTGCCTCTCCCTTAGCTAGTCGGACTCGCTCGTCTAGGTCTTCCTTATCAGCATCATAATACCGAGGTATGTAATTAAATCGCTGATGCTTGGGGGTCTTGTTAAAGCTTATAAATCCCATACTGTACGTATTTATACTATCAAGATAGTCTTTTGATACAAAAGGTTGTATCCGCTGTGGCGGTTAGAGCCTAGACGATGAGCCTAGACTCGCTCTAGCCACTGCCACTCCACACCGTAGCGTGACTTGATGTCTTCGATCTTTTGCAAGGCTTCAGTCTTTGGCTTACCTGTGTATCTGGCAGTGATCATCACGTTTTTGCCGGTATGCGCCGACGATATCCATTCGAAGACTTTGGTCTGGTAGCCGCGAGACTCCAACCAAAGCGACCGTATACTATCCGTAACGATCTCAGCCACCCGCTCCATATGTATCCCGTGCTGTAACATAGACATAGATACCTCGTCCGGCGACATCACCTTACGTACCTGCTTATGGCAGCATGGCGACAAGACGATGTATCTCGCCGAACTCTCGACTGCATGTGCTATCGCCATATCTGTCGCTATATCGCAGGCATGTAGCGCTATCACCATATCGCAGGGGCTGGGCGGATAATTCGCTATGCTACCTTGTACAAAGTCTAGCCCGTCCATACCATGGCGAGTCGCCACACCATTACACGTATCCACAAGGTCCTGCCTTAGCTCTATGCCCTGCGTCACTGCCTGTCCGCCCTGATCGGCCAGCATCTGGTGTAGCGCAAAGGTCAGATACCCCTTACCGCTACCCATATCACGGATGGTCATATTGCCGATCTGCTCTCCCTTCAAGAGGTGCTGTACGAGTTCTACATACCGATTGATCTGACGATACTTATCCTGCGCATGGCTGTATACCTTTTGATTATCCGAGACGATGCCCAGGTCCTTGAGCCACGGTGTGGTCGGTGGTATCGATCTGGCTTTCTGTCTATCGTGCTGGCTATCTGTGCGGACCTGTCGGTGCTCCTTTCGCAACCAAGTGGACTTACCTTTCTTGCTCTGCAGGAGTCCATGATGGACCGTCTCTGTGAAAAAGTCTCCATTATAAAAATCGTCCTTCAGGGCCTGCTCGAGTAGTGATACTAACGCAGCAGCATCCACGACCTTGGTAGCATCACGTGTCGTATACCTAGTCGTCACCTTGTAGGCATCAGCACCGCCTTGGGTGATGTGCTGGACATACATATTCTTAAGTTCTGACTGCTTATCCCTAGGCTTACTGAGAGTAGCCTTGACTAGGTCATACTGCCTTATATGATCCTGTAGTACATCTATCATAGGGTACCGTCGACTCGTAGGTAAGTCATGATGAGACCTATCTCGTGCAAGCCGATCACATGAGTAGTGTGGCCAGCGATCTCTTCTGGTACGCGTAGCTGGTATTTGTGGGCGATAGTTGCCACCTCATCGATATGTGCTTGCTCGACGTACCGCAAGATGTCTATCTTCTCGCCATGTATCATCAACTGGCCCAGCTGTTTAAAGATCGTTCCCTTCTTGACCTTACGCTTATTGACCATCGTATCGATATCGTCCCCTTCTGTATAGAGGTTGAGTGTATCGAGTAGCGTTTTCCCCTTTACGGTCTTGGTATGCTTCTGTCGGAGTACATAGGTCCGTATGCTATCTAGGAGGTCTGCACCATAGTCTCGCTGTTTGGCGCCGCTGAGTCCGTCTATGGCGGGCAGTTCGTCCATCCACAGTGGTGCCGCTATACTGAGGTCCAGCACCGTCTTATCACCTAGTATGTTGGGAGCAGCGATACCGAGATCCTTGGCCTTTTGCTTTCTCCATAGCTTGAGATGCTCCTCTAGGCCATTTTGGAAAAGCTCCCGCTTAGATACCTTACGTACATTGATGTCTCGCTTAGCAGTCTTGGTATAATCCCGTGGCTCAGTCAGCCTGATCGTCTGCTCGCCCTTAATGATAGACATGCCTAGCGTCGTAACCTTGAGTGTAGATCGGTCGGTATAGTCGATAGCTAGAGCACCGTGGTTGATCAATTGTGTGATATACTGTACCCAGTGGCCTCGCGGCAGTTCTCGTCCTGCACCGAAGGTCTTGATGTGCTCATAGCCGCCGGCCCGTACCTCTGCTCTAAAGCTACCTCTCAATATATCTGTCAGCAGCTGCACACCTACCGTCTCTTTACATCTGATGACTGCCGATATCGCTTTCTGCGCATGGAGGGTACCGTCGATGGAGGCTGGTGGATTCTTACAATTATCGCAATAGCCACAGGGCTCATTCTTGATCTCGCCGAAGTAACTCAGCACGACATTAGTCCTGCAACTCGTCGCCTGGGCATACTCCCACATCCTATCTAGCTTCTGCGTCTGCACATCGGTAAAGCTTGCAGGCGCATTACTGTCAGCGATCATCGACCTGTACAGCGCTACATCCCCATAACCGGCATACATGACAGCTCGTGCTGGCTTACCATCTCTACCCGCTCGGCCTATCTCTTGGTAGTAGGCCTCTATATTCTTAGGCATGTTGTAGTGGATAACGTAGCGGATATTGCTCTTGTCTATACCCATCCCAAAGGCAATCGTGGCACAGACTACCTGCACTTCGTCATTCTGAAACTGCTCTTGCACTTTATTCTTTACCGCAGGGTCTAGCCTAGCGTGGTAGGCCTCGGCCTTAATGCCTATTTCTTGTAGTTTCTTGGCGACGGACTCTGTGCTTTTCCGGCTTAGGCAGTAGACGATACCCGCGGCATCACCCTGCTGCATGAGGAACCGACGTATCGCCTCTATCCGCTGCATCGCGGGCCTGACCTCGACGTTGATATTACTGCGTTCGAAGCTACTGACAAAAACCTCGGCATCTGATATGCCTAAGCGCTGCTGGATATCTGCACGAGTAGCCGCATCAGCGGTGGCCGTCAAGGCGATTACAGTCGCCCGTGGGAGTACCTCGATCAATTTAGACAACGCCGTATACTCCGGCCTAAAGTCATTGCCCCAGATAGATACACAGTGGGCTTCGTCGATTGCGATATAGTCGACATTGCAGTCTGCGATAAATCGTAAGAACCTATCTGTGACCGCTCGCTCAGGAGAAAGGTATAGTAAGCGGAGTCGACCCTGCCGGAGGTCATCTATCGCCTCACGCTGTGCCTCTTGAGAGATCGAGCTATTGATGGCAGCCGCCGCAACTCCATTAGCCCGTAAGGCTTCGACCTGGTCTTTCATCAGCGCTATCAATGGCGAAATCACCACCGTAAGTCCACCACTAGCTATAGCTGGTATCTGATAGCAGATAGACTTACCCGCTCCCGTGGGCATGATCACCACAGCATGATTGCCAGCTACGATGTGCTTGATCACTCGCTCTTGATCACCTCTGAAACTATGATACCCGAAGACATCAAGCAGTGTCTTGTGTATATCTATCTTGGGTGGGTTGGTCTCTGACACGATGGCGTTATAATCTATCTCTACAATTACGAAGATAAGCATTACCAATGTGGATACATTAACCGCAAAGGAAATCCCTCTATCGAGTCTCCGATACATGGCAGAGGAGTCCAGGTACAGCAGCTGTATGAGAACTACCACCAGCTACGAAAACACACGCCGGTGTACAGCGAGCCTTCACATCGACGGTCTGGCCTAGGCTTTCCTTTACTGTCAAGCCCCCACTACAAGTACAGAATTCAACGAAGGAATGCTAGTGTAAGCACGGCATCATACTTGCACCCTTTATCGTTGTAGCTATAGCCAGTGCGGTGTACTTAGTCTGATGATTGAGTAAAACCGTACATCTTCAATACATGTCTATGAAAGGTATCATACTAGCAGGAGGACTAGGAACGCGTCTATACCCACTAACCCTAGCCGTGAGCAAGCAGCTTATGCCTGTGTACGACAAACCGATGATCTACTACCCGCTCAGTTCACTGATGGAGGCTGGCATCAGGGATATACTAATTATCAGTACGCCTCAAGATCTACCGCACTTTGAAAAACTACTCCGCGATGGCTCGGACATAGGCTGTAACTTTAGCTATATCGCCCAGCACGAACCTAACGGCCTCGCACAGGCCTTCGTCTTAGGCGAGTCATTTATTGATGGTGATGCTGCTGCCCTCATACTCGGTGATAATATCTTCTATGGCACCGGACTACGCAAGCTTCTACAGCAGAGCCTCGACCCGAGCGGTGGTGTCGTCTTTGCCTATCAGGTAGCCGATCCTGAGCGATATGGTGTGGTAGACTTTGACGATAACTTTAAGGCCCTATCGATAGAAGAAAAGCCAACTCATCCCAAGAGCAACTATGCTGTACCGGGGCTCTACTTCTACAACCAAGAGGTCGTAGAGATTGCCAAAAACCTCAAGCCTAGTGCACGTGGAGAGTACGAGATCACGGATGTAAACAAGATATACCTCGAGCGAGAACAGCTAGAGGTGGCCGTACTAGACCGAGGCACAGCCTGGCTAGATACAGGTACTCACAGCTCACTGATGCAGGCAGGTCAATTTATCCAAGTGATCGAGGAGCGACAAGGTCTTAAGATAGGATGTATAGAGGAGGTGGCCTGGGAGATGGGCTACATAGACGATCAGCAGTTAGAGGTACTCGGGCAGAGATATATCAAAAGCGGCTACGGTGAGTACCTGCTTAACTTGCTCGCCTGAACCTACTACGATCCTGACGATACAAGAGTGTTAAGCAGTTGATAAAGCACTGCTATCAGAGGTCTTTAATTATATAACTAGCGTTGCTTATAGATTAGCTGCTATAGATGCAGCTATCTGCGACATCTCATCAGGACTGAGCTGCAGCTTGGGCCTAGAGAAGTCCATATCGGCCATCACTGTGATAGGTATCAGGTGTATGTGTACGTGGGGTACTTCAAGGCCTATGACAGTACTCCCTATCCTATTACAATCAAAGGTAGCACGCATGGCCAGAGCGACCCTGCGAGCGAAAGTATGTAGGTCATTGTAGGTGCCCTCTGGCAGGTCGTACATGCGATCGACCTCCAGCTTGGGTACTACTAGCGTATGGCCTTTGCTTACAGGTGAGATATCAAGGAAGGCGAAGCAGTTGTCATCCTCTGCCACCTTGTAACATGGTATCTCCCCAGCGATAATACGACTAAAGATCGATGCCATTCTAGAGGCCTATTTCCATTATCTCAAACTTGATGATCCCCGCTGGCGTCTCCACTTCTGCGATATCACCCACTTCTTTACCTAGCAAACCTTTGCCTATAGGACTAGTAACGGATATTTTCTTCTCTTTTAGGTTCGCCTCACTCTCGGCCACCAACTTGTAGGTGACTTCTTTATTGACTTTCAGGTTTTTGATAGTGACCTTGGCCATTACGGTTACCCTGCTAGTATCCAGTTGGCTCTCATCTAGAACACGAGCACTAGCCATGGTCTTCTCCATCTGATTGATCTTCATCTCGAGTAGTCCCTGGGCATCCTTGGCCGCATCATACTCAGCATTCTCACTAAGATCACCTTTCTCTCTAGCCTCAGCGATGGCATTGGCCACCTCTTCTCTACCCTTGGTCTTTAGAGTCTCTAGCTCTTCCCTTAGTCGGTCATATCCTTCTTGTGACAAGTATGAAATATCAGACATAGTACCATTTTTTAATTCTGAAAATCACCTTATTATAGGTGTTCAATATAACAAAGAACGACATCCCTGCCTATGTGGCAACGACGTCGTTCTTTACTTTCGATATATTGATAACCTCTGTATCTACCCAGAGGTTCCGTAGAATGGCTACTATATAGCTAGCCTTAAAGTAATGTTGTGTGTACCCTCGAATACTCGAGTCGTACGGTAGGCATAATCGATAGCCATCTTCGTATCTGTATCTCTACCCATAGGCGCGAGTACTGTCAGACCAGCAGAAACACCGTCATAGATGCTCTGTCTGAGCTCGTTCTCATCTATCTCGAACTCATAACCACCTCTCAGCTGTACCATATCATTCCAGCTCAGCTCTAGTCCAGCACCGATCTGGTCGCTACCAAAGGAGTTACTGGTAAAGTTACCGACACCTCGGAGATATAGATCATCACTGAAATAGTAGTCATATGCTAGACCTATGTTAAGCGTAGATGGTAGCTCGAAATCCTCTGATCTAGTCTGGAAAGTCAAGTTGAAATTGTCCTCACTATCAGGATTTTCTAATCTCTGCGTAAGTCCATCTCCACCAAATGCCATAGAAGAACCAATATTTCTAAGTGAGATACCTAGCTTAAAGTTGTCCTTAGGTCCAGAAACGTACTGCACACCAGCATCAATAGCAAAACCTGATGCCGAGACACCAGCTGCACTCTGCGAGATCGCTCTAAATAGTACACCTACAGAGATCTTATTCTCGTAAGTGTAAGAGTAACCAACACCTATATTGATAAAACTAGGTGAGAAGTCAGCTCCCGTGCCCTCTGGCTGATCAGTAGTCGTAACTGGCAGTTCGCCAAAGTCCATAGACATCAGTGAAACCCCTAGGGCTCCGCCGGTACCCACCTTGGTACTAAAGCCTAGTGCATTGATGCCGATACCAGTGCCCTCATACAATCTTGTATTGGCAACAGCGATCTCTCCTTTATTGACTCTAGATAGACCTGCGACATTGATCCGCATAGCCTCCACACCAGTAACACTAGCTGTAGTCATCCCATGTAGACCAGCACTCCTAGCCCATGGATTTAATAGTAGCTCTGGGGCACCCGCCTCACCCTGTCTATCTGGGTTACCTGCAAATGTGACAGCAGGAAGGACAAGTGCAAAGCATAAAAATGTGTAAAAAGCTTTCTTCATCTTATTTCTCTTTTGAAGATAAAAAGAAGATACATCTAGCCCAGTGGACTAGATGCACCGAATTCTTTATCGATTGTAGTTTGTTCAAGTCTTATATACCAGTAGGGTCAAATCGTCTCTTGACACCAAACCACTTAATAGATGTCTCTACACCCAATTCTGGAGCTTGTACGTGAAATATGTACACACCAGATGCCACAGGCACACCAGCGAAGTTATTGAGGTCCCAGTCAAGGTCAGGGAATACCTGACCTGTAGTAACAGCAGGGTTATTTCCATCCGTCATGCCTGGCATCTCGTCCCTGTTAAATCGACGTATAAACTTACCGTCCAGCGTGTAGATCGTTACAATCGCCTGAGCGGGTAGGTTTGTCACCTTGACCGTATTAGCGAATGAGCTATTCTCGTAACTACTATATGCATAGTATGGGTTAGGTACGACACGTACATTGGAGAGTACATTGTCAACCTGTTCTGGCTCTAAGTTAAGTGGCGCTACATTCTCGAAGTCAAACTCATAAACTGGATTACCCTCGAAGCTGATACAATCATCAGGATCATCGATCGTAAACTCTCGCTCTAGTCCAAAAGGATTAGTAACTCGCAGGCTTACTACTAGATCATTAGGGATAAGACCCTGCTCTATAGGTAACCACTCAGAACCTTCTGCGAGGCGTGGATACGATGTCCATGTGATCTTACTCGTAGCTGCACTAAAGTCACCTCTACTATCAGCATCTTCCAACTCTGCTCTCAACTCTGCACACTCATCATACTCCAGACTCGTGACATAGATAAAGTGATTACCACCACATATAAGGTTGTCATTGTTAAATGCAAATGTCTGAGGTCCTACGTCAGGGCCGAATATAGTACTACTCGGATTCCATAGCATATCTCTACCGATGTCCTCTGGCGATGCCGAGTTTTCCGCGAAGAAGATATTTAAACGCTGACCTGTCTCTACATCGATCGCATAACCAGGGAACCAAGACATAGACTCACCGTCGCCGTCTGGCTGACCGTTCTTGTCTACAGACTCTGCTGCCCTCAACTGGAACTGTTCTCTATCGCCTTGCGTACCTACAGCACCAAGTACTCTCTCGTTAGCACCCTCAACTACAATACATCGACTCCATAGGTCTTTGTTTGACGTAAAAACAACGTCTACATTGTTAAGGTCGCTCAACTTAAGGATCTCTCTACGTGCCGCTGGGAATTCTTCTCTCTGGAACCTAGGAAGTCTCAAGCCGATAGGACCAGGGCCCATGACTAGTGTAAGTCCATTATTGCCAGGTTCAGTACTGTTAGACGCGAGATACCATGGGAAGAATGCATTGGCCCCGAAGTCGGCAAAGTCACCGTTAGGATCAGCTGCTAGAGGCTCTGGAGAGTTATTGTCAACCTTGTAGTCCAAGAAGCCAGCAATCTCAGGTATCACATCCCCCCAAGCCAGTGTATCAGTAGGATCTTCGTAAAGCAGTGTCTGTGAGACGGCTCCATTATTTGGTACTGAAGGATCTGGTGCATTCTCGACGGCAGCAAGATCTAGACCAGATGTTGGGTCTTGTACCTGATTAACTGTCACACTAAAGCCCTTACCATAAATGATCTGCTCACTGAGTACACTTAGGTCAGACTCTGATATGAACTCCTCACCTGTATCAAGGTTCTGCAGTACCCATCTAGCACCTTCAGCGCTAAATGCACATAGATCGTCATCTTGCTCACCAAAGATCTCTAGGCGGTAGCTCTCGTTTTTGATGTTAAACGGATCAAAAATCTTAACATCGATCGGAGCACTACCTACATTGTAAGTAACATCCCCACTCGACTGGCGTAGTGCCAATTCGTCTAGTTGCTCTCTCGAAACCTGCAGCTCAGCTCCTCCACTACCTTGACCAGACTTACGAGTCACGATAGGACCGAAGCCATAGTCTGTAGCTAGACTATCGTAAACAATAGGTCTAGGCACGAAGGTATACGTCCGAATATTTCGACGTCCCTCGAGATATGGTTGTCTCTGTCCAGTACGATCTGTCTGGTTAAAGGATTGGAAATTATTGTAAGCATAAGCCACTACTGTATAGTGATATCTGCGGTGGTTGATCAACCTAGTATCAACTCCCTCGGCAAAGGCATCGTTAAGGACTTGGAAGGTCGTTCTTACTCCTTCGTCAGAACCAGCCACCTCTAGTGTAGGTGTAAACACCTGCGGCAATCCGGGATCAGGATTCTGAGAACCTGTCCAGTTATATACCTCTGTCACACCATTAGCGACATCTACTTGAGCCACCTCACGAGCACGATCAGGGTTATCTAACTCAGACACGGAAACATTAACATCTGCTAATTGAAATATTCTATATCCCTCGAAAACGAATAGCGAGTCCCCCGAACTCGTAGAGTCCACATTAGTAGATGCTACATCAACCTCAGCATAATCCAAGAACTTATTGTTACTGCTGATCGTATCGTTAGTAAGGACTATGATCAACTCTCTGTTGAGTTCTAGACCAGTCATATCAGGTGCATCAGGACCGTCGACAATGTCAAAGCAATTGTCAAAGAGGTTCTGCGCTAACTCATCAGCAGCCAATAGTGGCTCTAGATCTGGACAAGGGTGGTCTACATTAGGTACCCATACCACTCCGATGATCAACTCATTAATAGCTGATGGCTGTAGTAGTAACGGACCTGTTGCCTGTACCGTACGTCGATCATCAAAAGGAAGATCAGCTGTACACATACTCCAACCATTAGGGTCATTAGGAGCATCAGGGAAGGCAAAAGCGATTGTGTCTGTACTAGTGGCATCATAACCATCATCACCGAATGTGAATGGCGTACCATCTCTCCAGATACCTCTCATATAGTTGTAAAACTCCTCACCTATCTGGGGATCACCACGTATGGCATCAATTCTATTGTAGTAAGTAAATGAAGTCATACCTAACTCAACGATCTCATCTACTAGACCAGAACCAATCGCTGGATCTACGAGTACCGTATCACCCCTTGTCAGGGCTAAGGAGTCATACACCTTAGGTGCTTGCGGACCACGGAAGTAGTCAATACCTAGCATCGGTATGTCAGCACAGTATGTAGGTGTCAAGTTACCTCCTACTGGGCAGTCACAACCCGTGATACCATCGAGGTTATCTTCATTGTAAACATACATCAGCTCTCTCTCAGGATTACAACCGATGAAGTCATCATCAGAACATCCTAGATCGGCATCGCAGTACATGGCAAAGTAACAGTTACGTATATCCGTCTCCGCCTTGTTGATAAGACGGTAACGCTGGAAGGTCATATCATTGAGCTCGTCATTAGTCGCATATGCGAAAGCTTGAACTTGTACCTCCATCTGAATCGGTGTCGCCAAACTCAAGTTGTGTGGCCCGCCGGCATCATTATAAATCCAGAAGATCATCTGATCTGGAACAAGCTCCTTGTTTTTCTGGCGCTGCTCTTCGATGGTACCCATACCGCCTGGACAACCTTCGATAAATATCACTGGGAAGTCACCATCACATGGATCATAGATACCATCTGCGAAGTCTTCACCTGGCTGTGGTTGATCCCAGAAGTTGCCGAGTGGCTGATCTGGCAAGTCGAACTCATAGAACTCTGACCAGTAAGGGCTACCCTGTCCTGGCCATGCTAGTACACTCTCTGGTATACTATCACAGTTGTAGTCTCTACCAGATGCACGAGCTGCCTCCCACGCCTGATTGTGAGCTGCTATCTCAGGGCTCTCCACGACGAAGAACCTATCCCAGTCCTCGCACTGCTGAGCGAAAGTAGCACCAGCTGTATCAAGGGGTCCAGGGTACCAGTCAGAACCTTGTGTCAATCTGTACGTCACACCGGCCAACTTTAGGTTACCGTTAGGATCAGTACCACCTACCCATACACCACCATTAAAGATAGAAGACACTTCTATCTCCCCTGGCTCAGGCTTAGGTACTACGTATCGACCATCATCAAGGTTCCACCATACATCACCACCTGTAAGTAGTCTTGCTCTTACATTGTTGACGTCTTGATCGATCTGACGTTCACCTTGCACACAGTCAAAGCGATTATTGAGTCGTTCGGTATTATTGTCTCGACGCTTCTTACTATCCGGATCCACCGGGTGGTGGGCCAGTGCGAGGCTTCCCCACAGTAAGCAGCATATCAGTGAAAATAGTGCGGTCTTCTTCATTACTGTCTATTTATATCTACTAAATAAGTAGTTGGCTTTCGAATATGATTTAAAAATCCATTATTACACCTACATATAGTCGACGAGGCAGGGCAAAAAAGCCTGGCTCAAGTAGGGCAGCATTGTATTGGTCTAGGAAGTTGGAAGCGTTCTGACCATTTCTCTGTAGCTGTGTCACACGATCTACACCGAATGATGAAGCTAAGTATCCGTCATTGTCCTCATCCCCAGTAAACTCATATACACCTATGATATTCTGTGTGTTAAAGAGGTTCTGAGCACGTACGTAAGCGTTTAAGAATATCTTCTTACCCTTCTCTTGATTAGTCGTGATTCTCCATGTCTTATCGACTCTCATGTCTATGTTAAACGTCCATGGTAGTCTAGCACCATTGATAGCACCCCTGAAACCCTCACCATTAAAAGCATCAGCCTGTAGTGCCTCCGTAAACGGACGACCTGATACCGTTGTCAAAACGAAGTTAGCACCAGCGTCAGCAAATAGATCCTTACCGAATAGTCTAGGACCATTGTACTGTGCACCGTTACCATATCGGTAATCAAGCGTAGCAGTAACTCTGTGTCGCTCATCAAAGTTTAGTGGTATCAACGTACGTATAGGACCTCTCGCATTAAGACCTGCACTAGAGTTAGCATCTGATCCAGAACCATCAGCGAACTGAAGAGTATAAGTAGCCTTGACCTGTAGATTATTAACTCTACGACGATCATACTCAAACGTAAATCCTTTAACTGTACTAAAGTCAATGTTACCAAATGCCTCGTAGTTGTTAAGCTGTGGCACGAATGTGTAGAATCTACGCTGTATCAGGTCTCTGAGCTCACGATAGTACGCAGAAATCTTAATCGCACTAGTGTTGGTCAGT
Source organism: uncultured Saprospiraceae bacterium (assembly GCA_964389475.1). GTDB lineage: Bacteria > Bacteroidota > Bacteroidia > Chitinophagales > Saprospiraceae > CAYMFD01. Next base: position 41,235 of record CAYMFD010000013.1, read on the forward strand.
TTCTGATTAAATCCTACTTGATAATCAACTGTACGTACTGGACGTAGTCTAGGATCATTAACAGGGGCATTACCTCTGTTGGTCCTAGATAGATCAGTGAAGTAGTAGTAGTCAAGGGCAGTAGCAATGTTATTAGTAGGACGCTGTGTAAGTACATCGTAGTGAGCGAAGAAACCTGCATCATCAGATATCGGGAAAGAGAACGCTAGCCTAGGCATGATGTTAAGCTGTGGCGTGTAATCCTCAAACGCTAAATCTGGATCAAAGTCATCTGACTGAATATTAGGCTGCCCGTTAGCACCATAGGATGGGTTTACTAATCCACCAGGGAATAGTACACCTCCACCACCTACTGCAGTACCATTAGGTAAGAACCACTGATCTTCTTGTCTAAAACCAGCTATACCTGTGCCATTCTCACTTGTCAGGTACACCTTGTAATCATCTGCCACAGATGCTGGTTGTTGCTGGCCAGTACGAGCGAAGAAGTCACCTGCCTCCTCTATCGCGTACAAACTATATGGGTCTGAAAGAACTCGAGTATTAGCATCGTAGTAATCTGCTCGCACCCCTAGACGGAAGATGATGTCTTTAAAAGTAAACTTGTCTTGGATATAAGCCGAAGCGTAGACTGGTGTGAAAGGTGCTACATCAAATGTTGCCCCCTCACTACTGAAAAAGTCATCAAAGGTGGTAGCTGTGCTATTTTTATTACCTAAATAGTCATAACCGAAGTAGTCAAAATCAAGAAGTGTAAATCTTGCGTTATTGAGCTCTGCAGCACTAAATAGGTTGATATTCATCTGACTCGGATCTAGTCCATCGATATTGATGTAGTCATTGAGCGAGCGACCCGTAAGAGATCTAACGTTGCGTATAAACCCATTAGGGATATCTTCTGCTAGTAGCGTATTGTACTGGACAAAATCCGCAGGCTCGCCCGTCCTAGGATCAAAGAAATCCGCACCCGTCCCAGATGGGAAGGTACCGATCGGGTCGTTAATATCAACACCTACGATGTGGTTGTTAGCCGTAATACGTCCTAGCTCCCATAGGCCGAATGGATTGATACTGTAAGATCGGTTAACTCGCTGCTCATACAATAGTCCTACCTCTAGGCTATGTCGTCCTTTTTCAGATCCTCCAGGCAGAATGTCAAATCCACTACTTAGCTGGAAGGTGATGATGTCATTCTCACTCTTAGAGAAATTATCAAATACTGACCCTACGTTTCTGTATAGGTTGTTAAAGGCGAATATAGATCCGTCGTTAATTAATGTACCATTCTGCTCTTGGTATTTAGCTAGTACAGGGTTGATGTCTCCTGGGACAAAGCCTTCTACCTGCTCTGTATAACCTTGATGGCTAAACGGAATACCAAATGCATTATTTAGAAACTGGCCTTCGTAAGAATCAACATCATCCACAGGAGTTTCTTCAGGAATCCATGTTCGATCTGTAGCACCCAAGTAGCCATAGTTCCAAAGACGATCTTCATGGCGGAAATCTTCTCGACTCCCTTGCGATCTCTCGAAACCAAACTGTATGGTGTAAAATAAATTTTGAATCGTAGAAGACTTACCCTCTTCGTCCAATCCTTGGCTACCTATCTTATGTCTAAAACGGAAGTTACCTCTCACTCTATTGGTATAACTAAAAGGGTTGTTTGTCCAGTTGGCAAGTGACCACTGCTGTAGTCCACCATCACCACCAGACGTAAACCTGTCTGACAAATCAGTATAGGACCCTGATATACTTATGTCTATGTCATCTGTAATCCTAGCATCGAACTTGGCAGTTATATCTAGTTGTTCTTGGTCTTCGTTAGGTCTCTGTGATAGCGTGTTTCCAAAATCGGCAGCATTCAGATTTTCGATTGCTGGCACAAATGAAGTCGTACTGTTCCCCAGAGCAACTACTGGATTCTCTTCTAGAGATCTTATCTGCTCTTCTGATAGACGATATACACCAGGATAACTGACACGATTATCTGCCCTAGTGATGTACTGACCACTGAATCTAAAACCTAGCAATGTCTTGTCACCCTTCTTAATGATCGGGCCTGCTAGATTAGCTGATAGTAAGTTATATCCGACATTATCAAGCCCTTCTGAAGTCTCTACCTCTAGACCACCACTATAACTAGACGATGGGCCTTTACTAGTCAGCGAGATGATACCACCAGTAACGTCACCGTACTTAGCTTCGATACCACCGGTGATTACCTGCATCTGCTCTACCTCTGACTGAGGTATTCTAGTATTGGTCCGAATACCATCTATATAATATACAGTACCGTTAGTCCTAGACCCTCTAAAGTTGATAGCGCCTCCATCAATAGAAGATGCTCCTGCAGACGTAGCTGCGATCAAGTTAAGGTTCTTACTAGGTAGTACACGGATCTGCTCGGCAGTTACGGTATTACCAGTAGTGGTATTATCAAGCTCTATGAGTGGTACTTTGTATCCAGTGATCACAATCTCGTCTGCGATTACACCTTGACTCATCTGTATATCCTGCTCGATTACCTTACCAGCTGGTAATAAGACACCTTCTATACGTTGCGTGCTATACCCAACATATGATACCTCTAGATCATACGTACCAGGATCGGCTGAGATAATATAGTTACCATCTAGATCCGTGTCAGAGCCTGAGATGATGACACCATTCTTAAGTAATGATACATTACCGAATAAAATCGGCTCGCCAGTCGTGGCGTCTATGACCTTTCCTTGCACTGTGGACTGTGCTATAGCGCCGACAGCTAACACAAGTGCGAAAATTGAAAGTAGTAATCTCTTCATATTGAGTATTTTAGACCAAAAGTCTTTCGTAACAAATACGTTAATTATTTCTAAAGGCATACAATGTTACGCAAAGGCTAATGTATATCAAAATTTAGTTTAGCCCGTGATCGATAAGACATAGAATAGTTGGAGTGTCTCACTCGATACATAAGCTAAGAAATGTCGGCCTTTATTTTCCAAAGAAGAACCTCTGCTATACGCTGAAGGCTCTCATCCGTCCACCCTGCTACATGTGGAGTAAGCACTACATCATCCCTGCTATACAGTCTGTTATACATCCCTATTTCTTCTTCGGTGTAAGTTTGTGTCTTTTCGTTTGGAAAAACATCGAGACACAATCCACCAATCATCTGTCGCTCTATAGACGAAAGTACTGCCCCTATATCCACTACTTTTCCCCTACTAGTATTCATCAAGATGACGCCATGCTTACACTTTGATAAGAAATCTGAATTAATTAGCTCCAGAGTTAGGGGTGTAAGGGGTACGTGAAGTGATATAATATCTGCTTGAGCCTGTAGATACGGGAGGCTGACGAGTTCTACCCCAGTGGTAGAGGCCGGGGGATGCTGTATATATGGATCATGTGCTAGTAGGCGCATATCCCACGACCGCAGCTTGGTGGCTAGCGCAGTACCCGTATTACCTAGACCTATTATGCCTATCGTCTTGTGCATGAGCTCCCGCCCTCGCCTGGCCTCTCGATCCCATGCCATAGCTCGCACATCACCGTCACCACGTATGATCTGATTTTGCAGACATAGCAGCATACCGATAGCATGCTCAGCCACGGCATTGCGATTGCCCTCAGGGCTATTATATACGTGTATACCCTTGCTGGCCGCATATGGTAGATCTATAATTTCGAGGCCGGAGCCCAGCCTTGCGATCCACTGTAGCTGAGGCGCTAGATCTATGGTGGTGGCATCCATCTTGACCTTACTATTGATCACGATACCTGCATAATCATGGATGATCATCTTAACATTATCGTAAGTAATCGTACGATCGTAGTCGACAGTGTAGCCCATCTGCTGCAAGCCCTCGATGAGGTCATTATGTACGTAGTCTGTTACTAAGACTTTACCGGTCATATCCTTGATTTTAATTCTATTACAATGGAGAACCAATCTCCCAGTGGAAGTACACCTGTAACTTTTAATTCTGTACCCAGTGTCGGAAAGGCCCGACTAGCCTCCTTCTTTTGCTGAGATCAAAAGAAGGCAAACCTGCCTACCTGGCAAGCCAGCTTGGCAGGCAGGAATCATGTCGCTGTAAGGAACTTCTTGACCTTACGTATTAGTCCCTAAAACTGATTGAATCTTGGCATATCACAGCTTACAATACTAACACTATCAGGGTCAAGACCGATCTAGAGTCGTGTCAAAATTGCTTTTATTTTTCTACTTCACGGGTTGTTACAGACTATTGATAAGCGCCAACCTGTTCTCGTAATCATCGCATATCATTGGCTAGCCTGAAAAATCGCACATTTTGTCGACTCTTGCTCTAGCTCTGTACAGCGACGGACAGCTGTAAACAAATGATCAATTTTTACCCCCTCAAGTAATACGTAGCTAGATCGTGCTACAATATAGCAAGGACTCAAAAGTGTGTAGAGCTTGCTTTTGAATCAACCTGATAGCCACCCTACCCATATTCAAATCCTCATAAAACCTTCTAGTAACACCTCTAGATTTACATAGAAAGGTAGCTATATATGCTGAGAGTTTGCGTGCAAGTATAGGGAGACTATTTTTGCACCTGCATAAAAGCGAGTGCCCCGTGTTTAAATACGAAGATGCTACTGTCCTACTATATCTGATAGGTGTACCCCTACTAGCAGGTCTGCTATACCTAGCGCATAGGTACAGGGCAAGGCAACTATCTAAGCTAGGTGACAAAGCAATACTGTCTAGGGTACTGCCCACCTACTCCCGCAGTAAATACATAGCGAGAAAAGCTATGCTCCCACTCGCAGTTGCCATGGCTGTCATCGCCTGGGCCAACCCACAGTGGGGCACCCGAGCAGAAAAGGTGGAGGCAGAAACGGCAGACGTCTATATCGCCTTTGACATATCACAGAGTATGATGGCGCAGGATATCGCCCCTGACCGACTGACGTATAGCAAGCAGTGGCTGCTGAGGCTAGTCGATGCCCTAGCCGGATATCGTGTAGGTCTTATACACTTTGCTGGTACGGCCTATATGCAGATGCCCCTCAGCACAGACATAGGCGCTGCCAAGACCTATATCACCTCTGCCACGCCGAACCAAGTGACTGCCCAAGGGACCAATATCAGCGAAGCCGTGCTACTCGCCAGTCGCAAGACGGATGACCAGACACGTAGCTCCAAAGCTCTCATCATCGTATCTGATGGAGAGGACCACGACCAGGCAGCCATCAGTGCCGTCGAGTCCGCCCGCCAAGAAGGCGTCACTACCTACACCGTCGCAGTAGGTACCGAGGCGGGAGCACCCGTACCCTATACCACCCCCAGAGGTGGTAAGGCCTTTAAGCAAGTAGACGGCCAGCAAGTTACCTCTCGGGTCAACCTAGGCTACCTACAAGAACTAGCGCAGAAGGGTGGCGGACGATTTTACCTTATCAATGACGGTAAGTCAGCCATAGACAATATACTAGCGGAGGTCAACAAGCTCGAAAAGCGAAAAACTGAGGAGCAAGTATTTACCACCTACAATAGCTACTTCCAGATATTCTTGGGGCTAGCGCTGATCTGTCTGCTACTGTACCAAGTGATCAACCCGATCAAAAAGACAGTAGTAGCCGCAGTCGTCCTACTATGCGGCAGTTCACTATCTGCGCAGAGTGTGCACCAGCAGCTACGATCCGCTGATGCCGCCTACCGTGATAGCTCCTTTGCAGAGTCAGAGATACT
>CAYMFD010000013.1:47044-56704 GCA_964389475.1 uncultured Saprospiraceae bacterium
AAGGCCAATCTGCTGCAAGCCAAGATGCAGCTCCAGCAACAACAGCAGCGACAGCAAGAGCAGCAACAAGACCAAGACCAGAATAAAGAGCAGCAAGAAGACGAACAGCAGCAAGAACAACAGCAACAAGAGTCTGAAGACGATCAGCAACAAGAGCAAGACCAATCCCAGCAGGACGATAAGCAACAAGAGCAGTCTAAGGAGGAGCAAAAAGAAAGCAAACCTAGCGACGAGGAGATCAACAAACAAGACGCAGAAAACCTCCTACGTATAGCCAAGCAGGAGGAGCAAAAGGTCCAGGAAAAACTTCGCAAAGCCAAAGGAAAGGGCAAACGACAGAAGAAGGATTGGTAAGATCGAATATCAATCAACTGTAGTGCTCCTCCCACGCAACTAAGTCCTAGTCTCAGGCTTTATACACATAGTGAAGCAGCAATTACCATCCACTCACCTACTCCCAGATGACCGCCCATCTGCCATCATCTTGTACGATGGGGTATGTGTATTGTGCAATGGATATGTACAGTGGCTGCTCGAGCGAGATCACCAAACCTACTACCACTATGGCACTATTGCATCTAGTCAGGGCAAGGCGATGATCCGCGATCTAGGCATCCGTGATGATACCGTCGTGCTGGTACAGGGCGACTGGGTGTATACGCATGCGGATGTAGCCATACAAGTAGGTAGGCAATTAGGTGGTATCTATAAGGTATTGGCCAGCATCGCCAGCCTATGCCCGACGCCTCTTCGTGACACGGTCTATCGGTGGGTAGCTCGTAATAGGTATCGATGGTTTGGTAAGTATGAGGCTTGCCCCATACCGGATGCCGATCTTCGAGCAAGGTTGATAGACCTTTAATACTCCTCTACTTCTTCTACGATAAAGAAGCCATCCTCGCCTTGCTCCTGGTAGAGTGGCATAAGTATGCGACCATCGGCTGGACTGATAATATCTCCGCTAGCATCTGTAGCCAATAACTCTCCTGCTCTCACCACTTGAAAGTTTTGATAGTTAGGCTGCATTTTAAAACCGTCCTGCGGCTTGAGTGGGTGACTAGCTACTAGGCGGGTGACAGACGGCAGGTCGGCGCTATAGGTCTCTAGCAAGTGGTTATGCTGGTTCTCCACGACGCCAGGCTCGATACTGCCTATGATCTTCATACAATTGGTAATCGCTGCGATCGCCCTATTGACAGATAGAGGCTCGTCATGCTGTCCACTCTCAAATACGACAGGCGTGGTCTCCACCCCGAGGCTCTCCGTATTAAAAAAGTGAAGGCTGGTACCCTTGATACCGGTGAGCATACCCGTGACGACGGGTGCCTCTAGCTCTACGGCGATACGTAGGCTCTCAGGATCATCGGTAGCTAGCGAGAAGATACCGCCGTAGGACGAGGTCGTGTGCAGGTCAAGGACGACGATCTTATCGGGCTGGTAAAATTCTATCTCCTCTTCTATGGTCAGTAGGATGTCCTTGATCTCACGTTTCTCATGTCGTAGCTGGTCGATCGGCGTATTGCGGATCATCTCAATGTTCTCCGCCGTCCACGTCCTATTGAGGTCCCGATTGATAAATCGCTGGCCTAGCTGGTAGGCCTCTAGGTTGCCGATCAGTCCTAGCACCATACCTCTATAGAGGAAGTCAGGATTGGTAATCGGCTCTACCTCTAGCATCTTGCCCATGAGGTCTACGGCCTTGACACCGGCAGGCTCATTGCCGTGCATAGCACCGATGATGATGAGCATAGGGCCTCGCTCGGCACCTATGTATCTAGTAATGACTCTATCCATTGCATACGAAGGTAGTGCAGTATGTCATATATCTATAGGCCCTTTTTAAAAATAGGAACGCGGTACCTACAACTACGATCATCTTGCTCTACAATGACGAGGTTTCCCGTCTGGAAGGTATTTCGATGCCTATCACAATACGTCTGAGACCCCTTTGGTTTTTGTACCTTGATGTATGGTGGAATAAGACTTCCTGGAGAATCAAGGGCTAACATTCTATCCTACGCCTTTTTATCAATAGAGTTGTAATGCTTTACTTTCTTCTCGTAGGTCACATATTGCTAGCCTTGCTCGCCTATTTTTTAAATGAGCGGCAGAATAGGTCAAATGGCATAGGAGGTAAAATCTCGGGGGCTAAGCTATTCTGGCTGTGCTTTGCTATCCTCAACTACTACGTTGTGGACTGGGTAGTGATCTACTACAACGATGTAGAATCTATGCACCCTTACCTGCTAGCATTTGCTGTGCTGTTTCTGGTAAGAGCTGTCATACAGCTGTGGCTGATGTACCGATCGCTGAGCTGGACGACCCAGTATGGCGTACTTTTTAATCTGGTAGGAATGATCACTCTCGGGGGTGGTTTAGCGGGCTCTTTGATCGCTGATGGCAATGCGATGGTGCAAGTAGAGGTCTTATTTGCTATCCTCTGGATGGCTCTCCTGGCCCTAGACTCCTACTACGCTGTAGCATTTAATCGAGCAGTAGGGGGCAAAACCACAGGTGATCAAGCGATCTGGTTTGCCAATGAATCAGAGCCAAGGTTTAGCCAATTGACCAACATGACAAAGAAGTTTAATGTCGTCTTGGGAGTCTTTTACATATTCTTAGTAATTTGTCTATTGTATGAGCACATCTAGTAGTTACAGCGGTTCTTTTAACCTACCCCCTTTGTCAGATATACGATGGAGGGTATTGTCTCTACTAGTTAGTTACTTGGTGCTAGGGATTACCTTTTTAGGCTTTAGCAGGAAACCTCTACAGCTATTGCTGCTCGTGCTCTTTGGGTGTGTGCTCGATCTTGTCTTGAGCTTACTGATTCACAAAGAGAAAAAGTTTCCACTCTCGGCGGCTATTTCATGCTGCTCTCTAGGCATATTGCTTAACTGGTCTTTTGATGCCTACCACCTGCTACTGCCAGTCTTTATCTGTATCGCATCAAAGCACCTATTCAGATACAAAGGCAAGCACATTTTTAATCCCTCCCTTTTCGCCATCGTGTGTAGCATATTGTTTGTTGGTGAGTATGTATCACTAGCGCCTAGTTATCAATGGTACGGCAGTGTCGAAAGTGCTTGGGTTATGCTGTTTTTTGTATCGACGGCAGCCTTAATCCTCTTTGCGTTTAAGATCAACCGCACCTACCTCATCGTTTCCTTTCTGTTCTTTTACTTGATCCAAACCTGGATTCGAGCCGAAGCCATGGAGCATATTATTCCCTTCGCCACTCTCTTTGTAGGATCCCTCACAGCACCCGCCTTTTACCTGTTTACATTCTACATGATTACCGACCCCATGACCAGCCCTAACAACAAGTGGGAGCAAATAGCGGTGGGCTTTGGTATAGCCGCTCTGGACTTAGTATTTCACTTTAAGCTGAGCTACTACACCTTCTTTTTTGCGGGGATCATCGTAGCAACTATTCGCTTTGCCATCATCTTTACCAAAGACTTTCTTGAAAAAAAACAAGTAAACCCGTTCGGCTTGCGCTTGCAGCCATTCGTGGTAGTGGGTGGCCTATTTGTACCCGTACTATGGGGTTTTAACAAGAATCACTTTTCGCAGTCTAGCGACTCATCGGACCTGTCCTATGTCTCGATCCCCTCCAGCCATAGTAGCATAGAGGGTAGTAGAGGATCTGCCGTTGAGAAAGTCGACCAACGCGTGCAGCATGTCGCCAAGTGGATGCTATCAGTAGGTGATGCCGTAGCATCGGCAGACATAGATCAGGATGGCCTTGTAGACCTCTTTCTGACACAGCCATTAAAAGGGGAGCAGGACCAGGCTAAGTTGTATATCAATAAAGGAGATTTTAAATTTGAAAAATTAGCTGTCGATGACCTAGAGCCCTATCTAGGTGACCCGCAAAAACATGGACTACCCAGCTTTGCCATGTTCTTTGACTATGACAATGACCTAGACCAGGACCTCTTTGTGGGCTTTAGCTTTGGTCACTCCCACCTGTTTAAAAACCTGCTTAACGACGATGGTGCTCTGGGCTTTGAGGAGGTCGTAGTTCCGTTTTTGGAACGAGAAAATACCGTTTGTCTTGCCGCCAATATCGCCGACCTGGACAATGATGGTTACCTGGATCTTTTTCTTGCCAATGCTATGCAGCAGTACTTACCTGACTACGAAGAGAAGGTGCCTTTCAACATTTTTGACCTACCCGACCCAGCGTATCAAGGAGACCGCCGTATGTACCACTTCATGCATGAGAGCTGGCATAATGCCAATAACGGGGGCCATAATTACTTGCTCACCAATAGCAAAGACCCGGAGAGACCTTTCGAAAGCTCACAATCTACGCAGATCGGACTTGACCAGACGCGGTGGAGCCTAGCCACGGGCACGCTAGACATCAACGACGATGGCTATACTGATATCGTAGTTGCTAATGATTTTGGTAGGGATGATTGGTTTATTAATAAGGGTGGCAAGGCATTCGAACGATTTGAGGGAGTCTTTTATGGCGACATAGGCCTGGACACGTATAAGGGCATGAATGTCTCCATCGCTGACCTGGACAATAACGCAAAAGAAGATGTGTATATCAGTAACGTGCATCACGAGATGCAGGCCGAAGGTAGCCTACTATGGATGAACTACACGGCCAAGAATAGTGAGCAGCTAGATCTAAAGCAGCGGGCAGAACAATACAACCTGCTCAATGGAAGTCGATTTGGGTGGGGTGCTAGTACGGCGGACTTGAACCTAGACGGGTGGGAGGACGTCGTGCAAGCCAATGGTATGGTAGACGCAAGTTGGGACCAAAAGTGGGACACGCCTAAGGACTACTGGTACTTCCAGGCGCAGATCGCGAGAACTGGCCCAGAAATACACTCCTACGCTGATCAATGGGCGGACATCCGTGGCTGCTATATCTATCCCAATGAGGCTGATAGAGTGTCTATCAGTCAGGGCGGCGAGTACTTTAAGGATGCCGCAGCCTCACTAGGTGTTACACATAACGCCAATACGAGGGCTGTATTAACCACCGACCTTGACAACGATGGAGCCATCGACCTGCTATTTACCAACCAGTTCGGTGAGCCCTATCTATATCAAAGCCAACTGAAGGATAAGCATTGGCTGGGGTTACAACTGGTAGGCAATGGGCAGACTACGAATACAAACGCAGTCGGGTCGAAGGTGTGGCTGTCCTATACGACGGACGAAGGCGAGGTTACCCGCTACAAGGAAGTTCGCCTAGTAAACGGCCTCTCCTCTTCTAATGATGGTCGCATGGTCTTTGGTTTTGGCGATGCAGGACTGCCGGACGATCTTACTGTAAAAGTTAAGTGGCACAACACGGATGTCATAGAAGAGATCGACGTACAAAACATCAACAGGTACCTCACAATTAGGCAGGCCGATGCGCTATAAGATAGATGTACTGTGTATCGCTCTGTGCATTACCTGCCTGACCCTAAAGTGTGTGGCCACTATGAGTGGTTTTAACCTCTACCTTGGTGTCCTGCTACTTTGCTTTCTCCAGCTGGCGGTCGTGAGCATAAAGCACAATCACATCCATCTTCCCATTTTCGAAAATCGCAGATCGAATCGTCTGTTTGATTATATCCTGACACTCAGTACGGGATTTACTACGTCTTCCATCCGAGTGATACATAGCATCAACCACCACGTCCACAATGACAGCTCCCTAGATTGGGGCTCAACCCATAGCGTTGCGAATAAGGGATCGGCAGTAGCTCTCTTAACGTATGTCGTAAAGACCCCGCTGCGCTTCATCAGAGAAAAGAAAAAGTGGTTCGCCACTAATGAGGGTCACCGATTAAGGTCAGAAAATCTATCGGAAAATATTGCTCTAATCGCTTTTCTGCTAGGGCTCGCCATAGTTGGTTCTCCTGTGCATTTTGTCGCTTTTGTAGTTTTTCCTATGATTTTGTCACAGGTCGTCTTGATGAGTCTCAACTTCTTTCAGCACTACCATTGTAAGCCCAACACCACGTATCGCTCCGCTCGCAATTTTACAGGTTGGGTATTTAATCACTTGTTCTTTAATGTCGGTTACCACACTGCCCACCACCTGAGACCTACCTTGCACTGGAGTCAGTTAAAAAGCTACCACGAGGCCGTGGAGGAGAAAATCCCCTCGGACCTATGCGAAGAGAACTTCTTGACGTTTTTGTATCACCTCTTATTAAGCCCCACTTATGAAAATGTATGAGACATCTGGGCGGTTAGTCGACAACTGGTATGCTGCAGGATTGTCTAAGCAATATGCCAAGGGCAAGCCTGTAAGCGTTACGATCTTTGAGCTGCCCCTCGTGGTATGGCGGGCTAGTACCGGAGAGATCCAAGCCTCCGAAGATCGCTGCCTCCATAGAAATGCACCACTCAGCAAGGGCAAGGTAATAGACGATTGCCTGATATGCCCTTACCATGGCTGGGGCTACGATACGGACGGTGTATGTGTAGACATACCCTCGGAGGGGCCTAACTTCAAGGCAAGTAAGCGTCGGGGCCTCAGGTCCTACAGCACGCTAGAGAGGGATGGCCTCGTATGGATATGGATGGGCAGCGGCGAACCGACCAAGGATCCTTTTTCTATGCCCCTGCTAGAAGACAAAGGCTGGCACCACTATTACATGACTACCCCATTTGAAAATAATGTCACCAACCTGGTAGAAAATTTCATGGACGTACCACACACCATATTTGTCCACAAAGGCTGGTTCAGGAGTCGTAAGAAGATCAAAATAGAAGCCAGTGTAGAAAGGCAAGAAGACGCCGTCCTGGTTAGTTACGAGCAAAGCCATGACTCCATCGGCTTTTCTTCTTGGTTAGTCAATCCCAAAAAGCTACCCATGAAGCATACCGACAACTTCTACATGCCCAACAATACGCGAGTAGACTATATATTCGGTGCAGAAGAGCGGGGTTTTATAATATGTAGTACTTGCACTCCCGTGACTCCCACATCCTCGATGGTCTACACGCTTATCAGCTACAAGTTCGGGTGGTTGACGCCATTAGCCAAGCTAGCCCTAGCCGCCTATACTAGGAAGGTAATCGATCAAGACGTCTGGATCATGAAAGAGCAGTCCACCGTACTACAGCAGTACGGAGCCGCCCACTACCACTCTTCGCAATGTGACACCATGCATGTCTACATCGAAAGTCTCAGGAAGGCTGCGCAACTGGATGAACCTGTGCTGTCCAACAAAAAGAAACAAATAGAATTCTGGGTGTGAGCAATACGGTAGCCATAGTCACAGGTGGGCTGATTGATGCCAATGAGTCTAGCCTCACTGCCCTGCTTAAGAAGCAAGTCAAGCAGATCAGGCATGCAAAAAACCACTGGCTAGAGACTAAAATCAAGGTCGTAAGTGCTGAGTCCCTTTTAAAATCCCAGTTTGCTCGCAAGAGTCCCAAGGTCACCTCATACCTACAGGCACAAGACGGAGAAGATCACCCCCCAAACCTGACGGAGATCGTACTAGCTCACGAACTCGACAAATGCGGTGTGCCATTCGAATTACTCACCTTCAACGATCTCTTCCTAAATGAAAAGGAAGCGGAGCATAAGTTGAGTCGTGCGAAAATGATCTTTGTGTCTAGCACACTCCTACACGACCTCTCAGAACTGATGCCCCTCATAGAAAAGATATCTAACGGCACCTCAAAGGTCGTCCTAGGCGGTGCATTGACAGGTAGCCTCTATAAAAAATGGGGCGGCGACCCCATGATAGATGTCATGGCTATCGGCTATGGAGAGTTCTTGGTACAGCCGCTAGTTGACTGGATGAGAGGTGGCTTTAAGACCATCGAGGCCCCTCAGTACGGTCGGATAGTACAGAAGGACCATACTACCTTCTTATTTAGCGGAGTGCCACAATCCAAAAACCTAGACTTCATCGATCGACCCGACTGGAAGGTCTCAGCGGACTACAGGAAGACCAACTATCAGAATATACCCTACGAAAGTGTCCGAGGCTGCCCTTATCGATGCAGCTTCTGCAATTATCCCTTCCTATTCGACGACAAGGTCTTTAGATACAAAAGTGCCGACAAGATATTTGAAGACTGGAAGACCTATGCCGCAGAAGGTGTCAAACACATTACCTGCCTAGACTCCTTGTTTACCATACCCAAGAAGCGCCTAGTAAGGCTATGTGAACTCATTAAGCAGCATAAGCTTAAAATCACCTGGTCGTGCTATGCTAGAGCGGATGATCTCAAGGATGAGGTATTGGTCAAGATGATGGTCGATGCCGGGGCTAGCCATGTGCAGATCGGTATCGAATCAGGTAGCGATGAAATACTAGCCAACATGAATAAGCGCTGCACCGTGGTAGACAATATCGAAGCCATACGCATCTGCAAAAAATATGGGTTGACGACCTTAGTCTCCCTCATCGTGGGTTACCCTGGCGAGACCAAGGAGACTATTGCCCAGACGCTTGACTTTGTAAGGAAGAGTCAACCCGACTTTTACTTCATAGCTACCTTTAGTACACGAATTGAGGAGGTACCCATGTTTGATCCTAGCCAGACCATCGAGACAGGCCTAGAGACCATGGAAAACAAGTATAGCTTTGCACCCTACTGGAGGCATAATACCTATGACTGTACACAGGTGGGCAATGATGTACGTCTTCTTAACCAGACCATCATGTCTGAGAGACTCTCCCTGGACGGAGCTATGTTTTATGCCGCGGTGAATCGATATCTACCAGCAGACAGGCCTGTGCTACTGGATTACCAATACAAGCTTTTGCACCGCAAGCCCATTATGACCAAGCTATTTGATAGGCTCAATAGCTGGGTCGATAAGAGATTACAAGAAGATTTTCAGCTATGGATCCAGAGATAATTATTCGTTCGCAAGATTTACAATACACGCTAGTCATGCGGCCTGACCTCAAGCAAGGCGAAATCAGGCGGATGTTTGAGTTGATGGAAGCCAACTATGATAAAGTCAATTATGACATGTTTCACAAGGACCTCCTTAAGAAGGACAGTGTCGGTGTGATCAAAGATGACCAAGGCACTATACAGGGATTTACGACCTATGTTATCAATCCTGATAATTGTGGTACCGATGACTATTCGATTATTTTCTCTGGTGATACGATCATCCACCCGCAGTACTGGGGTACGCAGGTACTTATGAAGGGCTGGTGTTATACCGTTGGTTATTTTGCCTCAACCAATAAAGAGGTGCAATGGTACTGGTACCTCCTCTCCAAGGGGCACCGCACGTATATGTACCTGCCCCTATTCTTCAGTAACTTCTACCCCACTCCCAAGGAAGACAGCACTCCAAATCTGGCCGTGATTGCAGATGCCGTTTCTCAAACTTTATTTGCTGCATATTGGCAAAAAAGCCAGGGCATCATCGCCTTTGATAAGAGTCTAGGCGAGCTCAAGCCAGCCTTAGCAGAGGGTACACGGCAGCGGTCCAAAAATAAATTCGTGGAGTACTTTCTGCAAAGAAATCCAGACTTCGACAAAGGGCACGAAATGGTCTGTATTGCCCCACTGAAATCGGACAATCTACGGAGGACAGCCAAAACCTACTTTGACTACGGTTACAATAGGGTCCAGCTATGAACCTGACTCCGAAGCAGTGGAATCACAAGTGGATGCAGCTCAACAAGGTGCACTATGATACCTATGAGA
>CAYMFD010000014.1:0-30983 GCA_964389475.1 uncultured Saprospiraceae bacterium
CCGCCAACTTTTTTAAAAAGCTCTATGATTCATTTCATAGAGCTTTTTTTGTTTTACAACATACTCTAGTTTTTATCCGCAAACCGCAAACCGCAAACCGCAAACTGCAAGCGTAGCGCTATCCCCCTGCAAACGTCTTTACGCAGATCCCTAAGACGATCACCACCAGTAACCAATACGCATACTTGTCCGCATCGCTAGTCTTACTTGCATACTTCGCTGTGGCATATCCACCGATCAATTGCCCAACCCCCAGCAGTAAGCCCGGCTGCCATCGCAACATGCCATGATACTGGAACAGGGCTACGGATATAACCGTGTATAGCGCTACGACACTTACTTTTAGGGCATTAGCATTGATGAGGGGGATACGGCTGAGTAATACTGTGGCTGCTAGAAACACTAGTCCCATTCCCATCTGTATAAATCCACCATAGAATCCGATTGCAACGTAGATGGGGCCTGAGAGCCACCTGCTTACGTTTGACAAGGATTGGTCTGGATTGAGCCAGCGCTTGGGCTTGATGACGATGGTAAGGAGTAGTACTATAATGAGGTACTTAAATACCACCTTAAAGGCTTCGTTACTTACATAGATGGCTGCGATAGTACCTGCCAGTGCACCTACAAGTGTGGTCGCTAGTATAAATCCCGATTTGGATACTTCTAGCTTGCCTCCTTTGTAGAAGCCATAAGTACTGCCCAGGCTATTTGCTAGTACACCGATCCGATTAGTGGAGTTGGCTATTACCGGAGATAGGCCGACGACATCGATAAGTAATGTAAGTGTGATGATACTACCATAACCAGCTAGCGCATTGATACCGCCAGCTATGAGTCCGCCCACTAGTATTAGCAGGTAGGAGAGTGCATCAAGACTGTCCATTTGACATTGCTATCTCTTGACACAGCTCCACTAGGACACCTCCTGCACTCTTCGGGTGGATAAAGCAGACTAGCTTATTATCCGCTCCTACTTTTGCTTTCTCGTTAAGGAGCCTGAAGCCTTCTTTCACCTTTTCTTTCATGCTCACCTCGATATCTTTGACAGCGTATGCTACATGATGGATTCCCTCTCCTCGCTTTTCTAGGTATTTGTGAATCGCAGAGTCGTCGGAGGTGGGCATTAGTAGTTCTATCTTATTAGGACCCAACTTATAAAATGATGTCATGACATGTTCGCTCTCCACGCTTTCGCGCTTGTAGGGAGGGACGCCAAGTAATGCAGTATATAGCTTTTCGGATTCGTCAAGGTTTCTGACCGCAATACCGATGTGTTCGATCTTGTCCATTTGCGTTGCTTGTAGTGACTAAGATAGGCATAAAAAAAGGCTACTCCGTATCTCACGAAGTAGCCTTGTATTAGTCGTCGTTTTGCTTATCTGGCAAAGGCAGTAGCTCGTTTTTCTCGTATAACTGTAACCTTAACCTGACCTGGATACTGCATCTCATCTTGGATCTTTTGTGAGATCATAAAGGCTAGATCGTCAGCATAAGCGTCCGTGACCTTTTCGCTTTCGACGATGACACGTAGTTCCCGTCCAGCCTGTAGGGCATATGCTTTCTCCACACCTTCGTGGTTGAGAGCTAGATCTTCGAGATCACCGATACGCTTGAGGTAGCTTTCGAGGATCTCTCGTCTAGCTCCTGGTCGTGCACCTGAGATAGCATCACATGCTTGTACGATAGGCGAGATGATGTTATTCATTTCTATCTCGTCGTGGTGGGCACCTACGGCATTCTGTACGACAGCATGCTCTCCATGCTTTTTACACATCTCCATACCTAGTAGAGCATGTGATAGCTCAGACTCGTCTTCTGCGACCTTTCCTATATCATGGAGTAGACCAGCACGCTTTGCAACCTTGATCTGCTTACTGCTGAGGCCTAGTTCTGCGGCCATTACAGCACAGAGGTTAGCGGTTTCCATGGAGTGTTTGAGTAGGTTCTGACCATATGATGACCTGAAACGCATACGACCTACCATCTTGACGAGGTAAGCACTGAGGCCGTGTATATCTAGCTCTATTACTGATCGCTCACCGATCTCGACGATCTGCTCTTCTAGTTGCTTACGCGTCTTGGCTACAGTCTCTTCGATCTTAGCTGGGTGTATACGTCCGTCTGCTACCAGTCGCTTGAGCGATAGACGGCAGATCTCTCGTCGTATAGGATCGAAACTAGAGATGATGATTGCTTCTGGTGTATCGTCAACTACGATTTCTGCTCCTGTAGCTGCTTCTAGAGCTCGGATATTACGTCCTTCTCTACCTATGATCTGTCCCTTGATATCATCACTTTCGAGGTTGAAGACAGAGACCGTATTTTCAATAGTATACTCTGCACACATGCGCTGTATAGACTGTATTACGATCTTGCGAGCCTCCTTGTTTGCAGTTGCTTTGGCTGCTGCTACCGCTTCCTTCTCGATAGACATAGCTTCATTCGCAGCCTTTGCTTTGACAGCGTCGAGGAGTTGCTCCTTGGCTTCTGCTTCTGATAGTTTAGCGATGTTTTCTAGTGCCTTGATTTGCTTTTCGTTAGCGGCGTCTAGCTCCTGCTTTTTCTTGCTGACGATCTTGAGCTGCTTGTCGAGATTGTCTCGTAGTGATGTCAGCTCATTTTCACGGCTAGCTAGGTCCTCCTGAGCATCCTTGACCTTTTGCTCTAGCTGTCTGAAGTCTTTTTCTTGTGCCTTGACCTCTACTTCGCGTTCTTTAAGACTGACTTTTTGGTTAGCCTTATACTCTTCAAATTCTGATTTGAACTTAGCGAACCGTTCTTTAGCTTCTTGGATTTTCTTACGCTTGATGGCATCGTGCTTGCCTTCAGCTTTAGAAAGGAGCTTGTCAGCCTTGGTCTCAGCCTCACTCACGATTCGAGTTGCCGTTACCTTAGCTTCTTTTAGTGTCAGATCAGCCTTGCTATTTAAAGCGTCGATTTTGGCCTGACCTTGTTTTTTTAGTAAAGTGGAGACGGCTAGGTATCCGACTACCAAGCCTCCTACTAAACCACCGATTAATCCCATGAGTGGATCCATTGATCTACGTAGTTTTTAGTGTGTACAATAAATAAAGGATGGTTCTCACGGCCTCGTGAAAATAGTCAAGGGCTACTACGATAATTTACCTGAGATCTTTGCACTTAGGGATGCCAGCCTTCTTTGGGCTTGATCTAGCTCTACACTAGACCTTAGGAGGGACATAGCTAGACAGTCTTGTCTATCTCTATCCGCATATTGCAATTGTATATCCAGCAACTGTTGGTTGATAGATTCTGCAATGGCCTCCAGTCTAGCACGATCAGACGCAGTCGTTACGACTGGATAAGATCGACCAGCAATCACTAACTCTACAGACTCTTTTGTCTCTTTTGACATCTGAATTACTGTGATTTTATAGTGTCAATACAACGATCTAACCGATCTATGTAGTGACTGAGAGATGCATGTATAGCTTTGATATTGGTATCGCTTGGAGCTATAGGACTGCGATTCTCAAGTGCATTTATCTTTTGTAATAACCTTTGATTTTCAGATTGCAAGTCTTCTACCTTTTGCAATAGACTGGTAATCTGACCATCTAATCGATCTATTTCTCTAGTGATCGAATTCATTGGGTAAATATACTTATAAAGTTCGAGGCGTAGCGCTTATACGTGAGCTAGTCCCATACATTATTGTGTCAGGCTAAATCTACTTGGCCTTACTATTGTTACTAGCGTGTGGTAGAAGGTGGAGATATCAGTATTATTTGGCTTAAGCGAGACCTTCGTCTCACGGATCATCTTGCTCTGTGTACAGCTATTCAAGCAGGTAGACCACTTTTGGGCCTGTACATATTCGAGCCTTCCCTTGAGCAAGATCCTCACTATGACGATCGTCACTGGCACTTCGTCATGGAGAGCTTGCAGGATATGAGTGATGAGCTGAGTAGGTACAATGTCAAATTGCTACTTGTGCGAGGAGAGGTGATATCTGTGCTGTCAGCGTTGACTGCTCACTATCGTATCGTCGAAATATACAGCCATGAAGAGACAGGCATACTCAGGACTTTTGCTCGGGATATTGCGGTAAAGCAGTGGTGTGATACACAAGGCGTCAGATGGCAGGAGTGTCCTGCTAATGGCGTGATGAGAGGCCTCAGGGATCGTACAGGATGGTCAGAGCAGTGGTATGATACAATGTCAGCTCCACCACATCAGCCAGACCTGTCGCGGTGGGTCTCACCTCCTATCCCGTCAACATTGCAGGGGCAGGTGGAGATCAGAACAGGTGCCGGGCATAAGCGCCAGCAGGGTGGAGCCACTAAGGCACAAGCCTACCTCCGTAGTTTCGTTAATGATCGTATCAGACGATATAGTACGGATATCAGCAAGCCGATGGAGAGTCGCCGTTCCTGCAGTAGGTTGTCGCCCTACCTAGCCTGGGGCTGTATATCCACCAAAGAAGTGGTGCATGCGCTGAGTGCCTCGTCTCTAGCAGATCGGCATTTAAGACACTTTAGGGGATTTTCTGACCGACTGCGATGGCGGTCACATATGATGCAGAAGTACGAGATGGAGACCCGCATCGAGGAGCATAACTTTAATAGAGCCTTTGACGGTTTGGTCAAGCCTCACATACCCGAGAGGGTGGAGGCATGGGAGAAGGGTGAGACGGGTTATCCCCTGGTAGATGCTGTGATGCGGTGTCTGACAGCGACAGGGTATATTAATTTTAGGATGAGGGCCATGCTGGTTTCTTTCCTTGTCTTTCATCTCTGGCAGGACTGGCGCTATGCGAGGCATCACCTAGCTCGTTTGTTTTTGGACTTTGAGCCGGGTATACACTACCCACAACTCCAGATGCAGGCGGGTACAGTCGGCATTCACACTATAAGGATGTATAATGTGATATTGCAGTCGGAGAAGCATGACCCTAGTGGCGCCTTCATTAAGATGTGGGTACCCGAGTTGCAGAGCCTGCCCGTGGCCAATATTCACAGACCATGGTTGATGACTCCTCTAGAGCAGCAGATGTATGGAGTCATTATAGGTGGGGACTATCCAGCACCTATCGTCGATCATGAGGAGGCTACCAAGTACGCTAGAGACATAGTGTGGCCGTACAGGGAGCGGCTAGATGTCAAGAGAGAAGCTCAGCGTATTTTGCGAAAGCACACAGTACCGGGTCGCATTGTTTAGGTCTGAACCATGGATGCATTACCTTCACGATTAATTATGTTGGACTTTCTATATACAACCATGCAGCAGGAGTGGGCCATCAGGGCCCTTGTCGCGTCAAGCATGGTCGGTATATCCTGTGGTTTGATCGGTTGTTTTATTGTCTTGCGAAATATGTCGCTGGTCGGTGATGCACTGTCACACGCCATACTACCGGGAGTTTTCTTTGCTTTCCTACTAGTAGGTTACAGTCCTCTAGGCTTTTTTGCAGGAGCCGTAGTTGCAGGCCTGGTAACGGCATTTGCCATTACATGGATACAGAATAATGTGCCTACCAAGGCTGATGCCGCCGTGGGTATCGTCTTTATAGCCATGTTTAGTATTGGTGTAATAGGTATCACTTGGTTGAGTAATCAAGGCGGCGTACACCTAGAGCTCAATGGTTTTCTATTTGGTAGTGTCCTCGGAGTCAGTGATGTAGATGTATGGCTCACTGTCCTGATTGCTGTGCTGACAGCGGGTAGTTTCCTAGTGCTATATCGCTACCTATTTATTACAACTTTCCAGCCTACCATTGCGAGTACGATGGGCATATCCGTGCAGGCGGTTTATTATTTTTTGATGCTCATGCTGTCTCTTGCTGTCGTGAGTGCTCTCAATACAGTAGGGGTCATCCTGGTAATAGCGATGTTGATCACGCCAGCCTCGACGGCACTCCTACTTACAGATAAACTTAAGCTCGTCTTGGTCACTTCGGCATTACTCGGTGTCGTATCTGCGATAGTCGGCCTGCTTACCGCCATTGTACTTGATATCCCACCTGGTCCTGCCATGGTCTTGGTGGCGACGCTGCTATATATTATTGCCGTGATCCTAGCGCCAGAGAAGGGGCTCCTCGTCAAAGGGTATAGGTCGCTAGAGCAGAAAAGAAAAATAATTAAAGAAGATATCATCCGTCAGGTCATCAAGCGTGATGATGGTCTGCCAGTGGTTGCCCTGAGTGAGCGACTCGGCTATACACCTCAGAAAGTACGGCAGTATGTAGATAGGATGCTGAGGCAGGGTATGGTCGCGACCAAAGATCCGGTAACGCTTACCGTCAAAGGGCGAGAAATGGGTAATAACCTAGTGAGGGCCCACAGACTATGGGAGAGTTACCAAGTGAGTACGATGGGTCTATCTCAAGAGCAGATTCACGACGAGGCAGACCGACTAGAGCACTATCTTACCACCAAGATGCTCGATGATGTAGATATTAAATTGGGTTTTCCTCAGACAGATCCTCATGGGTCACCCATACCGCAGATGGGCATAGTACCAGATAGCCCCCTCCTCAACTTACAGCCCAAGGCCAGGGCACGTATAGCCGCCAAACAGATTAGTGATCAGGTAGAGAGTGACCTATGGGAGCTGGGCTTGATGCCCAAGACAACCTTCGTAGTTGCTACTATAGGCGCTGACCACGTAGAAATCAAGGCGGCTAGTAAGAAAGTCAGAATACCGGCAGACCTGGCACGACTGATAAATGTAGATCGCTAGGCTATGGGTAAGGTGATCTTTTTAAGCGATGTGCACCTAGGCGTGGATGCCCGACTAAGCTCACAGGACCGTGAGATTAGGGTATGTAAATGGTTAGCGAGTATAGCAGACGAGATCAGTCATCTGTACTTGGTAGGCGATATTTTTGACCATTGGTATGAATGGCGAGAAGTTATCCCAGCAGGATATAGCCGCTGGTGGGCAACCCTAGTACTGCTACAGGATAGAGGTGTCGATATACAGGTCCATGTCGGTAACCACGACCTCTGGCAGTACGACTACATCACTAGGGAGTACGGCATACCCATACACAGAGAGCCTCAAGAGATCAGTCACTTTGGCTATAGCTTACACGTCGCCCATGGAGACGGTCTAGGACCTGGAGACCATGGTTATAAGGCTCTTAAAAAACTGATGACGAATCGACTTGCGCAGTGGATGCTGAGTCGGCTACATCCCAACTTTACCATATGGATGATGAGGCGCTTATCACACAAAAGTCGAGAGCACGGCCCCGATGATGCGCAGTGGTTAGGTCCTCAGAGAGAGTGGCTGGCGCAGTATGCTGAGGCTTGTCAGGCAAAACATCCGCACGACTACTACATCTTCGGTCATAGGCACCTACCTATCGATCACCTGCTGAGTGATGGGCGGTCTCGCTATATCAATCTAGGAGACTGGCTACACTACGAGACCTATGCGGTACTTGATGCAGATGGACTGAGGCTGGAGTCATACCTAGATCAACAACCACCTATATATGGCTAGGATCATTTGCTACATATCGCTGCTGTGCTTGATGGGCTGTGCTACTACTAGTGATGTAGTAGGCGCCAAGACTGTCTATAATACTGATGCCTATGTAGATAGGCTAGGCCGAGTATACCTACTTAAGTCTGATAACACCATAGTAGTAATGCCTACGACGTTGCAGACCTCCTATGTTTTTGCCAATAATCGTCGCGGTGCCATCAGCGACGTAGATGTTACCAATCCCCTCAAGATCATCGTCTACTACCAGCCCTACCGCGAGATCGTCCTGCTAGACAATACGCTGAGTGAGGTCAGGGAGATCAACCTAGACAGACTAGGCTACGAGGATGTCAAGACAGTAGCAGTCGCTAACGATAACAATATATGGATCTATGACCAAGCTCGCTACCAGCTGATCAAGATAGACGAGGCTGGTCAGGAGATTGAAACTTCTATTAATCTTACCGAACTAGGGCTTAGTAGCCTGAGTCCTCGAGATATCAAGGAGGCTGGTAATCGAGTCTACGTCACAGATCCCGAGACAGGTATTGTGATATTTGACAATTTCGGACAGTACATCAAGACCCTGCCTATCAAAGGCGTAGAGGCAGTATACGTAAGGAAGGGAGTGCTTATATATGCTAGTGGTGGCGATCTCTACCTATACGATGACAGACTGATTAATGCTGTGAGTAGTCCGCTAGACCTGACGGCATACAGACCCTTCGTCAAGGCGATACCTACGGCCACAGATTGCCTCATCGTCTATAGAGATTCTGTGAGACGTGTAGACCTACCCCTACCGATAGTACGATCCTCTAGGGATTAGGCTACCTTTGTGCCGATGCAAGAAAGCTACAAGATATTGGGTATAGACCCAGGCACTAATGTGCTAGGCTATGGTATCATCGAAATCACTGGTAAGAAGATGAAGATGATCGACCTTGGTGTCCTACGTCTGTCTAGTTACGAGAATCACCAGACCAAGCTCAAGGAGATCTTTCTGCAACTGCAAGAGATCATAGAGACCTACCTGCCTACGCAGATGGCTCTCGAGGCTCCCTTTTATGGCAAAAACGTACAGAGTATGCTCAAGCTGGGCCGAGCTCAAGGGGTAGCGATGGCCGCCGGTATGACCATGGGTCTAGAGATCGTAGAATACTCTCCCAAGAAGATTAAGCAGTCCGTGACGGGTAGCGGTAATGCTAGCAAAGAGCAAGTGGCCGCTATGCTGGATACCCTGCTCAAGGTCAAGATAACCAAGCGCTATCTAGATGCAACGGATGCCATAGCAGCTGCCGTCTGCCACTTTAATCAGTCTAGTAGCCCGCTGGCTGGTGGCAAGTCTTATGGTGGTTGGTCTGCATTTTTAAAAGACAATCCAGCCCGCCTTAAGTAACATTGGCTACTTTCTTTAAAATCATAAGCGAACAATAACACACGCATGTCTACAGGTACTATTTCTGATTGGGTAATTCGTAATCATAGGCACTACGTAGTAGTCAACAAGCCAGCTGGCCTCGCTGTACAGTCGGCAGATGATGAGCAGATGAGCCTAGAGCAGGTATTGAGTGCCTATACCAAGTGTAGCCTATACCCGGTGCACCGTATAGATCAGCCTGTGAGCGGCCTTGTGATATTTGGTAAGAATGGTACGGTCGCTGGTCAGATAGCTACAGCTCTGGCCAATGATGATACCGTCAAGCGATACCTAGCCCTGGTGGCGAAAGTGCCGGACCTGCCTCCGTCTAGGGAACTAAAGCACTACCTGCGCAAGCGGGGCTCTAAGACGACCATAAGTACGAGTGATGATAAGCTTGCTAAAAAGGCCGTGCTGCAATACAAGCTCCACGGCGACCTAGATAGATACCATGTGCTGGAGGTGATGCTACGTACGGGCAGGTATCACCAGATACGGGCACAACTGGCAGCCGAGGGCCTACATATACAGGGTGATGTCAAGTATGGGGCACGTAGAGGTAATAAGGATCGCTCGATCAGCCTCCACGCCTACCAGCTGGCTTACAAGGACCCTGTAAGTGGCGACCCCATTACTTTTGAAGCTCCACTACCTGAGACTGGCCTGTGGTCACATGTGTCCGTGTAACTGATCATGAGCAAGGAGTTTCTCCTAAATATTGTCTTTTTAATTGCCATCAACTTTCTGGTAAAGCCCTTCTATCTATTCTTTATAGATGCGGAGGTGCAGCTGCAGGTTGGTCAGGTCGAGTACGGTATTTTTTTCACGCTTTTCAATTTCGCTTTCCTCTTTCAGGTGATCAATGATCCTGGCCTCCAGAACTACACCAGCAGTAAGATGTCCGCTGATGACGATTTCGTGAGGACTGAGTTGCCAAGCATTTTAGGTGCGAGACTATTACTATCCCTGGCCTTCTTAGCTGTGGTGTTTTTAGCCGCAGGCATGATAGGTTATCCTGCTAGGTACTATCCTATACTCCTCCTTGTAGCTATAAATCAAATCCTGTCTACCTTCTTCTTGTTCTGCAGAGCGGCGATATCAGCCTCCAAGCGGTATAGGATGGATAGCATGATATCTGCACTAGATAAGGTGTTGATGATCATCATCCTTGGTTACATACTATATGTAGACCCAGTGGATGAGGTGTCTATTTATCACCTGATCTATAGTCAGACGGCGGCGTTTGTCATCGCCATCGTGGTATCTATGGTTTTATTAGGAGGTATCATAGGGCCTTTACGGCTTAGGATTGACCTAGGTAGACTGCCCAGTTTACTGCGTCAGACAGCACCCTATGCTCTGGTACTCGTATTGATGACGCTGTATACACGCCTAGATACGGTCATGCTCGAGCGACTCCTTGACGATGGCGACTACCAGGCAGGCGTATATGCCAGCTGCTACCGCTATATGGAGGCATTGTCGATGATAGGCTACCTATTCGCTGCCTTGCTACTGCCCATGTATGCTAGGATGCTAGCTGACAAAGAGTCGCTGCAATCGTTAGTCGATACTGCTCTAGGTGTGCTGCTGACTATTATTCTACCTATTTGTATCGTTTTGATTTTCTATCGAGAGGAGGCTATCCTGTGGCGATACCCAGATGCTGACCAGTCATACTTTATAACCTTGGCCTTGATGATGGTCAGTGTAGCAGCTATCGCTACAGCGTACATATATGGTACTATGCATGCCGCTAGCGGAGATCTGAGGGACGTTAATATTGTCTTTGGTGTGGGTGTACTTGTTAACGTGCTATTCAATATAGTATTGATACCTAGGTATGCTGTGGTAGGTGCTGCTGTGGCGACTGTGGCTACCCAGATGCTGGTACTGCTCGGTCAGGCCATACTGAGTTACAGGTCATTTGCGCTTACGCTAAAGGTGGGTTATGTCGCAAGGTTGGTGGTCTATGCTCTTGCCGTAGCGCTACTATCTGCTACCACGTACTACTATTTTCACTGGCATTGGGTGATTGAGGTCATCGTTGTGATATTAAGTGCCGGTCTCTTGTCGTTATTGATAAAAATAATCGACTCGGATATGGTACTTTCGTTGTTGAAAGGGGCAAAGTAAATATGTACCCTAGATTATAGAAGTTAACTCACCATGCAGCACGACTACTCTATGATCACCCTACTCAAGCACTTGGGTGCTCATCGCAAATTTATACTTCGAGTCACTATGGCAGTTGCCGTATTGAGCTTGATCATTTCGTTTTTACTCCCCGTATATTATCAGTCTACGACCATCTTTTATGCTGCTAGCGAGCGACTATCTGCGCCACAGGCTATAGGTGGTACGGATCGAGACTACTATATCTACGGTACGGATGATGATAGAGATAGACTGTTATCTGTAGCCACGTCTAGTGAGGTTAAGGGCTACCTGATCGATGCATTTGACCTGTATGAAGTCTATGATATCGACAGTAGCTCACGTAGAGGTCCCTATGAGGTCAGACTCCAGCTAGAGGATCTTTACACTGTACAGAAAGACGACCTAGGAGGTATAGAGATATCAGTAGAAGATACAGATAGACATCGTGCCGCTAATATGGCCAATGCAGCGAGAGATAAGATAAGCACGATCGTGCAGAACATGATCAAGCAGAGCCAGAAGAAGATGATGGATAACCTCTCTGCTAATCTAGTGACAAAGGAGGGACTGATCGAGGAGACAGATCAAGAGTTGCGAAAACTGCGAGAGCAGTACCAGATCTACGATACTAAGACGCAAGGTGGCCTTTTTGCAGAGCTACTTACAGAGACCAATGCTGATATGAGTCAGATCCAGGGTAAGCTGGCGCTGAAAGGGTCTGTGCCACGAGATAGTATACGTAAGTGGTCTGCTAGACTCAAAGGACTGGAGACTAAGAAGACAGAACTTGCTAAGAATCTGCAGCTCTACAACTCGGGTGTGGCTAGTGTCATGAATGTGGAGCAGGTACTAGCTAGGTACTCTAGCCAATACAATGTAGATAGAGAACGATATAATCAGTTGATGGCCAGCTACACGGCGCCATTTACCGCCCTACATATCGTTGAGGTCGCCGGTGTGCCAGTCGTTAAGAGTAGGCCCAAAAAAGCAATCGTCATCATAGCAGCTACCTTGATAGCCGCGATCCTATCCATCCTGTTTGTGCTGATTAGAGAGTCGCTACGACAGGTCCCATGGCGGGAGATTTTCGCTGACGGCGCAGTATAGTGCTATGTACACCATAGGTAAGCAGGACATATGGCAATTGCTGACCCGCGGGTTTGCTGTTGTCTTGGTGGTTATAGCGGGGTTCGCTGTTGCTAAAGACGCCTGGTGGTTATTCGGGCTTCCTGTGCTGGCCTGCCTAGCAGCTATTACACTGCTCGATTACAGGTGGTTGTATTTTGCATTTTTCGGACTTGTTCCTTTTTCGACCGAGGTCGACCTGCCTGGAGGGCTAGGTACAGACCTGCCTACAGAGCCCATCATGCTCGCCTTGACCGGCATAGCGGTGGTGCTTGCCCTCATGCGATGGAGAGAGGTAGACACTAGGTATATAACGCATAGTTTCACCCTCATACTGGTGGTACATATACTGTGGATACTGGTCACTGCGGTACTATCTACACACCCGGTGATATCTTTTAAGTTCTTACTGGCCAAGTTATGGTACGTCATACCCTTCTACGCCATGACCATCTACATTCTGCGGGACGATCGCATGATCGAGTGGTGTTGGCGTTTATTTTTCGTAGGGTTGGCTGTGTCGGTATCGACAGTGGTGATCCGGTTTATACCGTACAACTTCGAGTTTAAGTACATCGAGAAGATCATGCAGCCCTTCTTTCGTAATCACGTTAACTATGCGGCGATCATGGCGGTCTCACTACCTTGGCTATGGGCCCTTTGGCAGCGTAGCGGGGGTAAGCTTATGTCTTGGTCGTTAGTGGGGATAGTGTTTTTTGCCACAGCGACCTACTATTCTTACACTAGGGCGGCGATTGCGAGCATACCGATAGCGATCATTATGTATTACGTGATCAAGCTACGTCTACTGCGAGTTGTGGTGGGCTTTGCCAGTATAGGGGCCATCGTGTTACTAGCTCACTTGCTGACGGATCGCAACTGGCTAGAGTATGCTCCCGATTATACTAAGACAGTCTCGCATAGGAGTTTTGACGATCTCTTATCTGCTACAGCTAAGGGAGAGGATATCTCGACTATGGAGCGAGTGTACCGGTGGGTGGCCGCTGGTCGTATGATTGCGGACAAACCACTGCATGGCTTCGGACCAGGATCTTTTTACGAAAGCTATAGGCCGTATACCGTCACCGCATTTAAGACTTACGTCAGCGATAATCCTCAGAAGAGCGGTATACACAGTTACTACCTTATGACGTGGGTCGATCAAGGGGTGATAGGACTCCTCATATTTCTACTGCTCACCGTATGGCCCCTACTCTACGGAGAGCGGCTCTACCACCTGATAGAGGATGGTGGTGATAAGATATGGTTGATGGCTAGCCTCTTGTGCTTGATAGTGATAGATGTCATTATTCTTATTAATGACTTGCTAGAGGTTGATAAGGTGGGTCCACTATATTTTTTCAGCTTAGCTATCATCGTCGTTGTGTCTATGCGGCATCGAGATAAAGCCGCTCTAGACCCTAACTAGAGCCGAAGTCTTCTGTGCGACTTATGCTCCCTGAGCCCTCTATTCACGGTGGTTCTAGTCCTAGCAACATCCCCTTTTATTGTGCTGGGCATTATTTTAACCTTTTATTTATCAAGTAACCGTGCAACAGAAGCTATCTTTACCTAGTATTAGAAAGTAGAAGATTCTAACAATGAAGAAAACTGTACTCTATTTATTTGCTTTTTGTCTATATGGCTCTGTTGTTTCAGCTCAGGTATCGCCTAGCCCTGCTACACAGGAAGTAGGAGGTTCCGTTGATATGCTTGACATTGAAGCGAAGTTTGATCTGACGAATGGTACTACTGAGCAACCCATTAGATGGGCGGTAGAATTTGGTGGTGACTGGCCTGCAGATTGGCAGGCATGGGTATGTGATGAAAACCTATGTTATACACCAGGGATTGTTCAAGATCCGCAAGGCTCTGTACTCGACTCCAGAGAAACCGAGAACTGGTCGCTACACTCCAATCCGCAGGGTATCCCAGGCGTGGGTACGCTAATACTGCATATAACAGATGAAGTAACGGGTGATACATTAACGACTGTCGAGGTCGTATACAATGTACTTACAAGTAGTACTGGCGAACTAGTACAACAAGCTGTGATTAACCTATATCCAAATCCTACTGTAGACTTCTTTCAGATAGACAATGATGCTACTGTAAGTTCTGTGCAGTTGTTTGATATCGTGGGTAGAGAGGTGTTTAACCGTAACCATACGGCTGGTAGCCAGTACGATGTATCTACACTACGTAATGGTATGTACCTCGTACGTCTGATGGACGATAATGGTGACCTTCTTAAAAGTACCCGCCTCAGTAAGCACTAGGATTACACTTTTTCATCTGGGATCATATTGTCCCGGATAGAGACATAGAATTATAAAAGAAAGGCTATCTACACTACGTAGATGGCCTTTTTTTATGATGCTAGCATCTCTCGTACAGATCGTAGGGCAGACATACCATCAGTAAAGGATGGTAACTCAAAGCCACCAGCTGTATTAAGTTCGCTGATGGTGCTCAGTATTTGCCAGTGTCGTTTTATGTCTTTGGCATTCTGCCAGAAACTGTGGCACTTATCATAGATGTGTAGTGGCTCGCTCTTGGCTCCATTGATTTCGATAACTTTGAAGTTACCAGCAGCTATTGCCGCCTGGTCATTTGCCTTGAGGTCCATACGATAAAAGTACAGCTGCCCAAAACCCTCAACTGCTTCAGCACAGTCTTGGCAGAACTTGGTGTCGATATGCCGCATGAGGCTGTGAAAGCTGGCCCCTTTGCCGTAGTTGCCGATGCTGTGTACAGTAACACTCACATCCACATCTGGCACCCATGTCCATTTGTCCTTCCATCGATTAAGTACAGTTTCTTTACAGAGGTAGGGGTGAGGGTGGTTGAGGATTAAGTCCTTAAGGCTAGTAGTACCGTCGCCGGTTACTGTGGGGTATTTTTTTTCGATGAGTGAAAGTACCTCCGTCTTCTGCGTATCTGGCCACTTAGCTATAAGTAGTGCATATTCTTTGTCATAGTTGATATACTCTTGTAGTAGCCACTGGCGGCCCATGTCTAGGCTCTCTAGTAGTTCTCTTGCATGGGTGTGTCCTGAGACCTTGTACACGTGGTGACCTTTGAGTCCTATATCCGGCTTAATGATGATCGGGTAGGTAAGCCCCGCTGTCTGTAGCTGGTTTATGAGGTCTGTCAAGGGATCATATACGACCGTCTTAGGTCTATATATAGCTGGTATGAGGTGATCTATGGCCTCCTTGCTTTCGTCGAGCATACCTCCGAAGGGGATAGCAGGATTAGCTGCCGAAAAGAAAGTCATTGATCGGTGCTTAGCACTATACCATAGGAAATGCCCCATCGACTGCCAATAGAAATGCTTTGACACCCAAAACCCCCGATCTAGCCACTTGATAGCCATCTAGTAAATATAGCAAGACTCAGCAATAGTGGGACGGGATCGAACACACATGACGCGGATAGTGCGGATGATCACAGCTCAGATAGTCGAAAGTCCAAAGTGCGAAAGTTAAAAGGGTAGCGAATGTCAAATGACGCGTGTGGAATGAGATGTTGTCAAGCCCCGGAACAGTCTAAGCTCAAGCAGCACGAGGTACAAGCAGTACGTTTTCGACCACTTTAGTGTCGATAAGTGCCACTGACTGTAAAAGTCAGGCGATAGGTGTTATTGTGCTACGTAATGAAAGGTGTCGTATCACGACGCGGACAAGTCCCTCCATCTTGAGGAAGGGACTTAGGGAGGGTCCGACAAAAATCACACAATAAGCTACAACTACGCCTTCAGAAATTTGCCGATTGCTTGCTTACTAAAACCACTCAGCACTAGGCGGCCACTCACAGCAGCTCGCTCTGCTAGTAAGCTATCCCAGTCGTCTGTCCCTTTCCAGAATACTTCTTTGAGTAGGGTCATCGCTTCAGGGTTCATCGTACGTAGGATGTCTGTGAAGTGCTGGATGTATTCGTCTAGCTGTTCTACCGTATCGAAGACCTCGTTGTATAGTCCTTTTTGTTTAGCCCAGGCTGCTGTACGCCACTCTGTGGCATTGATGGCCATCTCGGAGAAAGCACTGAGCCCTACTTTTCGCTCGACAGCGGGACCTATCACGAATGGTCCTATACCGACGGCCAGCTCGCTGAGTTTGACGGAGCCGTACTTGGTAGCCATGCAGTAGTCCGCCGCTGAGGCTAGACCTACGCCGCCGCCCACAGCCTTGCCCTGTACTCTACAGATGATAAGCTTAGGACACTTACGCATAGTATTGATCACCGTTGCAAATCCCATAAAGAAGGTCTTGCCAGTCGGATAATCGTCAATCGCTACGAGTTCCGTAAAGCTTGCTCCAGCACAGAAGGTGCGATCTCCGCCGCTCTTGAGCACGACAAGGATGACCTCGTCCTTATCTCCTGCGGCAGTAATTGCCGCCGCTAGCTCAGCGAGAGTGTCGCTAGGTAAGGAGTTATGCGCCTCGGTGAAAAATTCGATGGTGGCTACACCGTTATCGATAGTTGTGTTAACGTAAGATTTCATTGTTGGTCTGTAGGCTTATTCAGTAATACTTGTACTTCCTCTTTCAGAGTCGGAAGGTAGTCATTACTGATGAGCCATAGAGACTGAGGTGCCACAACGCCGACATTATGTATAATCTGATGGCAAGTAATTAGTATCTTACTTTGGTTACTAAACTTAGTGTCTTCATCCACCCATTGTACATGCTGAATAGATTCTCCGATAATCTCAAGGCATCTTTCAATAGCTCGTTGAGTTTTGCGATCTATCTCAAAAGCATCATAGTTGCCTATATCGCCGATGAAGAGCTCAATCTCTTCTATCATTTGCACAATATCTTTAAGTAGTTTTCTGGTTTCTATGTGCATCGAATCCGTGCTTTGTGTGGTCTGAAACGCCAAGGATAACAGCGATTAAGACGGCTTACACGTCAATGAGGTCACATTTTCTCTGCGTATTTATTACAAACTTTCAGCCAATGTTGTTGGATGTTGCTATCAATGCTCTATTTGGCCCGACTCAGCACCAGCGTCTGATAATACTTTAAGGTGCGAAGCGAAAAGTAGCGCTTTAGCTCAAGCTCTACTTTAGTTGAGTGGGTGCTGCTAGGAGCGAGCGGAGTATGGCATTAAGTATTATTCTTCATCTTGACCATAGTCAAGATGGTTGCTACGGCCACTACCTCATCCTCATTGTCATACACTTCCACATACCACTTGACGATACCCTTGCGGAAGTCCTCATCGTCTCGCTGCTCTTGCGCAATCTTCTCCTTGCAGGTGAGGCGTACACCGATGGTCATCCCTGCATATACCGGTTTGGTAAATCGACATTCGTCTAGGCCGTAGTTGAGCAAGACGGGACCTTTCTTTGCCTCGACGAACAGGCCAGCTGCTGCGCTGAGGATGAAGTAACCGTGTGCCACTCGCTGCTCAAAGGTCGTGCCCTCCAGACTCGTCACATCAGTATGTGCATAGAAGTGATCCCAGCTTACATTGGCAAAAGTGACAATGTCTCCTTCGGTAATGGTTCGCTTGGCAGTGATCTCCGTATCGCCGATCTCTAGCTCCTCGAAGTACTTGAGGAAGGGGTGCTTACCCGGATCCTTGTGCCTGCCGCCGGGCTGATACTGCTGCGTGATAGCTGTGATGGTTGTAGGCGTACCCTGCACAGCGCATCGCTGCATGTAGTGCTTGACACCTCGCATACCGCCCATCTCTTCGCCACCACCCGCTCGGCCAGGCCCTCCATGTACGAGGAGGGGCATAGGGGAGCCATGACCGGTACTCTCCACGGCAGACTCTCTATTGAGTACGAGTATGCGACCGTGGTGACTGGCGGCACCGAGGACAAATTCTCTAGCCAATTGATCATCATTGGTCGCTATCGAGCATACTAGCGAGCCCTTGCCCATCTTGGCGAGCTCGATGGCCTGATCGATATCGGTGTAAGGCATCAAGGTGCTGACTGGACCGAAGGCTTCTACATCATGCACCGCCGTTTGACCCATGGGGTTGTCTTGCCGCATGAGGATGGGTGACATAAAGGCCCCTTTGTCGCTGCTGCCCTCGTAGAGTTGTACTTTTTCGAGATCGCCAAAGACGATCTTACTCTGGTCGTCCAGCAGGGTCTGTACTCGATTGCGTACATCCTGTACCTGCGCCTTGCCCACTAAGGCCCCCATGCGTACACCTTCGACCCTTGGGTCACCTACCGTCGTTTTGCTTAGTGCTTTGCCGAGTGCTATCTGGGCATCTTCGATTAAGTCTTCTGGTACGAATATCCGACGGATAGCCGTACACTTCTGCCCACTCTTGGTGGTAATCTCGCGTCGTACTTCTTTGACGAAAAGGTTGAACTCCTCTGTACCTGGTATGGCATCCTTGCCAAGTATGATACAGTTGAGGGAGTCTGCCTCCATCGTAAAGGGCACGGCCTCATTGATGATCTGAGGTGTCGCCTTGAGCATACGACCCGTAGTCGCTGATCCTGTAAATGTGACGACATCCTGCGAAACCACGTGGTCGAGGATACCGATACCGTCACCGCAGATGAGCTGCAAGGCACCGTCTGGCAGTATACCGCTATCGATAATATCCTTGACCATCGCCTGAGTCAGGTAGCTGGTGATAGGTGCAGGCTTGACGACAGCGGGCATGCCGGCTAGCCAGTTGACCGCTACCTTCTCTAGCATCCCCCATATCGGGAAGTTGTAGGCATTGATGTGTACAGCTATCCCTTGCTTGGGCACCATAATGTGCTGCCCGATAAAGGTCCCTTCCTTGCCCAGTGCTGCATGCTCGCCATCGACATAGTAGGGTTGATCAGGAAACTTCTTACGTAGGCTGGCATTAGCAAATAGGTTGCCGATACCACCCTCGATATCGACCCAGCTGTCTCCCTTGGTAGCTCCCGTCATATAGCTGATCGGGTAGTAGGTCTTGCGGCGTTCGTATAGGAATAGCGCCAGCGCCTTGATCATGCGACCTCGCTCGTGAAAGGTCATCTTGCGCAGTGCTCGATTACCGACTCGCCGACCGTAGTCGAGTATCTCTGCATAGTCTAGGCCTTCGCTAGATGCAGTGGCGATCTCTGCCCCAGTACTAGCATCGACGAGTAGTTCGCCGTCGGCAGCACTCTGTCTCCAGCTGCCATTGATATAGTTTTCGAGTCGTTTAGTCATTACGGGTGGGTGTTATCTTGATAGGTCTGGCAAAGATAACACTTGACGGAGGTCGATAGGTTTAGACAGTGGCGCTAGCGAAAAATGATGTTTTGAACGATTAACTTGCTTAGTGCTGCCTGTACTACTGCCTTTGCCACATGAAAGCCGAGGATTGCACTTGACCTTTACTAGTAATAGTAACGTAGTAAACACCTGTTGCTAGGTTCATTTCAATTGCCTCATTGGTAGTGTGATTTCCCTGATATACAGTCCGCCCATCTTGTGTCGTTATGCCTACTTGTAACTCGAGGTTTTCGTCCATCCTTATTTCTATGGACGACTGTTTCTGTATGATGGCATAAGGCATTGCGGTCGGATTCTCGGATACACTACTAGGCTCGATAGATACAGGCATAGCATATAGCTCTAGGCCTACATCTGGGTCTAGCTTACTAAGGAAGTAGAGCTTGTCATCGATCACCCCCATAGGCTTGATCGATCTAGTGTCAAGTGATCGCTCATCAAAGCTCATAAGAGTGCTTACCGTACCTTCCTCAAGATCTACTTGATATAAGTTAGGCCTAAATCCATTGGAGATACCATCTGCAAAGAAGCAATATTTGCCCTCTACGATCATAGCTGAGTGATGAGACTGTATCGCTGACAGAGATAGTGTCCCATCGCTAGTGCCATCAGTAATGAATAGGAAGTCATCCTCACCGAGTTCAGCTGGTGTTGTGAAAGCTGCTCTGCCTTCCACTTTAGCAGAAACCATATTTTCGCCTTGTACGTAAGCTCCGAAAAAACCGGTAGAAAACAAGAATTTATCGTCTTGAGGGTTGCCATTAATATAGTAAAATCCATCACCTGCTACGTAAAGGATGTTACCTTTATCAGGTATAGCTAAGAGTCTAGAGTAGGGTTTGGTCTGCCCTACAATGTTGATATTAGTCAGGTTTCCACTGACAGCATCATAGTAGTAGGTGCCCTCGATGTCATCGTCATCATTAACAGCGAAGAGGAGGCCATCAAGATAAGTTGTCAAGCCATAAGCGTTGGTAAAAAAACCGCCTGCCTCTGTACGTGCTATCTCTGTTACCTCGTTGCCCGTGATCTGATATAATGTGAAGGAGTCGTCAGAATCATTTTTGACAAGGAAGGCCAAGCCCATTTCATACTTGACATAGTTAGGGGAAGCATATTTTCCGACAGTACCTATGATTGCGCCTTCATAGACGACTTCGTGATCTATACCATCCGTACGTCGTATCGAGTTAGCATAACTGTAGTACATCCATCCATTGTCAGCTACGACGAAACTGCCAGGCCTAGCTGAGGACTCATTTCCTGGGTCGTGGACCATTACAGTACCTGCTTCCGTACCATCCGTCTTCCAGATGTTGATGTCTCCCTCGCCTGCGTATGCTGAGAAGTAAAGTTCTCCTTGATACATGGTAAAACCCCTAGGGTCACCATCCTCCATGCCTGGCCACAAATCTTTTAGGAGTAGGATTTCGCCATCACCTAGGATGCCCAGTTCCTCTCCTGCGGTAGGGCTTTGTAGTGGGAATATTAGTTGGTCGTTTATAATATGACCCTGAAAGTTGAAATCGTCAAAGCCATCTTCTGGTCCAGGGTTGTAGTCTGTAATAAGCGTAACCTGAGCTGTCGCCGTGCTAATGATAGTCACTAGTGAGAGGAGTAAAGTGTAGATGTTTTTCATTCTATTGCGGTTGAAGGCAGAAGGTATGATTGTTATATAGTGCTAATGTATTGAAAATCCATTGAGCGGAAGGTGCAGGTTTGTTCTTTTGATATTTTCATTCGGTATTCGGGGACCCACCCTAAATCCCTCCCTCAAGATGGAGGGACTTGTCCGCGTCGCAAAGCGACCAACCGGTGCATCAGTAGTCTTACTTGTGTTATTTAAATATGTCGATTTGCCTATTCTTCACTCATTCGACACTCAGCATTCGTTACCCTTTCAACTTTCCCGCTTTGGACTTCTGGAGGTCTATTTTCCCGCTTTCGACTTTTGACTTTCCCCCTTTCAACTTCTACCCTAATCCAAATCCAGCGGCTCATCCTTGGTCACAGCCTTATATCTCCCTTTCCCAAATCGAGTCCCATTAAAATCTAGCGTAGCCTTAAGTCTACTGCGCTGCTCTTCTGGTAGTTGGTTAAAGTCTCGGCACTTCACCGAACAGGTATCCTCGTACTTAGCCTTACAGGTCGGACATTGTATAAATAGGATGTGGCAGCCATCGTTAGCACAGTTGGTATGGTCATCGCAGGGCTCTCCGCACTGGTGGCAGGTCGCAATGATGTCTTCACTGATTCGTTCGCCTAGGCGGTCATCGAAAACGAAGTTCTTACCCTTAAACTTATTGTCTAGGCCCTCTGCCTCTACCTGACGGTGGTACTCGATGATGCCCCCGTTGAGCTGATAGACCTTCTCTAGGCCTTGGTGCTTAAAGTAGGCGCTAGCTTTCTCGCAGCGGATACCGCCCGTGCAGTACATGACGACGTGCTTGTCCTTGTGGTCCTGTAGCATCTCATCGATGATGGGTAGACTTTCTCTGAATGTTTCTACATCAGGCGTGATGGCACCCTCAAAGTGTCCGACTTCACTCTCATAGTGGTTGCGCATGTCTATGACGATGGTGTCGTCGCGATCCGCTAACTCGTTAAACTCTCGGGCAGATAGGTGGACACCCTTATTGGTCACGTCAAAACTACCGTCCGATAAACCATCTGCTACGATCTGTGGCCGGACTTTGATCATCAATTTGTAGAAGGAGTGGCCGTCATCCTCTCGAGCTATGTTGTGCCTTATGTTTTCTAAGAAGGTGACCTCATTCATTGCCTCACAGAATACCTTGTACTTGTTGGCAGGTACGGATATCTGCCCGTTGACGCCTTCGTGAGCGACATAGATGCGACCTAACACCCCGACCTTGTCTAGCAGTAGGTAGAAGTGATCGCGGAATAGTCGGACATTGCCGATGTGGGCATACTTGTAGAAAGATAAGGTGATACGACGGGTGTCGTCCTCCTCGTAGATGCGCCGCTTGAGCTCATCTCGATTGACTCGGTTGTGTAATTTCATGTGTGTACCGCTTTTGCAAGAAACGAGATGCAAAGATAGCTTATCATACAAAGACTGCGGAGGCTAAGTGTAGAGAGAGGTTAGTCGTAAAGGGGCGGCTAAAGACTGAGATCTCTCAAGGCCATGATTATTTTGTATTTTTCGAACTATGAAATACACTTTGCTTATTCTCACTGCTCTGTGTCTTGGCTGCGGTGCTGAGCCGTCTCCTCCTCCTTCTAGTGAGTCTAGAGCAGGTCAGACCACAACAAAAGCTAAGCCTACAGTAAGCTTAGACCTCGAACAAGCAAACCGATTAGCTCAACTACCACTCGCTTGTATCCAAAATCAATGGCCTTATAAGTCAGGTGTCGTTCTTTCTAAGGCGAGTGATCAGGCTCTGCCAATCGAGCATCACCCAGCATTTTATGGTTGCTTTGACTGGCACTCGGCTGTGCATGGACATTGGTCGCTGGTGTACTTGCTTAAGGAGTTTCCTGACCTGGCAGACCGAGAGGGGATACTAGCGATGCTTAACGAAAACCTCACGAAAGATAACATCCTCAAGGAGGTTGAGTACTTTAGCCTCAATGATAACACCAAGACCTTTGAGCGGACATATGGGTGGGCATGGTTACTCAAGCTAGTGGAGGAACTGTACACATGGGAGGATGAGCGGGCTCAGGAGTGGGTTGCTAACCTAAAGCCACTCACCGACTATATCGTAGAGGCTTTCCAGGCCTACCTGCCCAAACTGCTTTATCCCATTAGAGTGGGGGAGCATAGCAATACGGCATTTGGGCTGAGTTTCGCCTATGATTATGCGGTAACCGTAGGAGATGAGAAATTTAAAGATGCGATAGAGGTAGCAGCAAGGCGATTGTACTATACAGATAAGGACTGCCCGATCACATGGGAGCCCAGTGGATATGACTTCTTGTCTCCATGCCTGCAAGAGCTTGATGTGATGCGTAAGGTCCTAGATGAGGCGGACTTTAACCAGTGGTCACGTCAATTCTTGCCGGGATTGTTTGATCAATCGTTGACGCTAGATCCAGCTCAGGTCGCCGACCGTTCGGATGGCAAGCTGGTCCACCTAGATGGTCTCAACTTTTCTAGAGCATGGTGCCTGTATACGGTCGCTGACTGTAACAAGTGTCGTCAGGTGGCTGACCAGCACCTAGACTATTCGCTAGGTAAAATCGCTGATGGGGATTACGCTGGGCAGCATTGGCTGGCCAGTTTTGCGCTTTTTGCCTTTAAGTCGCAGCCTCAATAACGGCGCTGGTCTATCATTAGGCCGCCTTGCTCGATAACTCTGCCCTCGCTCTACTTTGTCACCTTATCTTTGAGTGGTGAATGTCTTTGAAAATATCCTCCTGGCTCTAGAGTCTATTCGGTCCAACTTTCTACGGTCCTTGCTGACCTTGTTGATAGTAGCGATAGGTATAGCCAGCCTGGTAGGTATTCTTACGGCGATTGATAGCATCCTCTACACGATGAGCGATAACTTTAATCGCTTGGGTGCCAATAGTTTTACAGTCAGACCAGCTCGCGAGACGATCAAGGCAACGAACGAGACCAAGCGTGCAGACCCCATCTCCTTTGACCAAGCGCTAGAGTTTAAAGATCGCTATGACTATGGTGGGGCTAGGGTCAGCCTGGAGCTATATGGTCCGAGTAATGCTGTCGTCAAGTACGGCAGCGAAGAGACTAACCCTACTACGAGAGTCAATGGTGTCGATGAGAACTACCTTTACACGATGGCCTATGAGATTGATCAGGGCCGTAATTTCACGGCCAATGAGATATACTCAGGTACTAGCAAGGCTCTGCTTGGTAAGCAGCTAGTCGACAAGTTGTTTGATGGTAAGGCAGAGCGGGCCATTGGCAAGTCGATCTACATCGGGACTCGTAAGTATCGTGTACTAGGGACGCTGGCCGAAAAAGGCAACAGTAGCGGTGGAGGCAATGACAATAGGGTCTTGATACCGCTTTACAATGCTAAAAGATTCTATGGGTCCTCCACCAGTAACTATCGAGTTACCGTGGCCGTAAGTAATGCCGATAAGGTAGATGATGCAGTTTCAAATGCGATCGGTGATATGCGCCAGGCTCGTAAGTTATCAGCCGCTCAGCAAAATGACTTTGATATCAGAAAAAGTGACCGCATACTCCAGCAACTCAAGGATATGACGGGCACTCTCCGCCTCGCTACCATCATTATAGCGGGGCTGACATTGCTAGGCGCCTCCATAGGATTGATGAATATCATGCTGGTGTCCGTCACAGAACGTACCCGCGAGATCGGCGTCCGTAAGGCACTGGGAGCGACTAGTCGTAATGTTTTGTTGCAGTTTCTGACAGAGGCAGTTACCATCTGCCTGATGGGAGGCCTGGCGGGGATAGTCCTAGGTATACTCATGGGAGTAGGGGTAACGGTCCTGGTAAAAGGCTCCTTCGCTATGCCATGGGCCTGGATCTTACTAGGGATTGTAGTATGTATAGTAGTGGGAGTCGTCGCAGGGCTCTATCCTGCACTCAAGGCCAGTCGCCTAGACCCTATCGAAAGCCTACGGTACGAGTAAAGGGATCGTCCACCAGAAGAGGTTATGGCTGCAATAGACTCCCGTATTGATCAGGCAATAGGGAATCTGCACCAATATAGTCACATTGGTATAGATGCCATCAGGCGAAAGCATTAAGACACCCTCCCGGTAAGTTTACTTACTTGTCCTGACTAGAAGACCAAGCTCTGTACTTAGCCATATAAGAGTCCCCGGCGGATCTTTTTCGCTTGCGTGGCGTACTAGATATGCGCGGTGCAATTCTAGCATCTGACTTATCTATCGTAGCTAGTAGCGAGATGTCTTTGGGTAGTGCCTGTACGAGTATGAGTTCTCGTGGGCTCTCCATCTGTGTCGACTCTACAGCCATACTAGGTGCCTTTCTGCTAAAGATGATATCGTCAAACGTCACGGTATGTTCTTTTGACAAGAATATATACAGGTCATCTTCTGGTAGCGTCAATGTATGGCGACCATCCGTGGTAGCTGGTATGTAGGACTGTACGTATGACGGGTTGAGCGACTTGATCAGTGATGCTTCGATGCCTATCCGGTCACTTAGATCTTTAAAAGACACTCTATCGTACACCTTGGCAGCTGCTAGATACCGTAGTTGCTCAGCAGGCAGCTCAGGTGATATCTCATGCATGTGATAGTATGACATCATGTATTGCATAGCTATGAACTTAGGTACATATCGTCGTGTCTCTCTGGGTAAGTACTTCTGAATAGACCAGTAGTCTGTAGCGCCACCTGCCTTACGCATGGCTTTGCGTACGTTACCTGGCCCACAGTTGTAGGCAGCTAGTGCTACTGTCCAGTCCCCAAATCGCTCGTGTAGGTCACTAAGGTAGTCAAGTGCCGCATAGGTCGACTTGATTACATCTTTTCGTTCGTCAACAGTGCTATTGATGGTAAGGCCGTACATCTTACCAGTACTTCGCATAAACTGCCACATACCTGTAGCTCCTACTCTAGACTTGACAGCAGGTCTCAGGCCAGACTCGATGACCGCTAGGTACTTGAGTTCTTCGGGCATGTTTTTTTCGCGGATGATATTTTCTATCATCGGAAAGTAAACACTTGCCTGGCCTAGGAGTCGCTCGCTCGTGCTAGGGTGTCGCTCAGTGTACTGATCCACATAATGCTGTACAGTACTTGTATAGCGCATGTCGATGATGCTGTGTAGGCTCTCTACACGTCGTGCCAGCACCTCCTCGGTGGTAGTGGCTGTAGCTGTAAAGACAAAAAGAATTGCTGTCAGTACTGCTATCGACCTTGTGGTGATAGTAATTATGTTCATGGTTCTCAACCTTTAATAAATCGATTAATGGTCAGGTTGTGCTCTCGGTAACGCCTTAGCTACGTCAAGCATGTGTAGTGGGTGGCTACATTATTTTCGGGGTGCAAAGGTACCACTATATAATGACTATGCGAGTGCTACACATTAAATTTTTTCTTAAAGTATAAAGCACTCTACTGCAATATGCGTGCCGCTTTGTCTTACCGATGGTCAACTATAACGATTATCAATGCGACTAGGTCTAGAAGGTGAGCCTAAGGAATAGTTAAAGGCTGACTAGACATGTAGCATCAGGGTTCCGATCAATGAGGGTAAACCCCCAAATTATATTTTACATATTGCTTTTAATGATAATATGTAAAATACATATCTATATTTGTGTAGAAGTATAAACTACTGATTATCATTATTTGATGAAAAATCATACTACATGAACCGATATCTTACTACCGCTTTAGCTATTGTAGCTTTTTTTGCCCACGGACTCCTCGCTGCTAGCGAACCCTGCATCGACGATGATGCTGCCGCTGCCGCTTGGGGGATTTATTGTCCAGGAGATAAGCACGTGTCCTGCACGGCCAATCTCAATGACCTAGGCCAGTTTGGGTGGGCATATGTACACGATTACAGTGGTACGCATTATCTATACAACCCTACAGTATCTCATCATCTGACCAATTGTAGTACCGGGTATATTACTAGAACTTGGACCGCTTACAACCCATATAGCGGTACCCATCATAGTTGTACACAGACCATCCATGTAGGAGGTGGCCAGTACACTTCTTTTGGCGAAGACAATATCAATTGGCCACAGACCCCTGTGCAGCTTGAGGGCTGTAGTCCCAATGTCAATCCATATGGGACAGATACGCTACTAGCGCCACCGACTTGGGATCACGTAACTTGCAGCCAGGTGGGTG
This sequence comes from uncultured Saprospiraceae bacterium, assembly GCA_964389475.1. Taxonomy (GTDB): domain Bacteria; phylum Bacteroidota; class Bacteroidia; order Chitinophagales; family Saprospiraceae; genus CAYMFD01. Next base: position 27,193 of record CAYMFD010000014.1, read on the forward strand.
TGTCGTACACCGATAATGTATTTACGGTCAACAATGATTGTCGCAAGATCATCCGTACATGGAAGGTCGTCGACTGGTGCCAGCATGACCCCTATACGGGTGCCGGGAAGTGGACTTTTGACCAGACCATCAAGGTGGTCAATGGGGACGTACCTAGCTATAGCTGTCCTGACGATGTGACGATATCTAGCCTTAACTGCCGAGATGCGTACGTCACTGTGCCTGCACTTGTAGTCGATCCGTCATCATGTGGTGGTTACTATACCGTGACCAACAACAGTCCATATGCGGATAGTAACGGTGCAGACCTGTCAGGTACCTATCCAGTAGGTAAGCATAAGGTCAAACTGATCGTTAATTATGGCTGTGGTCATAAACGTAACTGTCATGTCGAGATCACCGTGGATGATAATAAGGCCCCCACGCCTTACTGCTATCATACCCTGACGACAGCGCTGATGCCTGTAGATACAGATACGGACGGACTAGTTGATGATGGCATGGTTGAGATATGGGCTGAGGATCTAGATAGAGGTTCGTTTGCTAATTGTTCTGGTGGTCCAGTACAGTTTAGCTTTTCGAGCGATGTAGATGATAAGAGTCGCATGTTCTCTTGTGCTCATGTCGGCCTCAACCAGGTGGATATGTGGGTGACGGATCATCGTGGCAATCAGGCATACTGCACCGTCAACCTAGAGGTACAGAACAATAATGCAAACATACCTGACTGCGAGCCGAGGAGCTACAATCGTGTGGCTAGCACGCCGCTGGCACTATCTGGTAGAGTGATGCTACCTAACCAAGATCCAGTGGCTGAGGCGCAACTGCTGTTATTAGACATGGATACTTGGGTGCCTAGGTATCGTATAGATAGTACCTATACATTGACCATAGACTCAGTCATTAACCCTGATGGCGCTATGTTTTATGTCCACAATGCAGAGTTGCAGGTAGATAGCGTGCTCGTACGACCCACGGAGCACCCACAGCGTATGATCTCCGCAACGACGAGTGGCACATTCGGACTAGATAGCGTGATGGCAACATCATCTAACTATATGGTCAAGGGACTGACGGCTAGTGTCGATTATGACTTTAGTATCAATGACGCATATGTGCTGCTATCGCACCTAGTAGGATTAGAAAGGTTTAAGTCGCCATACCAGTATATGGCAGCGGATATAAACCGTGATCAAGTGATTGACCTGACGGACTTTAGACTGCTTTTCCAGTACGTGCAAGAGGGTCAGGACTATCCGTATATAGGTGATGTGGTCATGGTAGATGCGAGTTATGCATGGGCTCAAGCCAGTGATGCACTGACGTACTGTCCTGATGAGATCGACGTAATCACTGAGCAGAGTGATGTTACTGATCAGATGTGGTATGCTGTACAGATAGGTCGACTCGGGTCCACGCCGGGTGATAGGTTAGGACTTGCAGCTCGACTAAATAGTATTGGTTTAGGTATAGATGAGGAAGCCGAGCTACGATCACTGATCCAGCCTACCTCTAGTGTCAATGTTTATCCTAATCCCTTTGCGGATGACCTGCAGCTAGCGGTTACCTCGCCTGCTGAGGGTCCCGTAGTAGTCAACCTCTACGCCGTTGATGGTAGATTATTGACGACGCATCGCAGTAATGTGACGGAGGGTACTCACGTGCTAGATCTTAGTATAAATAGTGATTACAGCGGCCTAGTTATATACGAGGTCCAGGTGGCAGAGCATGTCTACACAGGCAAACTACTCCGCGTACAGTAGTAATTTGAATTTGGCTAGAATAACATAAGCCAGCATAGTACAGCCGCTACAACCAACCTGGTAAGAACAGTGTGATGTAGCGTTAATGTAGAAGACACTCAAGCCTCCTAGTTGAAGAACTAGGAGGCTTTTCTATACCTAAAAGGATGAAGGTTCGTGACCGAGGCAGGTATCGTGGTGCACTCTCGTTGATGCATGCTTAATCACTGGGCGGATAGCGGTGATTATTATTACTTTGTGCCTCTGGTACCAACACAGCTTAGGGATGTTTGCAGATAAGGTAATTGACTTCTACACAGACATGGATCGCAACTGGTCTTTACCAGGCGGCTTCGAGCTGATAGATCCATTCGCAGATGCAGAAGTGATTGATGTTTTTTCTAAGTTTTACAAGAAGTATTTTTCTCAAGATCGAGAGCGAGTCTTTCTACTAGGTATTAATCCTGGTCGAAAAGGGGCGGGCATTACGGGTATTCCTTTCACAGATCCAGTCGTCTTGCAGGATGTATGTGGCATCGATAATTCATTTGATAAGAAGCACGAATTGTCGGCGATCTTTATCCACGAACTGGTTATGGGCTACGGAGGATATGAGGCATTCTACAGTCACTTTTATATCAATAGCGTCTGTCCACTCGGCTTTATCAAGGAAGGTAAGAATGCCAACTACTATGACGATCGTGACCTGCTCAAGGCAGTTGAGCCGCACATAGTCGAGGGTATCAGTAAGCAGCTAGATTTTGGCTGTAGCCGAAAAGCTATGGTGAGCATAGGTAAGGGGCAGAACTACAAATACCTCAAGGCACTCAACGATAGATATGGCTGGTGTGAAGAGGTGCTGGCCATACCACATCCGCGATGGGTGATGCAGTATCGCAGAAAGTCCAAAGACGAGCACCTCGCCAGATGTGTGGAGACGTTGGGTGGTTTAGTACAAGATAAGTAAGTGGATTTTTGTAATGGGTTATAATAAAGGTAGTTAGATGTATATACGGTATATTGTAAATATACAACTAATAGTAAAGCTATCACGCCACACCCATAACCGGGACTCCTCGTACCTTTGCACTCATGAATGAAACACCTCAGCTCACAGATGTTAACCAATTAGGAGAGTTTGGTCTTATCGATCACCTTACTGGCGGTGTACACCCGCAGCAAAAGTCGACAGTAAAGGGTATCGGTGATGATGCCGCAGTGATCCGTGTAAGTGATAAGGAGAGCATGGTCGTAAGTACCGATATGCTCGTAGAAGGCATACACTTCGATCTTACCTACTCACCACTCAAGCACCTAGGCTACAAGGCAGTTATCGTCAATCTCTCTGATATTTATGCGATGAATGTCGTGCCGACGCAGATTACGGTGTCTATAGCTATATCGAGTAAGTATACGGTCGAGGCGCTGACAGAGCTGTATGAGGGTATCCATCTCGCCTGTAAGTTGTACAACGTTGACCTTGTGGGCGGAGACACTACCTCTAGCCCCAAGGGTATGGTGATAAGCGTCACGGCAATGGGTCAGGCACCTACCGAGGATATCGTCTACCGATCTACTGCTAGCAAGGGCGACATACTATGCGTGACGGGGAGCCTGGGAGCTGCCTACCTCGGCCTCCAGTTACTAGAGCGAGAGAAGCAGGTATTTATGGCAGACCCCAATATGAAGCCCGAGATAGAGGATCGCCAGCACCTCGTCGAACGACTCCTCAAGCCTGAGGCACGCAAGGATAGTATCGCCTACTTCGCCAAGGAGAAGTTTAAGCCGACCAGCATGATCGATATATCGGACGGCCTGGCCTCAGAAGTACACCACCTTTGCCGACAGTCGGGTCTAGGGGCCTATGTCGAAGAGGGTAAGGTGCCGATCCACCCTGATACGCAAGAGGTAGCTATTAACTTCAAGATAGATCCTATAACTTGTGCCCTCCACGGCGGAGAGGACTACGAGTTACTCTTTACGATTGCCGAGCGAGACCTAGAGAAGATCCGCTATATGCCAGATGTCTTTATCATAGGAGAGATGATC
>CAYMFD010000014.1:31083-53600 GCA_964389475.1 uncultured Saprospiraceae bacterium
AGACCTAGAGAAGATCCGCTATATGCCAGATGTCTTTATCATAGGAGAGATGATCTCTGCTCGAGACGGTGTCAAGCTGCATACTACGGGTGGTAATATCCACGAGATACCATCGCAGGGGTATGAGCATTTGGTGTAGTCCGTGGTGTATCATGTGACTCTTACCTTTTTACTAAACTAATGATTAGCACTGTTGGTGGCCAAGAGATAATTAAAAGTCCGTTACCACGGTATTATTTGATTTCGCTTATATGAAGATATTCACTTGGATTTTCTATTTATTGCCGCTTTATACAGCAGCCCAAAATTCATCATTAGTCCTGCAGAATGAGCAGCCCTGCTATATTGTACCCACGCTAGTAGAAGACAAGTACATGCTTGCAGATGAAGGGGGAAGGATTATAGATAGTATTGCCCGGGGCAATCTACGGATGTCTCGAGGTCATCGCTATTATTCTGACTTAGATTCACTTGGCGTGTTGCACTACTATAATTGTAGGGGCAGAGAATTTTTCAGTATTGACTACAAGGCTGACCATTCACTTAACCCGATTACGAATACCAACTTTTTAGTCATATACGATGGTAAAAGGAAGATAACGAAGGTGCAACATAGCCTATTCCCTAATCAGAGTATTGCTATGGAAGACGAAGGGTGCAAAGTGTATGGATGGAAAGGCAATATTGTTATTTTCCACCAAGACAGGGTGTCTATTCTTGATTATATGTTGGATACCCTTGCGGTTCATTCTGAAGTCAAGTCTTTGAATGTTGAAAAGAACTTTCTTGGAATAAAGGGCTTTAGTGCAGATCAATATCGAATTTACTCAGATTATCTGTCAGAAAAGTTGTGTTTCGTGACAGAAATGCCCGATAAAACGGATCTTGTCTATGATAGTTCGTTCATTTATTGTTTTGATGGTCAAGAACTTCACAAGAAGGTAAGCCACAACTTTGACAAAGTCACGGTGATGAGCGACTCCATAATTTTAGGATATTTTGACTATGCCCCTAATCTACAATATAATGATGGTCCCAGAGGCTTTACGTCCATTTTTGATTCGGATCTTATAGAAATATTGAGGGTCAAGGGCTTGGTATATTCAGTGAGATTTAATCAGGGAGGAGGTGAAAATCATTTGATCTTGACTTTTAATAACGCTTACTTGCTACGTGAGAATCATGACAATTATGAGCTTTTAAAGAAACTACCCAACTACATCGACAATACTTGGGATCTAGACCTGAATGGTAACTTGGTTGTAAATGAAAGAACTGTCTTGTTACCGACAGGAGATACAGTAGCGACGTTTGAGTTAACTCTGGGTACTATGCAAGTCTCGAAGGCTTTTAATCTTTCTACAAATGATTGGCCAATTGCTTTTGATTACTGTGACGATGGGACCGTCGTATATGATAGAGAGTATAAAATAATCGAGGAGTTTCGAGATCGTGGTATTAAGCAACCTTTGCACGAGGATATTGGACTTATTGTGTCGGCATCAATGTTGTGGGGCGATGATCCTAACTACAATGAGTTTCTACATCTCCCAAACGGAGAGATAATTCATAAAGCTAAAAGAATAAAAATCTTAGGTACAGAGGCTGGAAAGCACTTGTGTGAGACTGAAGATGGAATAATCTCTGTAGATCCAGCGACACTTGAAGTGAGTGAAGCACGATTTTTTACTACTAGATTGAGAGCTTCTAAGCTCATCAATAGAATTGACTGTGAGTCCTTGGTGAGTAGGGACTTGTCTAAGGATGAGCATTTTTCTAATTGTCAGCAATTGTGTTACGATATTCGTAATGCAGACAGTTCGGTTGACAGTTTTACTTATGTGTACCCAGCTTTAAAGAGAGGTGATAAAACTAATAGAGATACTCCTAGAGATTTTGCCAGAAAACTGGCTGTCTACGATGATTATGGTGAAAACATATTACCTCCAGGTTTCGTTCCGGGGTTTTCGGATAGATTTTTCAGAGATAAGTCTTTTATTACAAGGTCGTTTTTTGGTGTTGCGAGTCTTACTAATTTTGACAGTGTTGGTTTAGTAGCTCATGATGGAAGTTGGCTGCATCGTCCCGTGAGGGGGAGGTTTTATAGATCGGGTGAGTATGTGCTACTTTATGATCTATCGGAGCTTACCGTGAAGGTCTACGACGGGGATGGAACTCTAAGGCTTTCTGGCCTTAGCAGTTTTAACAATTTTGGCTTGTCATCCAGTTCTTTTTCAGGCATCAATGCATTTACTAATCAATCTCTTGTCGGACGATTTGTAGCGTCTCCATCTTGGAAGCGCTGGTGGTTCTGTCTGCTTGCAATGAATAATGAACAACTTGTTGATTTCTTGACACGGGAGATTAAAATTCGTCAGCAATATGACCTGGTTGCCTCTGATTTGAGAACAGTACTCTATAAAAATGTCACTAAGGTATATGAGATTCATGGGTATACTTGGGTACAGTTTAAGAATGATGAATCAGATTATGTCACAGCCATTGATCCTAGGGATGAGGAGATTCTCAGAGTTGATGGATTATTTCAGAGACTAAGCAGAAAGGAATTTATTATATCAAATAATATGGGTTTCGAGGTTTTCACTGAAGAAGGTTTCAGTCTTTTGAGTGTTTCGGATGTTGATAGCATTCGTGTTGTTCATATTGGTATGAACTTGCTGGATGTAGTTATTAAAGGTGTGCGAAAATTCGGTGTTATAGCCAATGAAGGCGGAAATAGGAAGTTTATTGAGACATCTATTTCACCTGATAGCTATGAGGTGATTCCTTTCAAAAGCGATAGATTTTTTATCCTTCGACGTGAAAGTTCTGATACGTACTATCGACTGATTGACAAGCTTACAGGAATAGAGTATTCGTGTCCATACGCTTTAAGCTCAAGTCGTAGAGTCTTGAATGGAACTTTCGCTGCGCCAGAATGTATATTGGTTATAGATAGCGATGGCAGCGAATTCTTTTTCAGACCACGTGATCAGAAAGAATTTAGGTTGTGATGACCTAGCTGTTATAATCGGAGAGATGATCTCTGCTCGAGACGGTGTCAAGCTGCATACCACAGGTGGCAATATCCACGAGATACCATCACAGGGGTATGAGCACTTTGATGAGTAAGCTAGAATCAATCTACCAGATAATACCCCGTACTCCTACTACCAGCGTCGCCCTTACGCAGTATACCCTTGGCTACCAGATCATTGATGTCACGCAGTGCCGTATCTCTCGAGCACTTGCATATGCGAGACCACCTACTCGTAGTCATCTTGCCTTGATAATTGTCTAGTAGATTGTTTAGGACTTTTTGCTGCCTTGCAGATAGGACCGTCTGAGCATGACGCTGCCAGAACTCGCCGCGCCGAACGGCATCTTGTACGAGCTGATCAGCATTACGTACGGCTACCAGTAGACAGTCGAGGTACCAAAGCATCCACTCTGTGATTATAAGGTCCCCATGCTGTGTCTGCTCCAGTATCTTGTAGTACTCTGATCGCCGTGCCAGTATCTCTGCCGATAAGCTGTAATATCGAAATGGGGACTGCTCTGCCTTGGCCAGGTAGTAGTCCGAGATAGCACGAGCTATGCGGCCATTACCATCATCGAAAGGGTGTATCGTCAAGAACCATAGGTGAGCTATGCCTGAGAATAGTACATAGTCCTTAACCGTACTAGGCGGCAGGTCGTACTGTAAGAAGTGGTCCATTTCCTGTAAAACTATGGATGACGGTGGTGCTTCAAAGTGTACTCGCTGCTTATTCATAGGGCCCGATACTACTTGCATAGGTCCACCTACCTCTCCTCTGTACTCGCCTACACTTATACGCTGCATACCACTCCTACCAGACGGGAATAAAGCACTGTGCCATCCATATAGTCTATCGTGAGTCAGGGGATCATTGTAGTTATTGGTCGCATCTACGAGCATCTCTACCATGCCGTCTACATCTCTATCTGAGTGGACGAGTCCTCCCACATCTACACCTAGTCGACGTGCTACAGACGATCGTACTTGGTTGCGGTCCATATTGACATCTTCTATGGCTGAGGTAGTGATCGCATCTTCAGTAAAGGCATCTAGAGCGGATAGCTGCATGGCGTCAAACCCTAACTGTGCTAGCCGACCATAGAGACGACCTTGTGCTTGTCGCACAGCACTGAGTGATGGCGTCACGGCTTCGTACTCCATCAGCATATTGGGCCAGGCTCGTTGTTGCCACAGATACATTCGCTGCAAGTTATGCATCAAATGTATGCCTTTTACGCCGCAACTCCACTATCATTCATGCGATATCGCATATTTACCGTATTATTTGCAGCAAATAAGCTTACCATTCGCCTTACAGCGAGCTGACATGGAGCATCCGGTCCTCGACATGGTGTACCATATCTGTGTAGCGCTGGTCGCGCTTGGTGGTTCTGTCTCGCTTGATCGGTAGGTCTACCTTGATATGTTCTACGACTTGACTTGGTTGGGCCTTGAGGATGTAGATGTCGTCACCTAGGTATACGGCCTCGCTGATGTCGTGTGTGACGAAGATGATCGTCGAGTGAAATCGCTCCCAGATATCGGCCAGCAGGTCCTGCATCTGTAGTCGCGTCTTGATATCTAGTGCACCGAACGGCTCGTCCATCAGCAGTATCTCAGGATTGGCGAGTAGGCTGCGAGCGATGGCGACCCGTTGTAGCTGTCCACCTGATAGGGTAGGGTACTGTGCATACTTGTGCTGGTGGCCGTCTAGGCCTACGAGCTGGATGAGTTCCATGGCCTTTTCGTCTCGTTCCTTCTTGGAGACACCTTTAAACCGTAGGGCGAGGCTCACATTATCTAGGACGGTCATCCAGGGTAGGCTGCTATACTGTTGGAAGACCATGCTCACACGATTATCATCACTCACGGGCTTGCCTTTGATCAGGACGCTACCCTCTGATGGCGTCTGTAGTCCAGCGATATACCGCAGTAGGGTAGACTTACCACTACCGGACATGCCGAGCACCACAGCGAACTGGCCCTGCCCGGGCTTGTCCTCTATGATGAGGTTGAGGTCTTTGATGACCCAGTCTTTGCCGCCATTGTAGGTCTGCCCTATGCCGTTAAGCTCTATGATATTGCCTAGCTCTGTGTCTTTATGCTTGTACTCCATGACCTATTGACCTCTTTTTGACCAGTAATGCTCTCACCTTAAAGGCAATAATACCTAGGCATATCGTATGTATAGCCCACTGCGTATCTCCGAATAGGTAGGTCATCGGCTTGATACCACCTAGAAAGGGTACGAACTCATTGATCGCAAATAGTAGGTAGATACCAAGGCATATCCAGATGAGGATCCTGATAGCAAAGTCCATCACAGTATCTACCAAAGACACTTCCTTAAGTAATTTCTGGGCCTGGTATTTCTTGTCTGTCTGATACTTGTGCGGAAAGAACTTGCGGTCGATAAAGGCAAATACTCGATCCTGTAGCACACCTATGAATATGATTAGTATCAAAATGGCAAAGACCTTGTCTACTCGCCCCATACGCTGGCCTGCCCGATATATGAGCGAACCCAGACCGCCTTGGTCACCGCTGTTTTCTGCAACGATGATGTAAGTCCATGAGATCGCAGTCAGTATTCTTATGTCGTCACTGAGTCTACTGAGCACACTAGGGATGTATACCGCCGTCACAGTCTGCCAGGCATTGGCACCTAGTGTGTAGACAGTCTTGAGGTACGTGTCATTGACCTCGTCGATACGCTGCACGATTACGGGCAGCAGATAGATCATGATACCAAAGGCCAGAAAATTGACCTTCATGCCTGTACCGATCCCGAACCATACGATAAATAGGACCGTCACCGCCGTGAGGGGTATAAATCGTATGCTATCCACCACCTGCTTAAAGGCACCCCTAAATAAGGGTACTAATCCGATAATAAAGCCGATTGGTAGTGACCACAAGATCGCCTTAAGGTACCCACCCAGATTGAGTCCGATAGATCGGAAAGTATCTTTGACCAACTCATTATCTCGGATCAGGTCACCATACGACGTAGCAACTCTCCACGGGTGAGGTAGGCTAGACCTCGGTACTAGTGGTAGGGTTTTGGGATTAGAGATATCCTCTGCTTTCTCAATATTGCCTGCATCGATCTCTGCCTGTATTTGCTCAGGCGTGAGATAGTCCTTGTTGAGCACAAAGGGTGTTGACAGCAATATCCACAACAGCAAGATCAGACCTATACCTACAGCACTGAGGATGAGTTGTGTCCGCTTGTTGAGTGGTTTTCTGAGTTTGAGCAGATCGGAGGCCATACGTATTACTGTGCCATGATGATTTGAAACTCCGTACGTCTATTCTTGGCTTTGCATTCTGTAGTGGCGTTGCTCTCACAGCCGGGTACTGGCTTGTCTGGGCCGTTACCGATGATGACAAATCGATTACGATCCATCCCATACTGTTGTTTGAGGTAGCTGGCTACACTTTCTGCACGTTTTTGGCTCAGCGCCATATTGGTAGCTCGACTACCTGTATTGTCTGTGTTACCCTCGATCCGCACCTTTGTATTGGCAAATGCTTTGGCGACATCAGCGAACTGTATATCGATGATGGTTCTTGCGTTTTCTGTAAGTGCAGACTGTCCAGTGCTGAAGTTGATACTGATGGGCTTGACTGCAATGGCTGGTGCTGTCCTATCGGCCGAGGTAGTCGGCTTAAAGACAGGTGCAGACTCTGCTCTATACTTGTTGCCCTTCAGGTTAGCGTCTGCCGCCTGGATGGCACCGGTGTATATAACTGACCTAAACGATGGCGCTACCTTGTCCGCATCGCCTGTCTCGACGAACTTACGTGACATCTTACCATATAGGTCGTTACCCTTCTGGCCCTTGTAGCTAGGGTTAAGCCCGAAGAAATTCATGTTGTCACCATGGCTGGTCCAGTGTACATTGGCCATCATACCCTTGGCATCTACAGGAGATATACCATTGAGTTCGGCGAGGTACTTAGCAGCCTTGTCTTGATTACTAGGGTTAGCCTCTAGTTCAGCAACGGCCTTCATCCATCCCTCGTAGAAGGCGTTGATCTTATTTTTATTCTTGCGTATGTAGTCGTCACTCGCGAAGAAGATATCGGCGATGATATTGCTCTGCTCCTTGGTCGTCAGCAGGATCTTTGAGCCAGGTACATCTCTAGTCGCTAGTACGTCATCTGGGCTCCATACGACCGCAGCATCCACATCATCTGATCGGAATAGTTCGGCCGCCTTTAGATTATCCGCTGTCTTGATCACCTTGACATCGCTGTACTTGAGACCGGCTGCCTCCAGAGAGGTAATAAGTAGCGTCTGTGCTGGCGACGGTACCGCTACGGCGATCGTCTTGCCCTTGAGGTCATTGATATTATTGATACCTCTCTTTACGATGATAGCATCACCACCTCTACTCCAGTCACACTGCATAAATGCCTTGGGGCCGAAGCTATTGATATCGTCTGGTGCTGTGTACAGTGGGAAGGCATCCATCGTCTGTACGAGTACGTCGTACTCCCCCGCCGTCCATGCATTGAGGGCATTGATGAGGTCATTCTCCACCTTAAAGTCTACTTTGACACCATAGTCTTTGTAAAATCGAGATCGCGTATTGGCTACAGCACCTTCGTTAAAGTATAGGCCTGGCGCATATCCACCCCATGTTACGAGCTGTACCCGTAGCACATCGTCATCTGCTGCCCGAGATCCACTAGTAGCGGCTCCTCCAGTGTTAGATGATGAGCTGCCATTTGATGCTGTTGTATTATTATCTTGAGCTGCGGCCGCTTCTTGCTTAGCCGCTTCGGCTTGCTCTTTTAAATTCTGACCTACAGAAGTATTATTCAATACCCAGCGACCACCGAGAAAGATGATTGCTAGTATTAATACAGTGATGACGAACTTCGAAAATCCAGTTAACCTTGCCATAATATGAAGTGAGATTTAGTACTTGTTTATAACACCCAAGTCTGCGTGACAGATAAGGAAATACAAAGGTAGCAATAACATGACGGACCCGAGGTGTTATGGCCATGATGGTCCAGCTTGTAGATTCTCGTCTGTACCACGACCTTTAACCTATATTTACTAGTGATCTTTATTGTGTGATAAACATCTGATAATCAAATGACTGAGTGACAGTCTAGGTGTAGCGCCACTCAATTGATCTAGTATATAGTCATCGTTGCGTATAATCAATAGCGCTTACAATTACGTTATATGAGGGCTTGACACATCTGTCAGGTAGTAAAGTAGACTAGTGATGCCAGCACAAAAAATCAAAATTCTTGAGACGAAGCCCTACGGATACATAGTCAGAAACCTCACTACCAAGATGAAGCAAATAGTACCCAAAGACCTTCTCCTCAATCGTATGAAGTGGGGCCTTTATGAAATAATCAATCCCACGATGCTGGCCATCTAAGTCTACTACAATGAGTCATCTTGGGGTCGCATTGCTCATATGATCAGTTATCTCGGACCTAGTCACTTGACTCGTACGAACATATCTCATACTTTTAAGGTTTACCTAGTATCTTTTCTCCCTGATAAAGACGAAATTTGTAAGTCTTGACAGCAAAGAACGCTATGCCACAATCCTCTAACTACGATCTACTGATAAGCAAGCTTGATCAGTTTATTCGTAAGTACTATCTCAACAGCTTACTCAGAGGGATCCTCTACACGGTTGCAGTTGTGGTAGGACTCTTTCTAGTGTTTAGCGTACTAGAGTACTTTCTATATTTTAATAAAGGCATTAGGAAGACGATCTTCTTTGGATTCCTGGCCATCACAGCCGGGGCACTAGCCTATTGGGTGATACAACCACTGATCAAGTACTTTGCGATCGGTAAGGTGATCAGTCATGAGCAAGCGGCACAGATTATAGGTAGTCACTTCACGGATGTGAAAGACAAGCTCCTCAATGTCCTGCAACTACAGAAGCAGAGCCAAGCACAGCAGTCGGACTTACTATTTGCCAGTATCGAGCAGAAGACAGAGAAGATCAAACTAGTGCCTTTTAAGTCTGCCATCGATCTAGGTAGTAACAAGCGGTACCTGCCATATGCCTTACCACCTCTCCTGGTATTAGTTGCCTTAATCTTTATGGCGCCTAGCGTTATCAAGGATAGTACCTACCGATTTGTCAATAATGATGAAGACTTTGAGCGAGCAGCGCCTTTTTCGCTTTCTATAGATCAGAGCGAGTTGAGTGCTATACAGAACTCTGACTTTGTGCTTAACGTGACCGCGGAGGGTAGCGTTATTCCTGAGGAGGTCTTTATCGAGGTTAATGATTTTCAATATCGCCTGCAGGCAGATGCAGCGGGGGAGTTTAGCTACATCTTTCGCAATGTACAGGCCGATACTGATTTTAGGATCTTCAGTGGTAGAGTGAGTGGTCCAGAGCAGACCCTAGAGGTGATCGCAAAGCCTAGCCTTGCAGATATGGTGGTACGTCTCGACTACCCATCGTACGTTGGTCGTAAGGATGAGGCTGTCAGCAATATGGGCGACCTATCTGTACCAGAGGGCACCAAGGTGTCCTGGGCATTTACGGCTGACCACACGGATGATATCAGCCTACGATTTGGGAGAGGTGACCTACTGCCAGCGGAGCGACGTGGTGATCGAGCTTTCGACTACAGTCGTAGAGTACGTAATGACCTCTTGTACAAGCTATATATCAGCAATGATCGCATACCTGTGCCCGACTCCATATCATATGCCATCAATGTGGCCAAGGATCAGCACCCTACTATCAAGGTCGAGCAGTTCGTCGATAGTCTAGAGACGGATGTACTTTACTTTGTAGGTCAGGCTAGTGACGACTACGGGCTATCTGCCTTATCGTTTAATTATACGATCACTGGTGAGCGGGGCAATATCAAGAAGTCAGAGAGTGTCAAGGTCATGGAGACGGCAGGACGCGAGACACAGTACGATTATGTGCTAGACCTCGTAGAGCTGGACCTCCAGCCAGGAGACCAGCTGACCTACTTCTTTAGAGTATTCGATAATGATGCTGTGAATGGTAGAAAGTCGGCCGAGACCAGCACTCAGCAGTTGAGAAAGCAGACGATCGAAGAATTTGAAGAAGCCGAAGATCAAACAGAAGAAGAGATTAAGGATAGTCTGAAAGAGGCGAAAGATGACCTCAAGAAGATGCAAGAGAACTTCCGTAAGATGCGGGAGAAGATGCTGCAAGAGAAAGAGCTAGACTGGCAGGATAAGGAAGACTTGCAGAAACTACTCGATGAGCAGAAAGAACTCCAGGAGAAGATGGAGGAGGCCAAGAAGAAGTTCGAGGAGTCACTAGAGAAGCAAGAAGAGTTTAATGAACAGAAAGAGGAGATACTAGAAAAGCAGGAGAAGCTCCAGCAGATGTTTGAGGAAGCTGTCGATCCAGAGACCAAAGAGTTGATGGAGAAGATCGAAGAGATGATGCAGGAGCTCAACAAAGACCAGGCTCTGGAGATGATGGAGCAGATGGAGATGGACGATGAGCAGATGGAGATGGAGATGGATCGCCTGCTCGAGCTCTACAAAAATCTAGAGGTAGAGAAGGAGATGAAAGAGCAGATGGAAGAGCTCGAGAAACTCGCCGAAGAACAAGAAAAGCTAGCCGAAGAAACAGAAAATAAGGAGGAGCCAACACCTGAAGATAAGGAGAAGCAAGAGGAGCTGACCGAGGAGTTTGAGAAGCTCAAGGAGGAGATGAAGGAGACGCAGGAGAAAAACGAAGAGCTCGAGCGACCTAAAGAGACCCCTTCAGATAGTGAAGAGCAGATGGACGATATCCAGGAGGATATGGAGCAGAGCCAGGAGGAGATGGAGCAGCAAGATAGCCAGGGGGCTAGCAAGAGCCAGAAGTCTGCCGCACAGAAGATGCAGAAGATGGCAGGCGCTATGAAGGCATCTATGGAAGGCGGCGAGCAGGAGCAGGCAGAGGAAGATATCAAGGCCGTAAGACAGCTACTTGAAAACCTAGTCGATATGTCCTTTGACCAAGAAGATCTAATCAACGATATAGGTGCTACTAAGCCGACAACACCGCGCTACGTCGACCTTATACAAGAGCAGTTTAGACTTAAGAATGACTTCGTAATGATCGAGGATAGCCTCGTAGCTCTCGCTAAGCGTAATGACAAGATCCAGACCTTTGTCCTAGATAAGGTTGCTGAGGTCAAGACGGATATCAATGAGAGTATAGACCTGCTCGAAGAAAGACAGACACCACAAGGGATATCTAGCCAACGGTCAACCATGACGAATGTCAACGACCTCGCCCTCATGCTCAATGAGAGCTTGCAAAATATGCAACAGTCTATGGCCTCAGGTATGCCAGGTAGCCAGATGTGCAATAAGCCAGGTGGCAAGGGGCAAGGTAAGTCGGGCAAGGTCCCGATGGATAAGATATCAGATGGCCAGCAAGGAGTGGGCGAGTCGCTCAACAAGATGATGGGCAACAAAGAGGGTGGCAAAGGCAACTCCAGTAAGGACTTCGCCAAGGCTGCAGCCAAGCAGGCCGCTATGCGTAAGGCCCTAGAGGAGATGGCTCAGCAAAAAGGTGAGCAAGGGCAGAATACCAAGGAGCTCCAAGAAATAATCGATCAGATGAATAAGATCGAAGAAGACCTGGTCAATAAGCGCCTCGATGGCGAACTGCTCAAGCGTCAGCAGGAGATCAAAACCAGGTTGCTAGAAGCCGAAAAGGCTGAGCGACAACGCGAGTGGGACAACAAGCGTAAGGCCGAAGTGGGCCAGGATCAAAAGCGAGAATTACCACCAAGCCTCAAAGCATATCTCAAAAAACGAGAGGCAGAAGTGGAACTATATAAGACCATATCACCCTCATTACGACCGTATTACAAATATCTGGTCGATGAGTACTTTAGAGAATTAAAGCGCAACTAGGTAGGCTGGTACCTTTTTTGAAGATAGACGTATGACTGACTACAAGCATCTCAATATGTTACGCATCCCATCTGAACCATCACAGATAGCCAGAGTAGAGACCTACGTACAGGAGGTATCGGACGTTTATGGCATCTGCGAATCTCGCTACGCCGACGTCCTCATATCGCTGACCGAGGCTGTTAATAATGCCATCATCCATGGCAATAAGCGCAATCGTCAGAAAGAAGTAGTCGTCCTACTCGATAAGCGAGCAGAGGGCCTAACCTTCCGAGTATGCGACGAGGGATCAGGTTTTGATGTGAATAGTATATCTGACCCTACCGTAGGAGCTACCGTAGACTGCTGTGGCGGCCGTGGTGTCTACATCATCCACCACCTGGCGGATGAGGTGCACTTCGTCAATGGCGGGAGCACGGTCGAGATATTCTTTGACTGTCTCTAGATGTCTAGTGATGCTCAAGCACAGATTTCATTCTTTGTAGAGGGGCAGATTGAGGCCTCTCCCTTACAAGATGTATCAAGGGTCGAGCGGTGGTTAACTACTCTAGCGACACGTCGTGACGCAGAGATCCTCGCACTTACCTTTATACTAGCAGACGACGACTACATCCTCAATATCAATCGGGACTACCTAGACCATGACTTTTATACGGACATCATCACATTTCCTTATCGGCAGGGAGAGGTGCTAGAGGCGGATATATTTATAAGTATCGACCGGGTCAAAGACAATGCCACCCAGCAAGGAGAGCCCTACCTGCGAGAGTTGCGTCGGGTGATTGCTCATGGTGTCCTCCACCTGCTAGGCTATAGGGATAAGACCAGCGAAGAACAGAAAGCGATGCGTATGGCTGAGGAGGCCGCCCTGACATTGTATGATGAGCTGGAGGCATAGATGGCGGGCATATACATACATGTACCCTTCTGCAAACAGGCTTGCCACTACTGCAACTTTCACTTCAGCACTAGTCTACGACATAGAGACGTGATGGCAGCTGCCCTCGTCAAGGAGGTGGCACTGACCAAGGGCTACCTGCAGACGGATCATATCGATAGTATATACCTAGGCGGAGGGACTCCCTCACTGCTCAAGGCCGAGGAGATCGATAAGATCTTCGATGCGCTGCGAGAGCACTATACCTGGGACGCTACAGTCGAGATAACTCTAGAGGCTAACCCGGATGATATCTCACCACAGCGACTAGAGGAGTGGTTAGAGGCTGGTATTACCCGACTAAGTGTAGGTATCCAGTCCTTTCACGACATCGATCTCAAGGCTATGAATCGGGCCCACAATGCCCAGGAGGCAGCCACTTGTTTGCAGGTCGCTAGGGCCGCGGGCTTTAATGACTTTAGCATAGACCTCATCTACGGTGCTCATACGACGACCGATGATATGTGGCATAGCACGGTAGACCAGGCACTGGCGCTGGACGTGGATCATATAAGTGCTTACTGCCTCACTGTCGAGGAGGGCACAGCCCTGGCAGCCATGGTCAAGCGTGGTACGATCGCAGGTGTCGATGATGTCAAGGCAGAGCGACAGTTCTACCACCTGATCGACCAGCTGTCGGACGGAGGGTTTGAGCATTACGAGATCAGTAATTTCGCTCGTTGCCAGCGTTACGCTGTACACAATACCTCATACTGGACAGGTAAGCCTTATTTGGGTATCGGGCCATCTGCACACAGCTACGATGGCCACGATAGACGATTTAATATCGCCAATAATGCCCACTACCTAGCGGCAATAGATCAGGATCAGGTACCCTTCTCGATGGATGTGTTATCTCCCGCTGACCGCTACCACGACTACTTACTCACGAGTATAAGGACGATGTGGGGAGTTTCCCTGCAGATCCTACAAAATCAGCACGGACAGTACTACGACCACTTCGCGCATCAAGCGCAGCCCTTACTAACAGCAGGACAACTGATACAAGAGGGTAGTCATGTAAGACTACACCGAGATGCAAGATTTACGGCAGATAAGATTACAATAGATTTGATGGTAAGTGGGGACTAACCCTCCACACAAGTTTCGATCACAGCACTCAGGCCACGATCAACCAAGGCGTCTTTCATAGGACGTAACTCCTCAAAAGGACCCGTCTTTACCGTTGCCTTACCCTTGTAGTGTACGAAGAGCGATAACTGCTCCGCCTGTACAAAAGTGTGGTTACAAACCTCTACAAAACACTGAATTACCCAGTCGAACGTATTGTGATCATCATTATATACGATGAGCTGCGCTGTCTGGGTAGAGGTCGGAGCCTCGGCAATTAGCGTTTCTTCTTGTTCGTTGTATGATGTGTTCGATATGCTCATAAGGCGCTGTATGTGTGAGGGTTGTCCAGCAGCTTTACAGGGATTCTAAGGCTGCCTTCACTTCTACAAAATTAGGGATTTCTCCTGCATTGTCAAGTACCTCGCTATACTTAACTACACCGTCGCCATTTATAACGAAGGCCGCCCGCTTGCTCACGCCTTTCATACCTAGTACAAAATCTTCGTAAAGGCTGCCATATGCTCGGCTCACTTCTTTGTTAAAATCAGAGAGCAAGGTGAAGTTATAGTTCTGTGCTTTCTTGTACTGCTCTAATGTAAATAGGCTATCTACAGAGATTGCGATAACTGCTGCATCCAGACCTTCGTAGTACTTCATATCGTCTCTCACGCTGCACAGTTCGTCCGTACATACACCAGTAAAGGCAAGCGGGAAGAACAGTAGTACGACTGGCTTACCTTTGTAATCGCTGAGGCTGACCTCGTTCTTATCGCTGTCGTGTAGTGTGAATGATGGTGCTTTATCTCCTATCTTGAGAGTCATAGTTGTCGATTTTGATGAATCATTTTATTTGTCATTGGTGCAACAAGCGAGGGTAAAGATAGATGCAGTAGATGTATAAAAAAGAGGTGTTGGATTAATGTGAGTGGGCAGATAGTTGAGTATGAAGGCCAAGGAACGATGTTATTTTGATTCCACTGCGGGGATAACCACGGCAGCCTTAACAAATGCCTCTCTAAGCAAGGCCAGTCGGGTCTTTCGTACACTGACTATAAAATCATAGTCTTATAGGCCATTGGAGATTTCATCTGCACTCACATCAACATAGATCACATAAATAGAAGCCCAATAACGAGACGAAAGCTACCTTCACTATCTATGCCATCCGACTACTCTACTAAAAGAGCTTATATCGAGTTGCACCTAGCGGTCATCTTGTGGGGTTTTACAGCCATACTGGGCAAGTGGATATCGCTGCCTGCGCTAGACCTCGTCTGGTGGCGTGTAGGTATTACGAGTGTATCGCTGCTGGCGTTTATCAAGTGGGGTAGGAAGGTATGGCAACTACCGCGCAGGTTACTGCTGACCTACGCTGGTATCGGCCTCTTCGTCGGATTGCACTGGGTGACCTTCTATGGGTCGATCAAGCTATCCAATGCGTCGATCTGTCTGGTATGCATGTCTACGACCTCCTTCTTTGCAGCACTCGTTGAGCCTCTATTTACACGCAAGGCCGTCGACTGGCTGCAGCTCGGGGCTAGCCTCCTTATCGTACCTGCCATGCTCTTGATCGCCTCAGGACTAGATGCGGATATGCTAGTCGGAGCAGGCGTAGGGCTGTTGTCTGCACTGTTGGCAGCGGTATTTTCGGTACTCAACAAGCAATATGTGGAGGAGGCAGACCCGTATACGATCACCTTTGTAGAGTTATTCTCCGCATTTATCTTTCTTACGATCGTAATGGGTATTGCGGACTTTGGTAGAGCCACCTCTTACATGATGCCACAGACGACCAGCGACTGGGTGGCCTTGCTGATTCTGGCCTTGCTCTGTACGACGCTGACCTTCGTACTATCACTGAGGGCACTGACACGGATATCAGCATTTGCGAGTACACTAGTCGTCAACCTAGAGCCCGTCTATGGCATCTTACTGGCGGCAGTCCTCCTGCACGAGTACGAACAGTTATCTATGTCCTTTTACATTGGGGCATTAATCATAGTTTTGGTGGTCTTATTGTACCCCTACCTACAACGTAGATATACCGTGTCTCACTAGATAAGATGGACAGAGCTTACAACGACGATCATAGATTATTGGTAAAGTATGCGGAGGATCACTCCTCGGCGGAGCCACCATATCTGCAGGCATTGCGGCGTATGACCTACCAGCGGACGCTAGCTCCTCAGATGCTGTCTGGGCATATGCAGGGTAGGCTGCTCAGTATGCTTAGCCAGATGCATGGCCCACAGTATGTAGTGGAGGTAGGCACATTTACGGGATATGCGACCCTATGCCTAGCTGAGGGATTGGCTCCAGGTGGACGATTGATCACGATGGAGGTTAATCCCGAGCTGCACTATATCAGTTCACACTTTTTTGCTCAGTCGCCATATGCGACTCAGATCGAAAGCCACGTAGGTAATGCCATGCACCTCATACCCCACCTCGATCATGGTATCGACATGGTCTGGCTAGATGCTGGCAAGAAAGATTATGCCGCTTATTTTGACATCCTCCTACCTAAAATGCGGCCCGGTGGTATCCTGATGGCTGACAATGTGCTGTGGGATGGTAAGGTGGCTGGCGATAGCGATGACGCCGTAACACAGGCGCTGAGGTTATTTAATCAGCAGGTGAGAAATGATGATCGTGTCGAACAGGTCATCCTGCCCCTCAGAGATGGCATCACCATCGTGAGAAAGAAATAGTAGCCACTAAGTCTCGACCAGTCCAATAGGTCTAGCTAGTACGAGTATTCTTGGGCTAGTTGTCGTAAATTGAAAGATTGTGTTGGACTGAGAATTTCAAAATTCAGATTTTACCACCAAGTTAGACGTGGTGTACTTCGAATAATTAGCTCCAAGAAATGAGGCCAGTGGGGACCAGGAACCGTCGCTCTACAGCAATAGGCAATCGGATGGCAAAATGTGCAGCTTTTGCAACTAAGGCAATAAATAGAAGTTGATGCCTCTAAGTGAGTTTAAGTGTGTAAGAGTAGTTGCCAGTTGATTCAAGAGCAAGACCTAAGTATATCACTAGGTCTACCTTTTCATTCAAATTATTAGATAGCCAAATATTTTTAAGGGTGAAAATGTGATTGGTTGCTTATAATTCCTGTCGCTGTACAGAGCTAGAGCAAGAGTCGACAAAATGTGCGATTTTTCATGCCAGCCAGTGATAAGATATCGTCGCAGAATAGGTTGGCGCTTGCCAATAGGTTCTAACACTTTGTGTCGTAGAAAAATAAAAGCAATTTTGACACGACTCTAGATCGGTCTTGACTTGGTTAGTATAATGGTAGAAGCATTGACATCCCAAGTTTGATCAAGTCTCATAATTAAGATATAAAGTCAAGAAGCTCCTTACAGCGACATGATTTTTGCCTTCTTTTGATCTGAGCAAAAGAAGGAGGCCAGTCGGGCCTTTCCGACACCACCTTAAGATCAAAAGCCTCTTTAGTATTACACTGAAGGATATTTTGTCAGAGGGTAAGTATTCACAAAAAGACAAGTAGTTTTACTATAGCGAACTCTGTTCGCTATCGAACGTAATACTATATACCATAACCATTCGTTACATTGGTCATTATGTGGAAAATAGCTTCAATCATAACCCTGACCCTGGTCCTCGTCAGCTGTAAGCAGGCAGAGCAGACGCTTCACGATAATGGTAGTGTCTACCAGGTATTTTATCACGATGATCAAGGTGAGTTCGATGGCCCTTTTAAGAGCTACAGTGACGACGGCGCCTTATTCGAAGAGGCCACCTACAGTCACGGCAAGCTAGTAGGCACTCGTACGATTTACTATCCCAGCGGAGCACGAGAGATCGTAGAGTCTTACCTAGATGGCGTCATCGACGGTACCTACCAAAAGTACTACGAATCGGGCCAGCTGCAGCTAGAGACCACTTATACGGCTGGTGTTATGAATGGCATGCTTAAGACTTTCCATGAAAATGGCGAAATACATGAGGTCGTTACCATGGCCAACAATGAAGAGCATGGCCCCTTTAAAGAGTACCACCCTAACGGTAAGATACAGTGGGAAGGCACCTACCACCACGGAGAAAACGAAGTAGGCCTGGTACAAGAATATGATACGACGGGGACCCTCATCAGGAAGATGATGTGTGATGATCGCTCGGTCTGTCAGACGATCTGGACGCTAGCAGAAGGAGACCTCACGCCACAACCACTAGAAAACCTTATCAATGGTTAGATTGCTACTTCTCGCCTCTATTGCTCTACTTGGTCATGAGGTCGTGGCACAGATCGGTTCACGGTATACCTACGAGTTTACAGGACTGCCCACTTCCGCTCGCGAGACAGGCTTGGGGGGGCACCTTATTACTATGGTAGATGACGATGTAGCACTAGCAGCGACTAACCCTGCCTTGCTCAGCGATAGCACCAATAGAGCCTTATCCTTTAGCCATCAGTTTCACTTTGCAGATATAGGCAGCGGGTTCTTTGCGTATGGCTTCGACCTAGAGCGGTGGGGTATGAATGCTTACGTAGGTCTGCGCTACGTAGATTACGGCGATTTTGATAGAGCAGATATATTTGGAAATAGAGACGGACAGTTCTCTGGTGGCGAGTCGGCCCTACAGGTGGGAGTGAGCCGCCGACTTAATGAGCGGATGACAGTAGGCCTCACCCTTCGTGGTATCAACTCTGGTCTGGATACATACACGAGCTACGGAGCTAGCGCAGACCTAGGCCTTCTCTATACCAAGCCTGGATCGCTATCCCAAGTGGCCATGGTCGTCCGCAATATCGGTGGCGAGATATCTACCTTCGGAGAGCAACGCCTGTCTGCTCCACTTGATATCATGATTGCCTACAGCAGGAGACTCAAGTACTTGCCGTTTCGATTTACCATCACAGCACATCAGCTACAGCAGTGGGATGTCACTTACGATGATCCCGACCGGGTACCCGAGCAAGACCTCTTTGGTGAGGTACAGGAGGACAGCAGGCTCAGTCAGGAGTTAGACAACCTCTTTCGTCACCTGATCTTTAGCGGTGAGTTTTTACTCGGCCGACAGCAAAACCTCCGACTGAGGTTCGCCTACAATCACTTTCGCCGTGCAGAGCTCAGCCTCTCCGAGTTTAGATCGTTAGCAGGATTCTCACTAGGTGCTGGTATCAAGGTGCGGCAGTTTAGGCTGGACTATGGTGTAGGTTACCACCACACGGTAGGAGCCAGTAACCACCTTACCATCTCCACATCACTAGACCGATTTACCAAGAAGCTCTAGAGTTGAGATAAGCGATCTACTACGACTGGCTTTTTTCGCACACTTACTGGGATGATGGATTGGTCCTTCATCAGTATATAGCCACCTTCTGTCTTGACGTAGGCTTTGACGTACTTGATATTGACGAGGTGGGACTGATGCGTACGCAGGTAGCTGTCACTACCCAGCATCTTGGCATAGTCCTTTAGCGTCTTACTGACGAGTAGCTTGCCTCCATCTGCAAAGAAGAAGTGTGTGTAGTTACCACTCGCCTCGAGTCGCACGATATCGCTCAGGTCTACCACTCTTATCTCATCACTGGTATGTAGGGCTAGCCGCTCTGGCGCCTTATCAGTCCTAGCCTCATCGATGAGTTCTCGCTGCTCCATAGAGAACGAGGCCTTGTTGAGAGCACGATCTACAGCGGTGGATAGCGCCTCTACGCTTACTGGTTTGAGCAGGTAGTCTACCGCCGCATAGCCGAAAGCCCTTAACGCATAGGCATCACTGGCCGTCGTAAAGATGACCCTCGCCCCAGTATCGGGTACGATGTCTAGTATGTCAAAGCCTAGCCCGTCCCCTAGGTCGATATCTAAAAAGACGATGGCTGGCCGGACAGCCCGCAGGAGCTTGGCGCCACTAACGACACTATCCGCCTCACCGATGATCTCAAGTGGTAAGGACGTATTGCCGATGGCCTGGCGTATGGCTGAGCGAGCAAGCTCATTGTCATCTACTATGATACAAGTGTGCATGTCGCTAAGATAGCTAGGATTAAGAAGTATCGTGATTCAAATCATATAACGTTAGAGCTTGGTGGGAGTACGTACGGTGATCGGACCTGTGTCTATTTTCATTGTAAGCTGAAAACTTGCTCACGCTGATCTCTTTTAGGAATGGTTCAGAGAGAGACTAGAATACGTCATGATTAAGTAGGATTAAACAAGTCACCTTTTTGTCTTACTTGGTCTGCAAACAGAGATACTGGTCGTAGCCAAGAAAAGTGCGACTGTGTAGAGGTGGTATAAAGTTTCATTCCTGACTTTTTGTTTGGGCTACTGAGAATCATAGTACACAACCATAGTGTTACACAGAACAGCATTTTCTACAAGCGAAGAGCCAGGGTTTACTGAAGGCTTTGCTGAAAGTAAAATCTCCTTTTGCAGACAAGCTTTTTTGCTTGCTTTTTCAGCAGAAAAAGAAGTCGCTGTCCCGCGATCGGGACAATATCATGCGCAACATGGGATACTTCAAAGTTCAAATCAGTACTTATTGCCGAAGATGAATTCTACTATGCGGCTTATATCTTTACCAATCCACTCCCCCACAATCGTAACTTTGCCAAACGATGAACCTCCTCTACTACCTCATACTAAAACCCCTCAGCTACCTACCGCTCGCCGTGACATATAGGTTGTCAGACGTATTGAGGATACTATTGCAGTATGTCGTGCGGTATCGTCGGCGTGTCGTTGAGGATAATATTTCGTCGACACTGATCCACTTATCACCAGCTGAGCAGCGCAGGGTGGTCAGGCGCTTTTACCGACACTTTACGGACCTTGTATTTGAGAGCATCCGCCTCTTTGCGATGCCACAGCAGGAGCTTCAGCGTCGTATGGTATTTACTAATCCGGAGGTCATCAATGACTATCATGACAAGGGTCAGTCCGTGATAGCAGTAGCGGCCCACTATGGCAACTGGGAGATGTTCGCCGTAGCGACTAACTGCTCTATCGACCACCAAGTAGTCGGCATTTATACGCCATTGGCTGATAAGTTTATGAACGCCAAGATGCAGCAGAGCAGGTCTCGATTCGGTGTACACTTGATATCAAAGAAAGAGGTCAAGCCCTATTTTCATGCACCGCAGCACCAGCCTTTTGCCATGTTTTTTGGGGCAGACCAGAGTCCTAGCCTCAATCGTCAGGCCTATACGACCACTTTTTTGGGCCGAGAGACGAGGGTGCAGTTCGGTGTTGAGAAATATGCGGTAGAGTACGGACTGCCAGTGGTATTTTTTGAGTTGCGCCGAGTGAAGCGTGGCCACTACGAGGTTTTCCTGACGGATATGATGTCACCGCCAGACGACTATGACTATGGCACGATTACTCGAGCTCACACGGCCCTCCTAGAGCAGCAGATACTGGCCGAGCCGGCTTACTGGTTGTGGTCACACAAGCGATGGAAGGGGATGGACTAGTTGTTTTCACCTAGTTCTGAATGGCACAAAACCCCTAATTTTAGTCCATTGGACCATCAAGCTTGTTTTCTCGTCGTAGCGATGGAGAGTCTTTTGTACCATTGTACATGTGCTTGAGCCCCGATTTGGTGCCAATCACTAACCCATATGGGTGATTTACGAATTCATTTGGCATTGTATTCGCCTTTCAAGGGGTATATCCCATATATTTGATCGTAAGAAGATCTCAAAAAGAAATCAACATTATGAAGAAAACATTACTCTCACTAGTTTTTGCTGTAGGGGCTAGCGTCTCCCTCCTAGCACAACTGGTGAATCAGGGTGCTAGTATCATCATAGAAGATGGTGCCACCCTCATCGTAGAGACTGACGTAGATAACATGACGGGGTCTACTCTTGATAATCAAGGGACGCTGATCGTCAAAGGAGATATGACCAATGCTGGTACATGGACTAACTCGTCTACCTCCACAGTAAGATTTGAGGGTACAGGTGACTCTGAGCTCACAAGTGGTGGTGCTACCATATATAAGGTAGAGGTGGATAAGACATCCGGCAATGTAACCCTACAAGATGATGCAGTCGTATCGTCATCGCTAGAGTGGATAGGTGACGGCAAGGTTGTGTTAGGAGATCATGATATGACCCTAGCTGCAGCGGCAACGACCACAGGTCAGGCTGCTAATAGATATGTAGATGCCTCAGGTACTGGTAGCATGCGTAAGATTTATGATAGCAATAGTAGCTTCTTATTCCCAGTAGGAGATGATGACGACTACTCGCCTGTCACGATCGCTAGCAATGGTGGCTCATATGCAGGCACGCCTAATGTAGGTGTCAATGTCACAGACGCTGTATTAACGGCTGCACAGCCAGCTGATGCAACTGACTACATCTCTAGATACTGGAGTATCGATGCGAGCAGTTTTGCAACGGCACCTAACTTTACGTTGACCGGTACTTATGCTAGCACAGGTGATGTAGTAGGTGATGCAGCTGATATCAATGGTGTAACTTACGACGCAGTTAACGGTCTTGACGTAGGAGGTCAGGCTGGCGGTGGCGGTACAGTACAAGCTGTTAAGTCTGCTGGTGCTTTTGACTTTACGGGTAC
>CAYMFD010000015.1:0-51828 GCA_964389475.1 uncultured Saprospiraceae bacterium
ATACAACTTAATTGTTGACTAGCGCTGTCTCCACACGCAAGTGACTCGTTCGTCAACACTCAGTCCATCTTAGGGTTAATTAAGTCGAAATATTAGGTATGGTCATACGATGATATTGTACCTTTAGATACATTCCATTTAAAAGCAGCACGTACTCTACAGAGCACGTAGTAACAGATAATACTTGACGTATGATTGACAGCAGCACAATGACTAGAATTGGAGGTTCTGATAGGGATGCTAGGCCTCAGGCGAAAGTCCCAGCTTACACGAGCAGTTTTTCTCTACTGCCTTTCATGCACGGTATACAAGGTGAAAATGATTGGTCTTGCGGTGACGTAAGCTCGCAGATGGATCAAATATGGGATACGCTTGCATCGGTAGACGCTGAAGCGTTAGATGAGTTGAGGTCAGATTCAACCTTGCAGTCATTTATCAGGATGATGATGCCTTCTATGAGGGTCCTTGATGAAATCAACTTCATTACTGCACCTTATTCTCTTGAGCCTATTTCTATGACCTCGAGAGCTAAGGCGGTTTTTATGACGGAGGACTACTGGATCACCCTAGCTGGGCAAAAGGTAGATTTAGATGATATGCACGAAGGCTTATTGCATATGCGTCTGATTGATGCGCAGATATTGATCTTAAATAAATTGTTCGACCAACATTTTCCTAAACCTCCATCTTCAATTATTACGCTAAGGCACAAGGACAGATCATTTGATCAATACTATCATGTTGTTATTAACCACGAGTTTGTCAATGTGATATCTCGAGTTGACCTGCCCGATCTTGATGAGGATCAGATAGATGACCTCTACAATCATTTAGGAGACGTTGAGTATTGGGAGAACGTCATGTCTAGCAGTGAAATTCGCTTTGAGGGTTTTTGCATGGTGAATTTCGTTGACGTAACCGAAACTGAAAACTACTCTCGCCTTGCTACTGATCTGCAAGCTGCGTCGAAAGGGGTTAAAATTGATGAGCTTTCCAAATTATTTACTGATCGTTTTAGATCGTATTTTCAAGCGGAGGATATTGATGTGGGTTTTAACCCTCTCAAAGAAATTTTTGACAATGTTCATCCAGACTCTAATCTCACAGGCTGGACCAATAGGGAGGTCAAGCATAAATTAAATGATGCTAATTTTGAGACTGTCTATAAAGAACTAAGTCAAGAAAATCCTTCCCTCATTTTGAAGCTCAGATATTCTAGTGACGATAAGTTTCAACAAGTTTTAGTTGCCAAAGGATACAAGAACTTACTCCTTTACGCCTTTTTTAAGGATGATGCAATTGATCTGATTTTAGAAATAGGTTCAAAAGACAAGCATAAGCTTAATAATGCTAATGCACGTTCGGTCCTCAACCTAGTTAACCTCTTGCAAAAAGTATGGAATGAGAATCAATCGATTTTTGATAATGTGATTAATAGTGTTATGCAGAGGCATTTCACAGCAATTCATCCTACTATCGAATGGAGATTTAAAGAAGCTGCAACGAGGTATTATGCTAAGTACCAATACGATAGTAAGGTCCAGATGGATCCTATCGTGTTTAATGATCTTGTGCCTTTGTACGGGCAGGCTGATATCGTTGGTTCGAGTATGCTACGTAATACTGCAATACGGGCAGACCTGCTACATAACCTCGAGTTGCTGCAGAGCCTAATGGAGCAGTGGTCTGACACGATAACGCTTAATATGCTTGACAATAAGCTCAACACTATCCGTCACTTACATGCGGATCTCAATGAAGCTTACGATTCGACTCTAGAGAACGTTGTTGTTAGCTTGCTGATAGATGATGTGCATCCCTATCTGGCGTCCATCAAAGAGCGGTATGATCTACCGGATGAGCCCTACGCCAACTACCTATCCCATTTGGACGAACACTTAGAGATAGTCTATGATCAGCGAAAAAAATATGAGGACAGCGTCAAGGAATTAAACCTAGAGATTGCTTGCTATCTAGAAAATGAGGATAATAAGATGCAAAGAGTTCTGCCTCACTATTTTGAAAAGTATAAGACGGATGGAGTCGAATATAATATCTACTTAGGACGATCGCTTACACAAGATCATAACTATCAAGACTTTGACCTGACCGAATTTAAGATTTGGCAGCTGAAGGCCATGTGTGGCATTGCACGACTGGTACAAAGGATGCAGTCTAGCCTTGTTACGCCAATGCTGACGGCTCAGTTAGTGTTTGTGTATAATCATAAATTGAGCATTAGATTTCGGATGGACGAAAAGCGATTTGATGTCGATGGTACGTACAATGTTAGATATGAGATATTGAAAAAGCGTATTGATAAGGCTACAATCCTATCTACGAATGACCGCCTGACGCAAGCTGGCAAGATTGCAATCGTATATCTTAACGACAGTGATCGTGATGAATATGTACAACACCTTAACTACTTGGCCGATAGTAATTATATTGACGGAGATATTGAGATGCTTGAACTCAATCCTATGCAAGGGGTAGGAGGATTGCGGGCTTTACGAGTAACCGTTAAACACTAGGAAATGGATGATCAATTGATCGCAGATAGCCAAGATTTTGTCGAGGCTTACTACGAAAAACACTTCACCTCAGTCTTTACCTATCATAATCTGGAGCATACCAATAGCGTAGTCGCAGCAAGCGCAAAGATTGCGGCCGTCGTTGGGCTAGAGGACGCTGACATCAAACTGCTGCACTTAGCTGCCTTGTTTCACGATATAGGTTACGCTACCGACGCAGAAGAGCATGAGGCGAGCAGTGCGGCTATAGCGGGTGATTTTCTGCAACAAAGAGGGCTGCCCCAAGATAAGATATCTCGTGTGCAAGAGCTCATACTATCTACCAATAGGCAATGGAAAGGTGATGATCTATTGTCAAAGGTGCTAAGAGATGCTGATCATTGTCACTTAGGCGCCAAAGACTATTTGATGTTTAGTAATAGACTACGCATCGAGTTTAATCAATTATACAATCGCAATACCACTCCAGCGGAATGGCGAAGAATCAACATCGACTATTTTACCTCACATGCCTACCATACAGAGGCAGCGAGAGAACTGTATGGCAAGCGAAAGAGAAAGAATCTAAAGAAGATTGTTGCCATAGGAGAACTAAGTGGACGTACCACTGAAGATCATCAAACATTGACCCAAAGCAAGTCTGCTCAGACTCAAGTTAAGACGGCCTTGAGGAACCATATTGACCTCAGCGCAATAGCGGATAATAAGGCGAGTATGATGGTTACCATAAACGCGATGATACTTACCGTCGGCTTGCCATTACTAATAAGTAATCTAGAGAATGTACCTCATTTATTTTCTTCTACAATCGTTGTGGCGCTTACCTCTGTCGTTTCAATGATTTTTGCCACTATGGCGACCAAGCCTATACAGATGGACGGGCTTACTGATATTGCACTCATTTCACAGCGAAAAACTAACCTCTTTTTCTTTGGTAACTTTTACAAGATGAGCTTTGATGACTATGAAGAAGGAATCAATCAAGTTATAGGGGACGACGAACTATTAAATAATAGCATCGCTCGAGACTTATTTTTTTTAGGTAAATCGTTGGGTAAGAAGTATGACTATCTACGAACTTGCTACAATGTTTTTATGATTGGTATTACTCTAGCTACGATACTCGGACTAGTGTTTTTCTTATTTGATATATGCCCACGATGAGACTAGCCTTTTTGCTTTTGTCATTTGCTTTTTTGATCAGCTTGCTTTTTGGTCGTTGGCGGACAGATTTAGTAAGTGACCACAATGGGCAAGGATCAGAAGCCGTGGTGATTACATCGTCTGCTTCTCCTACCTATGATTGGCAGCGGGCATCTCATGTGATGACACTTGCATCTGCCCTAGTAGAGATCTCTGGTCTTGACTGGCAAGATGATTACCTCATTGCCAATAATGACGAAGAGGGGCGGGTCTTCTTTCTAGATCCTACGACAGGCAGTATAGATCACTTGCGAGGCTTTGGCAAGCACGGTGACTACGAAGGAGTGGCCACCTTGCCAAGTGGCATGGCTACAGTCAGAAGTGATGGCAAGGTGTATATCATCCAGCAAGAGGCGGTTAGTTCGTACAAAACTGCCTTAAAGAAGAAGGACAATATCGAAGGACTAACCTATGAGTCTTCAAATCACCAACTTCTCCTGGCTAGTAAAAACTCGCAGACAGTAAACCAGCGATTCATCTATGCTTTTGATCTCAAGAGCAAAATTTTGATACAGGACCCTTACCTGACTATAGAGATTAAAGACCTTATCGACCTGGTCGAAAGCACCGAAGAAAGCGAGACAAGAACCCATGAGTTGCATCGTCGCTGTCAACAATTTGCACCGTCCGGCATCACCATTGACAAGCAAGCAGGTGACTTCTACATCATCTCTGCCAAGGGTTCGCTCTTGGTCATTATAGGATCAGATCACAAGCCTCGTGAAATAGTATTTCTCGACGACAAGATTCTACCTCAGCCTGAGGGTATCACAATAGATCCCGACCGACGAATTTATATTTCTACAGAGGGTCAATCTTCTCAAGGTAAGATCTTTAGATTCGACAGACTATAAAGTATGAGCAGACTCATTTTACATTTACTCGTTGCGTTACTAATGGCATCATGCGGTACTACTCAGAGGTCGTACTATGCTGCATCTAATTGGAGAGACGTAGCTCCATTATCCTCTGATGACAAGATAGTTGAGTCGCTTTACCTAGTAGGTGATGCTGGGCTGCTAGATGGCACGCATAACTATGTTCTGGATGCATTGAAGCAGCAATTGTCACAGACTGGTCCTAGTACGTTGGTCTACCTAGGTGATAATATATATGCACATGGTTTGCCACCGGTCGGCAGTCCTGATCGTAAAGGTGCGGAGGATATCATCAATGCTCAACTGTCCTTAGCTCCATATGTAAATGGTCCTACAGCTTTTATTCCAGGTAATCATGACTGGAATCATGCTTCTGCGGGAGGCTTGGAGCGACTGAGGGATCAAGAAGAATACATAGAATCGTATTATGCGGAGGAGTCCTCAGATCACAAGGTCAAAATGTATCCTAGTCGTGGATGTGGCGATCCCAAGGTTGTGAAGATTAATAAGAACTTAGTCTATGTCTACATCGATACCCAATGGTGGTTGCAAGATTGGAGTCAGGAGCCTGAGATCAATCATGGCTGCGATATTTCTTCAAGACATGATTTTATTCAGCGAATAAATGAAATTTTTATTGATCACAAGAACGATGAAATCGTCTTGATGATGCACCATCCTACTCAGAGCAATGGTCGCCATGGAGGTAAGTTTTCTTGGAGAGATCATTTTTTCCCCCTCACCTTTTTTAAACGGTGGGCCTACATCCCACTACCTGGTATAGGATCGATTTATCCACTTTATCGTCAAGTTGATGGTACAAGGCAAGAGGTGCAGAATCGTCTGTATACCCAACTGATGGATGAGCTTGAGCGGATTGCTAATAGTGTCAGTGCTAAAGTCATTTATGCTAGTGGGCACGAACATTCGCTACAGTTATTTGAAAAGGGAAACCAAATACAGATTATTAGCGGATCCGGTGCAAAGGAATCATATGCTCAGCGGGGTAGTAAAGCCTCGTACGTAAGGAGTGATAGAGGTTTTGCTAAGCTTTCCTTCTTAGACGATGGGGCAGTGTGGGTTAACTTTTATACAGTCGCAGGACAAGGTCAACCGGCTATTCTTGATTTTCGTAAGCAGCTCCGTACACCTCGAGCAGGTACAGAAGAGTTGTCAATGAGTTATCCCAGTATTACCGCTGCTCCTGTAACTATCGCTGCAGATGGCAATAAGTCTGCTGGTAAAATTAAGCGAACACTCATGGGTGCTCAGTATCGAGATATCTGGACTACGCCAGTAACGATACCTACCATAGATCTCACAAGTAGAGAAGGAGGTTTGCGACCGGTGAAGAAGGGTGGTGGTATGTCTTCTAACTCTCTACGACTAGAGGCAGATGATGGTAAGCAATACATTTTACGATCTGTCAATAAGGTCTTTACGAGAGCCCTCCCAGATGAATTCAAAAATCTGAAATTAATTGAGGTAATTAAAGACCAGAATAGTGCCTATCATCCCTACGGATCTATAGTTGCTGGGCACTTAAGTCAAGCTGCGGATGTCTACTACACAGCGCCAGAGGTGGTTTATCTCAAACGGCAGGCAGCACTAGGTGCATTTAATAAGCACTTTCCCGAAGAGATTTATATGTACGAGCAGAGACCTGATGGTGACTGGAGTGATACCAACTTGTTTGGCGGATCAAGCGCGATTATCTCGTATAATGATCTGCTTGTGAGACTACGAGAAAAGAAAAGACATGTTGTAGACCAAGAGTGGGTCTTAAAGTCGAGAATGTTTGATTTACTAATTCACGATTGGGACCGCCACGACGATCAATGGCGATGGGCTTCCTTTAAGCAAGATGGTAAGACCATATACCGGCCTATTCCTCGTGATAGAGATTTGGCATTTTACAAGTTTGTTGGTGCAATACCTTGGTTTATATCCAAGGCTGTTGTAACCAAGTACAAGACCATGGAGGGTAATGTGAAAGATGTGAAGTCGCTGACCCTCAACGCCAAGACCTTTGATCGTTTTTTTCTCAATGATCTTGAGTGGTCAGAATGGATTCCGATAATTGAACAATTGCAAGGCGATATAACCGATAATGTGATCGATACTTCTGTCGAAGATTTACCAGCTGAGGTGCAATCATTGACGGCTGATGAACTGTTTGATAAACTTAAGGCAAGAAGAGGTAATCTGCTCGAGATAGGTAAGCGATTTTACGATCTGCTATCTACAGAAGTTGAGGTTGTTGGGACAGACAACGAGGACTTGTTTGGTATTACTCATCATAGCGATGGGACCGTTACGGTCACTCATTCTGTTGTCAGCAAGCATGGCAATATTGAACGATTTAGTCGTACATTCTATCCAGAGGAGACTGATGAGGTCCGCCTTTATGGTAGGAGAGGTGACGACGTTTTCAAGGTCACAGGTGCTGGCAGCACAATCAAGGTGAGGGTTATCGGTGGTGAAGGCGCGGACGTAGTCAACGGTGAGACCTCCACAAGCAATATCTACGTCTATGATACACATGATGGTGTGACATTGACGGATAAGGTCAAGGATAAGACTTCTAATGATCTGAGCATTAATAACTATGATCGCTACGCCTTTAAATACGACGCGTCACTCGTTGCACCGCAAGTAAGGATAAATCGTGATGGTGTATGGCTCGGCGGTAAGCATACCAAAATCAAAAATAGCTGGCGAGCTGAACCCTACAAGTCCAAGCGAGAGATCCGAGTGATCACTGCTCCTGCTGGTCAAGATGCTATCAGAGTGGATTATCGACTACATCGACCCAATACAATAGGGCGACTGGATTTCAGCCCATACGTCAATGTTGATTTCCCGGTTAATAATAACTTCTTTGGCTTTGGTAATGAGACGCGAGACACAGCTATCAACCGTGATTTTAATTGGGTCAGGATGAACCAAATTAACGTCCTATCTCACTTTAGCGTGGAAAAGGGGCCTGCGAAGTTTAGTTTTGGGCCAACATTTGACACCTACTACCTCTATAACCGTGATCAGGGTATTATCACTTTAGAAGCCTATGAGGATCAAAACTTCGACAAAAGAAATTACTTTCTTGGAGGAAGTGTGGCATTCGATTTGGAGTCGGTGGATAGCGATCATATGACTACCTCAGGAATCAGGCTTAATGCCAATGCCAAGTACTCAAGGGAGCTAGCTGGGGATCGACACTTTTTCACCGCCGGAGCTACCCTTGGCTTATATGTACCGATTAGCCGTCATCCCCAAATCACCATAGCAAATCAACTTGGCTATCAGTGGATTGATCAAAATGCCTTCTTTTTCCAAATGCCATTTTTAGGGAATAATAACGGCTTGCGTGGCGTCAGAGGGAATCGATACATTGGACAATCTGTCTTTTACGAAAACGTGGACCTACGCATTAAGATTCTTGATTGGAATAACTCGATCCTGCCTATGGATCTTGGTCTTATTGGAGGCTATGACATCGGTAGAGTATGGCTAGATGGCGAGGCATCGACAGAGTGGCATGATAGTAAGACTATTGGTGCATACCTTGATGTGCTTGGTTTACTTGTGGTTCACGGCTTCTATTCTTTTACAGAAGACGGTCAGCAGTTTTCGCTTTTAACACGATTTAGTTTTTGACCTAGTTGCAATATTTGAGGTCGTAAGCCGTAATCTGAAATCCGGCCTCCGTCATTCGACACCAGTTATTCTACCTTGACCCACTGCGCCTGTCCTACTATGTGAGTAGCATCTCGCAATACGATGTGATATATGCCAGGACTGAGATCATCTACATTGATAGTAGTTGGGGTACGGTTTACAGTCAGGAGACGCTGTCCGCTCATAGAGTAGATATCAACAGCTGTATAGTCGATGTTTGCCCTGACAGAAAATTGTGATGCGCCAGGGTTAGGATAAAGGATGATATCTGCAGTGGACGATGTATGGTCAAACGTAGATGTGTTGAGGCTTAACTGCTCTTTGTTAACCTTATAGAGAAATAGCCAATTGCCAGCATTGAACTTCTGACCAAACACTGTGATAGAGTCGAGCCTGACCTGAAAATGGCCTATGAGATTGCCCTCTCGATCCCAGGTGTGGTCGGCAGGTAAAAAGGCATAGACAGGATCATTATGATTGGTAAGATGACCAACCTTACGTGTACTGCCATCGGCCTCTTCTATGTAGTAGACGACGTCTGACATCTCATTGCGTCGACCGATGTGCAGTATCTGATCGCTATCGGGTACAGGAAGTGATACGAGGTGCCTGATGGCTAGTCCGTCAAGCGATAGTATGCGTCTGTCTCTGATGATGTTGTAGTCATGGTCTACGATGATGTAGCCGCTAGCGACGCTGTCTAGTAGTTCATAGATTTGCTCAGTTTGCATTAGGAATCCTTGCGGATGTTTGTATAGGTGTCTGACCCTCATCCCATCCGTAAAGTACCAGTTATCAGTGGTCTCTACTCGTGTAAAACTATCAGTGTCGTAGTTGTAGTCAAGTACGTAGGATCTGTAGTGGTCTGCCTCAGGACTTTGAAAAAATCCTATCAAAGATCTTTGATCATGCGACTTAACCGTGCTCGAACTAAAACTGTGGTCGTAGCGCATACTATCTTTTATAATCCTCCAAATAAAACTGTCTTGCCGCTCTTTTGGAGGATCGTTATGCCACCCAGCCCATTCAGTCGAGAATACTCTTGGTAGAGTTGCGAATGTGTCGATTAATGAGAAAGACCATTCACCCGTAATGGTGTCCAGATACCAGTAATTAATGTCTTGGTAGAATAAGTGGACATGCTTTCCTGTTACCCTATCTATTGGGTCAAATCGATACCATTGGTTACTGCCAAATGTGTAAAGGCTATCGCTAGGCAGAGAATCCAAGAGTGCACCGGTTTCTGTATCGTAGGTAAGTATCTCGTAGTAGCCATTGTTACCGCCATTGCCGTTTCTGGCATTGTCATGGCGATTAGCAGCAATTACAACGTCTTGTTCTGTTGCATCAACACCTAGGATCATAGTCCCGGCTTTGTTGCTATTGGTCAGGCTGTTATCCGTCACGTGCCAGATAGTATCACCCGTTGAGCCGTCATACCGTATAATCTGCATACTGCTAAACTGGCCATTGTAGGCGCAGATGATGTCATTGTTGTTAGTGATATAAGGTATTCTCCTACTTGTAACACCCTCCGTGAATAGAGATATGAAACCTGTAAAACTTGGAATCACGCTACCGGTATCTTTAATTTGATGATGCCACTCGATATTTATATCACCACCTATCATTTCTGGGGAGGGATATAGTTTGCCTTCTTGACCTGATACCAGAGTGGCTAAGCTTACTTGTAGAAGTAAGATCGTGAATAGGTATTTCATGCTTTTTTGGTTTTGTAGCGATGAGATATATAGTGACCACGGCCCTATTGATAAGACTGTGATCAATACACACTGACTATTTAAAGATTATCACAGTGTTGAGCACAAGGGACGTAGTAGACTGCCTTGCCTTCACATGGGCTTGTGAAAATAGGTGAGTTGTCCTCTTCGCAAGTGTCTTCTCCAGCTAGACTGGCAGGAAATGCTGTAAGAGTAAAGATCTCTCCATCTCTGATGGCCGCTTGTATAGGATAAGAGCAGCAAACATCGCCACAATTGATAATCATCGTAGACCCGCTGGTGAATGGATCTTCGATGGTAGTATCATAGGGTAGGCAATAGGCCCCACATTCTGCTAGATAAAAGGCGCCAATAGTAACCCAAGCTGGGAATTGAGGTAAGTCGAGATTTGATAGTGCAGCAATATCAGATGCTATTACATCTACAAAGCGGCGTTGCATACCTAGAAGGAAAGCGGATGTAGCATTATCGCCTTGGTTTAGGGCTGCTATTAAACCGCTCTGGTAACTAGGGCATGATTGATTAACCGTAAAGTCTGTAATCTCAGCATAAAATTGACCTTCGCACTCGACATAGCTGTAGATTACAGAAAACATACATCCAGGGTAGTCTGGGAAAGTAATATCGCTAACTGTAACAGATTCAACTTGATCAGAACAAGGTAAATCATCAAAACACGAATCTATAGCCCGTTGCTCCAGTACATTGTCGACATCGACGTTAACGTCCAGCGCATAGTTTGCGTTGTCACTTTGACAGCTTGACACTAGTATGCACACACACACACACACACACACACAGTTTGAATAAAGTTTTCATAATATGATACAATGTTTCGTTACTAATTGAAGTAACTCATTTGGCCGAATATAAATATAGTACATGTTGGATTAGCATGTGTGTGATGAGGTTAAATTTAACAAATGAAGCGTGTCGCTCATGATTGCGAGGTATCGGAGCTACTACATCGAGTTTTTGATCGGCGCTTGCTTTCGTCAAAGTGATATGCGCCTTGCTTTTTATAATCCAGCACTGTAATGTAGCCCGTATCTTTGCGAGTATTTTACTAAAGCGTCCTTCCATCAAGCAATCTACTCACCAACAGATCGTAAAGTACCAGTGGCTCTCTGGCCAGACCTATGCGTCCTTGTGGGATTATCAGACAGGTCTGCACAAAGCGCTAGTAGCTGAGAAGCTGGCGCAGCGTCACCTAGCTGACGAAGAGAAGGTAGCACCCATCCATCACCTGCTACTCTGTGAGCATCACCATGTCTATACACTGGGTAAGAGTGGTACTGTCGATCATCTGCTCATCGATGAGGCAGAGAGAGCCGAGCACGACATCGAGTACTTTAAGATCAATCGAGGCGGCGATATTACCTATCATGGCCCGGGTCAGATAACGGGCTACCCCATACTAGACCTCGACTGGTTCTTTACCGATGTGCATAAGTATGTGCGATATCTAGAGCAGGCCGTAATCGATATGTTGGCCACTTTTGGTATCAAAGGCGATCGTATAGAGGGCTTCACGGGGGTATGGCTGCCGCCAGCAGGTGATGGCCTTCCTTGGCGTAAGATCTGTGCTATCGGTGTGCACCTGAGTAGGTGGGTGACCATGCACGGCTTTGCACTCAATGTCAATACAGATCTCGCTTACTTTAATAAAATCGTGCCCTGCGGTATCGTCGATCCTGACAAGGCGGTGACGAGTATGGCTGCGGAGCTGGGTCGTGATGTTGATATGAGGCTCGTAGCTGACAGACTTAAGACTACCTTTGCGGCACTTTTTGACTTTACTTTTTTACAAAACGATCAATGAAAGAAAAGCTAGTCTCCGAATCAAAGACAATCATGACAGAAATGGTCATGCCTAATGATACTAATCCACTTGACAATCTCATGGGTGGTAACCTTATGCGATGGATGGATATAGCTGCAGGAATCTGTGCAGCCCGACACTGTGAGGCGCATGTGGTGACGGCCAGTGTTGACCACGTATCTTTTCAGAGTCCTATCAATAATGGGGAGGTCATAACTTTGACAGCTACCGTTACGAGAGCCTTTCGTACCAGTGTCGAGGTCTACGTCGAGGTCACCGCGACCGATGTGATCGGTAATAATGCTCGTAAGAGTAACCATGCCTACTTCGCCTTTGTAGCACTAGATGAGGTGAGTCATAAGCCTGTCGCAGTGCCAGCTGTACGACCCGTCAGTTCTGAGGAGACTAAACTATATGAGGGTGCCAGTCG
Organism: uncultured Saprospiraceae bacterium; assembly: GCA_964389475.1. Classification (GTDB taxonomy): domain Bacteria; phylum Bacteroidota; class Bacteroidia; order Chitinophagales; family Saprospiraceae; genus CAYMFD01. The sequence continues at coordinate 12,288 of CAYMFD010000015.1, forward strand.
CCGCCGAGAACTCAGGCTTATACTCAGTGGTCGTATCAAGGCCAAAGATGCTACCGACCTCAAGGAGTACTTCAGCAATTCGTAACAAAAACTATACTCAGAGTTAAATTTTAGCCTGTAGTACAACTTTTCTACACCTCTGACAATTATATTTGTACCAGCAAATAACAGGATATGAATCTACTAGTATGTGTAAGCAAGACGCCGGAGACCACCGCCAAGATTGCATTTACCAATGACAACACCGCTTATGACAGCAATGGTGTCAACTTTATCATGAACCCCTACGATGAGTGGTATGCTCTCGTCCGAGCGATAGAGCTCAAGGAGGCCAATGGTGGTAAAGTTACCATCGTCAATGTCGGTGATGCGAGTAATGACATCATCATAAGAAAGGGCCTAGCCATAGGGGCCGACGAGGCGGTACGTATAGACGCTACTCCCACGTCTGCTTATGAGACGGCGGCTATGATAGCGGACTATGCTCGCGACAAGGGCTACGACATCATATTCACTGGTAAGGAGTCGATCGACTACAATGGCTCGCAGATGGGTGGTATACTTGCCGAGATGCTAGACCTACCTTATATCAGTTATGCGACCAGCCTAGAAGTGGCCGGTACAACGTCTACACTGACGAGAGAGATAGAGGGTGGGGCAGAGACCCTAGAGGTCGATGGTGCATTTGTCGTGTCAGCAGCCAAGGGTATGGCCGAGCAGCGTATAGCCAATATGAGAGGTATCATGATGGCCAAGCGCAAGCCGCTAGAGGTCGTATCGCCTACAGCTCTATCTAGTAAGGTAGAGACGGTATCGTTTGCATTACCAGACGAGAAGGGTGGCGTCAAGATGATGCAGCCCGATGATATGGACGAGCTAGTCCGTCTCTTGCACGAGGAGGCCAAAGTCATTTAAGCGACACGGTTCTCCATTTTTACTAACGACCACAATTAAATAATATGTCTGTTTTAATATATGCCGAAACTCCAGGAGGCAAAATCAAAAAATCAACACTAGAGGCCGTATACTTTGGTAAGAAAACTGCAGAAGCGCTGGGTACAGAAGCCGTAGCTCTCGTAGTAGGCCCAGCCGGTGACCTGGCTACATTGGGTAACTATGGTGCTGATAAGGTAGTACATATCAGTGAGGCTAGCCTTGCAAGCTTCGATAGTCAGGTACATGCTGACGTAATCAAGCAGGTGGCCGACGCTGTAACTGCCGATACCATCATCATGGGGCACACCAGTGCGGGCAAGTCGCTAGTAGGTCGCCTTGCTGTCAAGATGGATGCAGGTAGCGTCACAGCTGTCAATGCCGTACCTGACGTCAGTGCTGGTTTTCAGGTAACAAAAAATGTATTCTCTGGTAAGGCGCTAGCAACAAGTAAAATCACCTCGCCTAACCGTGTCATCACAGTGGCGGGTAATAGCCTGCAACCACAGGAGGTAGCAGCAGCCGGTGCTATGGTTGACGTAAGCGTCAATGTGCCTGCTGCCCGCGTCAAGGTCAAAGAGGTCAATACCGTAGAAGGCATCGTACCACTACCCGAAGCGGAACTAGTCGTGTCGGCTGGTCGAGGTATGAAGGGCCCAGAGAACTGGGGTATCATCGATGAGCTTGCGGATGCTCTAGGTGCTACTACGGCATGCAGTCGACCAGTAGCAGATATAGGCTGGAGACCACACCATGAGCACGTAGGTCAGACCGGTGTAGCCATCAAGCCCAACCTTTACATCGCTGCTGGTATCAGTGGAGCGATACAGCATCTCGCTGGTGTCAATCGCAGTAAGACGATCGTGGTTATAAATAAGGACCCTGAAGCTCCGTTTTTTAAAGCGGCAGATTACGGCATCTGTGCGGATCTATTCGACGTAGTGCCTAAGCTCACGGAGGCCATTAAGAAATATAAGGCTGCCAACTAAATCAGCTTTTCGATAATTATTAAAAGGGTCACCACTATCTAGTGTTGGCCCTTTTTTCATGTACCTACCTCAATATTGATCCGTTGTAAGATGGTGGGATTTTGCTTGCAGATATAAAAGATAGTCGTCATGTACACACTACTGATTAGGAATGTGTACTTTTGCGCAAATTTTGTAGTACCAGCGTATGCCAAAGTCAAAGAATACACGGAATAAAAAGTACATCAGACCTAGACGTGCTGAGGATGGGATGGACCCACAAAGCCAAGGTGATGATACATTAGTAGATATCGTAGAAGTAACGGAGCAAGCCAGTGACTTTTTTGAGCGAAATCAGAAGACCATCATAGGTGGTCTTGCTGCAATTGTACTCCTTCTAGGAGCTTATTTCGCCTACAAGTATGGTGTAGCAGAGCCTAAGAACAAGGCGGCTATGGAGTCTATACAGCGAGCACAATATCAGTTCTCACGAGACTCGTTTGCACTCGCACTCGAAAACCCAGGTCTAGAGGCAGAGGGCTTCTTAGATATCATCGATAACTACGGTGGTACCAAAGTCGCTAACCTAGCTAACTACTATGCAGGTGTGAGTTACCTCAACTTAGGATCATACGAAGAAGCGATTGACTACCTTGACGATTTCTCACCAGCGGATGATATCACACCAGCGATGAAGTTCGGGGCTATGGGCGACGCCTATAGTGAGCTTAGTCAGTTTGACAAAGCACTATCTAACTACAAGAAAGCTACACAGGCTAATCCTAATAAGTTGACCACACCTTACTACCTCTTTAAGCTAGGCTTGCTAGAGTTTAAGCAAGGTGACAAGGGGGCTGCTTTAGGTGCTTTCAATAAGATCAAGGCAGACTACCCTGAGTCTACGCAAGCAACAGATATCGATAAGTATATCAAGATGGCGAGCTAGCCAGACGGTACTTTTATGGAATAACACAAGCCACCTTCTTTAGCGAGAAGGTGGCTTTTTTGATGGTAGAGCTCTTTGCGCTTTTCAGTAGAAGTGTGGGTAGATAGTTGCAGTGGACTTCTCAGTTGATGCGTTGATGATCGGGGATTCGTAAGCGACAACGAAGGAAGTCGATTTGGAAGCCCACACCATCCACCAAATAGTGGCATACCATTTAAACTTGAGATTGCTGCATGTCTTGCAAAGCCAGTCCTTTTTAGTATAACGATGACACGCTAAGTGTTTCTTAAGTGGGTGAAAAGTGCCCGGTAGCCTACAGCCAACCGTCGCTATACAGAGATAGAACAAGAGTCGACAAAATGTGCGAATTTTTCACACTAGCTAAAGGGATTCTGACCTTGGTAATAGTTCATCGATTACCCCAAGCCATTAGCATGCTTTATACAGGAAAAATAAAAGCAATTTTGACACGACTCTAGATCGGTCTTGACCTACTCAGTATAGAGGTAGAAGCTGTGATATACCAAGTTTAATCACTCTCTAAAACTACTCTATAAAGTCAAGAATGGCCTTATAGCGACATGATTTTTGCCATCTTTTGATCTAAGCAAAAGATGGAGGCCAGTCGGGCCTTTCCGACATAAGCTACAAGTTTAAAAGTTGCGTCAGTATCTACAGATGAAGACACTTTTTGACTGTTATCAATATAGCCTCCGAATTAATTACTTTAGCCCTCCGATTCATAACGGACAGCCATAACCCGATTGGCTAGTTACCTAAGTACAATACGACCATGAAAGACTACCTGATAAAAGACGAGTGGAAGATCATCGAAGATAAGTGGAGGCCAGAATATCACCAGATCAGTGAGAGTATATTTTCACTAGGTAATGGGCAGATGGGCCAGCGAGCTAATCACGAGGAGACCTACACTGGTCCGCACCTCCAGGGTAGCTACGTCGCTGGGGTATACTATCCGGACAAGACAAAGGTAGGCTGGTGGAAAAACGGCTATCCCGAGTACTTCGCCAAGGTGCTCAATGCTGTCAACTGGATAGGACTGCGCATAACTATCGATGGTCATGAGGTGGATCTCAACCACTCGGCTCGCGTAGTCTCTTTCTATCGAGAGCTCGATATGCAGGTGGGTGTCCTTACTCGTAGATACACGTATGACCTACCTGTGGGCAGGATGGTCGTGGAGGCCACCCGCTTCGTCAGTATGAGTGATAAGGAGTTAGGCTGTATGCAATACTCCCTAGCGTTTGACGGCTATGAGGGCTCTGTTGAGGTAGAGAGTTATCTAGATTTTGATGTCAGTAACCAGGACGCTAACTATGATGAGAAGTTTTGGGTAGCACGCGGCGAGGCTGTGGCAGACGACTATGGCTTTGTGATGGCAGAGACGCTTAAGACGGGCTACCAGGTAGCTGCTGCTATGGCTAATCGATGGACCAAGCAAGGCGAAGCCCTAGATCTGCGACCAGCTATGACACTGACGTCTACCAAGTTTACCTCGCAGCAGTACCAACTCACGGTAGCGGATGGGGATACCATTACATTACACAAGTACGCCGTCATCGCATCGACGAGATACCATGATGCTACTGACCTTAAGGACTACGCTATCCAGCAGGTAGGCATACGTGCGGGAGAAGGCTGGCGCCACCAGTTCCTAGACCATACGGCTCAGTGGGAGCGGATATGGGATATGTGTGATGTCACGATCGGTGGTGATATCGCTGCCCAGCAAGGTATCCGCTTTAATATCTTCCAACTCTATCAGACGTACACCGGCGATGATGCTAGGCTCAACATTGGTCCTAAGGGCTTTACTGGGGAGAAGTACGGCGGTAGTACCTACTGGGACACCGAGGCTTACTGCCTGCCCTTTTACCTAGGTACAGCAGATCCGACCGTGGCTCGTAACCTCCTCGTATATCGATATAACCACCTAGATAAGGCGATCGAAAATGCCGAAAAACTTGGCTTTGATAAAGGGGCCGCCCTCTATCCCATGGTTACGATGAATGGGGAGGAGTGCCACAATGAGTGGGAGATCACATTTGAAGAAATCCATCGCAATGGTGCTATCGCCTACGCCATCAAGGACTACATAGACTACACGGACGATAGAGCCTATCTAGCCGATTACGGCCTAGAAGTGCTGATCGGCATAGCGCGGTTCTGGTCGCAACGGGTACACCTATCACCCAAGCGTGACCAGTATGTCATGCTCGGCGTCACGGGCCCCAACGAGTATGAAAACAATGTCAATAACAACTGGTATACGAACTATATCGCCGTCTGGTGCCTCGCCTATGCAACCGATGCCATGGACTACGTGCAAGAAAAGTATCCGCAGCGCTGGGCCGCCATCAAGACCAAGGTCAACTGGCAAGCCGAGGAGTTGACCAGGTGGACAGATATCAGGTCACGTATGTACTTTCCTGAGGATGAGGATCTGGGCATCATGCTGCAGCAAGATAACTACCTCGATAAGGAGGACCTTACTGTGACGGACCTGCCAGCATCTGCACGACCCATCAATCAGCAATGGTCGTGGGATAGGATATTGCGCAGCCCATTTATCAAACAGGCCGACGTACTCCAGGGTATGTACTTCTTCGAGTCTGACTTTGACGTGGAGACCATACGGCGCAACTTCCTCTACTACGAGCCGCGTACTGTGCATGAGTCATCGCTCAGCCCCTGTGTCCACTCTATTCTAGCCTGCGTCCTCGATATGCCGGCTAAGGCCTACGAGATGTACCTGCGGACTAGCCGCCTCGACCTAGACGATTACAATAATGATACAGAAGATGGCTGCCATATCACGAGTATGGCGGGTACATGGCTAGCGGTTATCAAGGGCTTCGCTGGGCAGCGGGTACGAGACGGCGTATTGAGTTTTGATCCCAAAATACCTGCAGAGTGGAGAGACCTATCCTTCAAGATCTTATACAGAGGTGTGATGCTCAAGATATCCATGAGCCACGGCACCTTTAGCATAGAGAACTACAGCGGTCAATACATCCACGTAATGGTCCGCGGTACCGACTATGAGATCAAGGACAATGCTAGTCTCGATATAGAGCTCTAGGTAGATCGACCATCACGAAAAGATCCCTTAAGCGGCCTTAAAATAAAAATTAATAGCCGCCAGCAGACATTAGTGGGACTGGCAGGAACAAGATAGGGCCTACGATAGTTATTGATACCGTAGGCGACCAGCCTATTTATTGAATTTATTAAAACAGACGCAAACTATGGCATTTCAATTTACAGACTCTAATTTTCAAGAGACAGCCCTCGGTGACGGCACAGTAGCTGTTGTCGACTTCTGGGCAGAGTGGTGTGGACCATGTAGACTTATCGGTCCGGTCATCGACGAACTAGCACAGGATTATGATGGTAAAGCAACCATCGGCAAGGTCAATGTGGACGAAAATCCAGAGATCAGTATGAAGTACGGTGTACGTAGCATACCTACCATCCTCTTTATCAAGAATGGTGAGGTAGTAGACAAGCACGTGGGTACCGCTACTAAAGCTACACTAGAGGAGAAACTATCGGCTCACCTATAGCCTTTAGTAAGATCTTCACAAAATATAAGGGTCGTGTTACTATCAAGTAACACGACCCTTTGTTGTTTTATATGCCCTAGTAAGAGTGGATAGCTTCTCCTGTGAGTATAGCGCTACTGTGGTTTTATTCTCACAGAAGGAACTCATCTTCGACCGTCATCAGTACGGTAGCTATAGATTATACCATTTCTACTATAAGGTTTCGCATTAGTTTTTGAGATTATTTAAAATCAGATGAGTCAAAAAACGTAGTGATAGCCGTAGCTACCACGAGGCTTTTTGGCGAAATATGATGAAGAATAAGGCAAAAAATAAGTGAAATTCTGTAGTAGAACTGGTATTAAAGCTTTCGATCACTATGATAATACTACCTTTAGCCTACGCTATCATGGCTAGACAATCAAATCACACTCTTTAATCTTTACTAATTAGCATGAAGCGAATAACCACACTCGATGAGTTTATCATCAAGAGCGAAAAGAAGTATACCAATGCTACAGGCCAGCTAACACGGTTACTGCGAGACATTGGTATAGCGGCTAAGATTATCAATAGGGAAGTCAATAAGGCTGGTCTAGTCAATATACTAGGTGCTGCAGACTCGGATAGTAACAGCTCTGGTGAGCAGGTGCAGAAGCTAGACCTCTTTGCTAATGAGGTAATGCTCGATAGCCTTAAGAATAGTGGTGAGTGTTGCGGTGTCGTAAGTGAAGAGCTAGAGGCTCTTATCGAACTGCCCACCGTTGCCAGCAAAGACGCTGACTACGTCGTCGTTATGGACCCACTAGATGGCAGCAGTAATATTGACGTCAATGTTTCTGTGGGGACTATCTTCGGTATCTACAGACGTAAGTCTGATTGTGACAAATCTGTCGAGGTGGCTGATTTCTTGCAGACAGGTGTGGAGCTAGTAGCCGCCGGATATGTGCTTTATGGCACTTCGACGATCCTTACTTATACCACCGGCCAGGGGGTTAATGCCTTTACACTTGATCCATCGATAGGGGAGTTCTGTCTTTCTCACAGTGATATCAAGATGCCCAATAGAGGCAACTACTACTCTGTCAATCAAGGGTACTACCTTAAGTTTGACCTAGAGCTCAGACGTTATATCGACTACTGTAGTGATCTCAACCTGCGACTTCGCTACATCGGATCGATGGTGAGCGACATACACCGGATCATGTTTCAAGGTGGCATTTACTTATATCCTAACACTAGGAAGTATCCTAAGGGTAAGTTGAGGCTCCTGTATGAGTGTAATCCTATGTCATTTATCGTAGAGCAGGCAGGCGGTCGAGCGATCACTACACGCATGCAGCGTATCATGGAGCTAGAGCCGACGGACATCCACCAGCGGACGACCATTATCATCGGATCGACTGACATGGTCAATGAGATGGAGACCTTCGTAAACAAGTATGGCGCCTAGCGAAGGAGAAAAAAGTGTCGTGCCAATAAGCCGGATTCTGTAATACCGCAAGCGGCATCTCTATCATTTATCTATGCTGCCTACCCCTCGTCGTGACTATGTCAAGAGCCGAGCAGGCTCTATCCATTACGGATCGACGATATACATGGCATTGCAACCTGCAAGGTTTATCCATAGCAAACATTGCTGTCTGCTATCGTAGGCTCTTACCCCACGTTTTCACCCTTACCACACAAGGTGGCGGTAATTTTCTGCGACACTTTCTGTCAGTCACTTTTGTGACAGCCCAGCCGTTAGCTGGTGCAGTGCTCTACGTTGTCCGGACTTTCCTCTTTGGCACATGGCCAAAGCGATAGAGTAGCACGACCCTGCAAAGGTATCATTCTACAGTTATGTAGAGGCGAGGGTAGTCCTTGATTTCGCTACCGTTTAAGTCGTCTAGCTTACTATTGAAAAACGACACCAGTTTTCTTAGGTTCCCTGCTATTTGGACTAGACTGCTAAGAAAATTGGGAGGTTCGGGAGGATATAGGATGAAAAGCGATATACAGCCTACATCTACCTGTCACTGTACAGAGGTAGATAAGGAGTCAACAAAATGTGCGAATTTTTCACACAAGCCACTATGATTCTGGTCTTGTGAATCGGTCAGCGCTTACCTTCCACCAGTAGCACTGGGACTACTCGGAAAATAAAAGCAATTTTGACAAGACTCTAGATCGGTCTTGACCTTGATAGTAAAATGGTGAAAGCTGTGAAATACTAGGTATGAATCTGCTTACAATTGGAAGTTGTAAGGTCAAGAAGCTCCTTACAGTGACATGATTTTTGCCTTCTTTTGATCTCAGCAAAAGAAGGAGGCCAGTCGGGCCTTTCCGACATTGGATACAATTCAGAAGGTGCATTAATATTTACAAGTTGGTACTCAATGTAACAGTTGATCAACTTAGAGTAGCACTAAAGCATTTTTATTGTGTATTGGTATTATGGTACGCTATAGTGTGAAAGGTGATAGCAAAATGGTATAAGTTGCTCATTTATACTTTGTAGAAAAGCATAATATTTAACTTTGTGATTCACACATCGATCCGCAGTCTGGTAAGGGCGGACTGTAGAGCTAGACCACGATATAAAAACCATGCGCATCAAATCAATCATACCCTTAGTCGCAGTACTGGCCGGAGCCTGTATGATAGTGGCAAGTATGGTAGTCCGTGCCAATGGTTATGGTAGCCTCGCAGGGATGAGCGACCGCTGGCAGCAGGTATATACCGAGATGCAGTCTGTCATAGCTGCTCCCTCTGGCGCAGAGTCTAAGGTAAAGGCCCTCACAGCAGCAGGGTGGGAGGTAGATCACCGCAGACCTAGTGGTGCGGTAATCTACTGGAGTGCCTCCTTAGATAGTAGTCGATATGCCTTTAGCCAGTCGTATGATATACCTGGTGAAGGTTCGCTTACCGTCCATCGACTGAGCCATGTCAAGGACGACCTATACCGTGATGATCATCTATGGCTAGCGCCGGCGGTGTATCAAATAAGCGGCGATACAATTGCCGACTTACAAGCAGGAGACCTTAGCGTAGAGAGCTATCGAGTAGTAGACAGTGCACGACTGGGGTACTGGTGGCAGTATATGGGGCTTGCTGGCTACTTGCTATTACTAGCAGGTACGCTATGGGTGCTGAGCCGTAAGCTCAAGGCCAGGTATGCCGTGCTTGCCTTGTCGATACTCTTGTGTTTGGTAGTGGCTATACCCGTTGAGTCGATATGGTCTGACCTGATCATGAGCCACGGTATGATGGAGTGGTTCGGCGGTTCGCTGACTTTGACAGACCTCGTGTCGATCACGGCAGTAGTGGTCGGTCTTGCCCTCTTGGTGAGTTCTAAGTCTATCAACTTTCAATTGACGCAGTGGTCAGGTGCCTTGTTTGGGATGGTGTCGGCGACGGCATTGGTTATCATATTAAGAGTGGCCCAGGGTATTGTGGCTCATCCATCGATACAGCTAGAGGTGTCACGGATCTTTAGATTTGATAAGTACAGCATCGTCATACTGCTGTGCCTATCTGTGATGTGTGTCAGTCACCTCGTAGCCTGTGTCTATATCTGGTACGATGGACGGCGGGTAGACGATGACCAGACCAGTGGCTATCTACCATACGTACTAGGTGGTGTGCTGACGAGCAGCCTCTTTTACTTTTGGATCGGCCTCGATATACCTTTCGTTACGATTTACCTATTCATGGTGTCGTACTACACGATGATCGACCTCTTCCTTGATGGGCAGCGACGTAATGTTACCTGGCTGATTTGGTGGATCATGATACTTTCGGCCTTCTTAGCCGTCTCTGTTTTTTATATGAGTCTACTCAAAGGAGAGCAGGCTCGTGCAGACTTTGTTGACGACTTTTTGATAGATCGCTTTGATGCCCAGGCAGCTAGACTGCATGATCAGCAGATACAGGATTCGGGTATTTTTGACGTATTGGCTGACCTAGATAGTGACGATATACGACTGGATCGCTCTGATATACTCGAGTACCTAGTCCGTGAGACAAATACAGGCCTAGAGGAGCGGCCTCAGATGGTAGAGGTTTTTGCTGACGGTGTTACGGTATTCGGGCAGCTTGGTCGCTCACGTAGAGACTTGCTACAGCAGGTACGTCGGTCTAGAGTATTGACGGCATATACGTCCTACGACTATGCTAGCCGTACGCTAGTGAGTCGATACGAGGTCCTAGTAGCAGAAGATAGATCCATCGAGCTATTCGTGCTTACGCCGGTCACCTCGTCACCAGTCACCAAGGCTGAGGATAGCTATGTTCTCTATTATGGAGATCAGCCCGTCTACCAGCGCATTTTGTCTAACGACTTGGTGGATTACCAGGTCCTACTAGAGCGATCGAGGTCCGAGCAGAGCTTGAGGGGCTACACCTATACGAGCTCGCAACGTGGCGACTACACGGTCATAGCCTTTACCAAGTTAGGAACCCTCATCAAGCCCATCTCACTCTTCAGCTACCTGTTTATACTGATGGGGTTGATCGCATTATTGATTACGATAGCCAATAGTCGCTTCCGTCTGATGCGACCACCGGTTTCGCTTAAGTTTAGTAGTCGGTCGACCCTAAGGAGCAAGATCCAGCTAGTGGTCCTACTGATGGTGTTGTTTTCCTTCGTAGCTATCGGTGTCTTGACGGCTTTCTACTTTAAAAATGTAATCGCCTCGACTAACTCCAAGACGATCAATGAAGAGGTTGCTGCTGTGCTTAATCAGATAGAGACCTACCAAGACCAAGTAGGTCAGACGGGGCAGCTGTCCACCCTCATTGCCAATAGACTCGATGAGCTGAGCTTTGTCCATGAGGCACCGATGGCACTATATGACCGACAGGGTAGTCTCATTATCAGTGCCAGCATGCCGGCTGTTGGGCAGCGTATGCCATACAGCCTCTTTAAGTCCCCTAGTCGCACGACGGTAGCACAGGCAGACGAGCTAGTGACCTACGTGCCGCTAGATGTACAGGCGGGTAAGGCCAGTGCCTACCTTGCCGTCAAGCATCCTACGACGATCGCCACGGGTCGCAGCCTCATCGACTTTTTGAGTACCATCGTTAACGTCTATGTATTCTTGTTCTTACTAGGTGGTGCGATCGCCATCATCATAGCCAATAGTATTACCCGGCCTCTTGCAGACCTTGGTACCCGGCTCAAGAGTATCAAACTAGGTCGTACTAATGAGAGTCTAGAATGGAATAGCAATGACGAGATCGGTGCCCTCATACAAGATTACAATAACCTCATCGTCGACCTAGAGCGGAGTGCCGATATAATCGCAATGACGGAGCGAGATACTGCATGGCGCGAGATGGCCAAGCAGGTGGCCCATGAGATCAAAAATCCGCTCACACCCATGAAGCTCAGCATACAGTACCTGCAACGTGCAGGCCAGTCCGTGGGCGAAAATGCTGAGCTTATCGACCGTGTGAGTAAGACGCTTATCGAGCAGATTGACAACCTCACGCAGATCGCCAATGAGTTTAGCAACTTTGCAGCCATGCCGATGGCTAGTAATGAGAAGCTGCTGCTCAATAGTATAGTCGAGACAATCCACGAGCTCTTCCGCAAGCGAGAGGATATGGATATCAGACTGGTAGAGCCCATAACGGACCTCTGGGTCTACGCTGATAAGAACCACCTGGTCAGGGTGCTCAACAATATCTTGAAAAATGCCATACAGGCCATCCCAGACGATAGGCGTGGTCATATACTCATCAGCCTGTATCAGCAAGATGCTAACGCCATCGTTGAGGTCAAGGACAACGGAGTGGGCATTCCCAAGGATAAGCAGAACAAGGTCTTTACACCTAACTTCACCACCAAGAGCTCGGGCACAGGTCTAGGTCTAGCGATCTCGGTCAATATGATGGAGGCCTTCAATGGTCGTATCTACTTCGATACGGTGGAGGGCCAGGGTACTAGCTTCTTCGTCGAGATACCACTCATGAGACTCGACCAACAACATGACGGTGTACGACGTGTTTTTTTGGAGTAAGCGAACACATCCCGACACAAATCGTTAGTCCTGTGATACATTTATACTTACTAATTCGTCGCATATAATATGCAGATATTCTTATTCTTTCTGGTAACGCTAGGTACTGCTGTCCTTATGGAATTTGTAGCATGGGCTACCCACAAGTATGTCATGCATGGCCTACTGTGGGGCTGGCATGAAGACCACCACCTACCTCACCAGCACAAGGAGGGTTTCTTTGAGAAAAACGACTTGTTCTTTCTCGTTTTTGCCATTCCGAGTGCCATATGCTACATCTTAGGCACATCGACCGGTGGGCATTGGACTTTCTTGGCAGTAGGTATAGGTATCAGTATTTATGGATTGATCTACTTCTTGATCCACGACGTGTATATTCACCAGCGGTTTAAGTGGTTTAGACAGCTGGATAGTAAGTTTAGTCGTGCTATCCTGAGGGCTCATGGTGCTCATCATGCGATCCAGACCAAGGAAGGATGTACCTCTTTTGGCCTCCTAGTAGTCGATAACAAGTACTACCAGAAGAGGTCTCAGTGGTCTGCTAAGTGATACCATTTCTGTTATGATCGTTCTGGTGTCAGATCGATTTAAGACGACTACGAGTAAAATAAATGATATATGAAAAAGTGCATTAGCATCCTCGCATTGCTAGCTGGCCTCCAGTTTAGCGCATCAGCCCAGAATGTAGGTTTTGGGATGACCGTTATTAATGACTGGTACTCCTGGATACAGAACCCCTCAGCAGATGGAGGCGGTAATGCTGGTAACGCCTTGCTCAACCTAGGCCTCGGTCCCAAGATATGGCTCGGTGGTCAGGATGTAAGCGTGAGTGTAGAAGCAGCCGCTGTGCTGGGCTTTACCACGCTAGACTGGAACACTTACAAGGGCATGGGAGCCGCCTACTTTCCTATTATGGCCAAACTCAACTTTGGTGGTATGACAGGTCTAGACAAGGAGGGGGAGTTTGGCTGGTACCTAGGTTTCGGTACCCAGTACACAAGGACAGAGCTGTATGGCGTACGCCAGAGTTTTGAAGATACAGGTGGCAGTAGGTCGCTGTTCGATACTTACATCGCTCAGGTTGGTTATGGTTTTGGTATGAGTGGATTCGCAGGATCTGTGTTCGGCAAGTATGGTTGGAATGCTGATACCGATGCTAGACTCATCAGTGTAGGTCTACAGTTTGATTTTAACTGGCCTATGATCAAAAAGATAAGCTCTCCCGAAAGTAGCCTTTAGTGTTAGCCAAGCAGTTAAATTTCTCGCTTCGAGACTTCAATACATTCGGCATAGCCGCAGTCTGTAAGGAGCTGTACATTATCAATAGCCTAGAAGACCTCACGGACCTACCTAAAGATCGTACCTACAAGGTGCTAGGCGGTGGTAGCAATGTGCTCTGCAACGATTACATCGATGCGTCCTTGATCAAGATAGAGATACCTGGCATTGAGGTCGTCACCCAAGACGACAAGACCATAGACCTAGAGGTAGGTGCTGGTGTCGTCTGGCATGACCTAGTACAGTATGCTGTAAGTGAGGGGTATGGCGGACTCGAAAATCTTACGCTGATACCCGGTACTGTCGGAGCTGCACCGGTACAGAATGTAGGTGCCTACGGTGTGGAGCAGGACCAGCTGATGGTGAGTCTTCGAGCATACGATTTGCAGACCCGTGAGGCCGTCTCGATGTCGAGAGAGGACTGCCAGTTTGGCTATAGAGACAGCCGCTTTAAGTCACGAGAAAAAGGCCGTTACGTCATTACCCATGTCACTTACAGGCTGTCCAAGGTTGATCATGTCATCAAGACCACTTATGGGGCCATCCTCGACAAACTGGCTGAGATGGATGTGACCGAGCCGACGATAGCGGATGTGAGTCGCGCCGTGGCAGCTATCCGCACTTTTAAGTTGCCGGACCCACGTGAGGTGCCTAACGCAGGTTCATTTTTTAAGAATCCCGTGATACCCAAGCCTCAATTCGATGATCTGCTCGGTGAGCGACCGGACCTAGTATACTACCCACTGGCTGATGATTTATATAAGGTGCCGGCAGGATGGTTGATCGACCAGTGTGGGTATCGAGGTAAGCAGGTGGGTAACGTAGGTTGTTACAAAAATCAAGCATTGGTCATCGTCAATCACGGTGGTGCCACTGGAGCTGAGATCAGAGCCTTCTCTAGGGAGATACAGCGTACCGTCCTTGATAAATTCGGCATTCACCTTATTCCAGAAGTAAATCATTGGGGCTTCTAGATCGCCTGGCTACCTTTGCCAGCGATGGGAGCCCAGTTATTCATACTGATCAAAGTACTAGGTGCCTTATGCGTCTTCATTTATGGTATGAAGCTCATGAGCGAAAGCGTGCAGCGTGCCGCCGGAGGATCTTTTCGTAAGGTCTTGCGAAGCGTCACTCGCAACCGCTTTAGGGGGCTTCTAACTGGTTTCGTCACTACAGCAGCCATACAGTCTAGCTCCGCTACGACGGTGATGACAGTAAGCCTTGTTAATGCGGGTATCATCAGTCTCACCCAGTCGGTCGGTGTGATGCTAGGGGCTAATGTCGGTACTACGATCACCGCATGGATCGTCTCCCTCTTAGGATTTCGTTTCGAGATTTCGCAGTTGATTTTACCGCTTTTTCTTTTTGGGATGATCCTCGTCATGAGCGGTCGTGGTAAGCGTAAGTACTACGGTGAGTTCGTATTCGGGATTGCCATTCTGTTCTTGGGCTTGGATTTTTTACAGAGCTCTGTACCAGATCTCGGGGCAGATAGTCCTTTGATATCATGGGTTCGTAGCTTGGCCGATAGTGGTCTAGGTACTCGGGTGATATTTGTACTGCTTGGGGCGGTTATTACCATCCTTATACAGTCATCTACGGCTGCTATAGTACTGACGATGACGATGTGTATCAAAGGCTGGATACCTTTTGAGCTCGGGGCTTGTCTAGTTTTGGGTGAGAATATCGGGACGACAATTACGGCGGAGGTAGCCTCCCTGATCGGTAATGTCTATGCTCGTCGTGCAGCCCGCATACACAGCCTGTTTAACCTAGTAGGGGTGACGTGGATGGTGATATTTCTGCCATTTTTTACACCGCTAGTTGCCTACCTGCAGGAGTTCTTGTTCGGTGGGGTCAGCGTATTACAGGATAGTTCTACGAGTGACGTCGGTCTGGCGATTTTTCACTCCGGCTTTAACATCCTCAATGCGACCATCGCCATGCTCGTAGCACCATACCTCGTCAAGGCGGCAGAGATGACTGTCACCAGTAGGGCAGATGACGATGAGCTGAGCAGACTTCGGTACTTCGATGAGGTCGTACGGACACCAGAGCTAGCCCTGCTGGAGGTTAAGCGTGAGCTCGTCAAGTTTTGTAATATCATTATACGCAAGCATGGCTTTAGCAAAGAGCTGTGGAATTCTACTAGGAAGAAAGAACGATCAGCCCTAGTCAGCCGCCTAGAGAAGTACAATGATATATCGGATAGCATTTACAATGAGATCACCGACTACATCACTAGTCTCAGTCAGGAGGAGCTGTCCTTTGCAACCTCGGTAAGTCTACGGTCGATGCTCAATGTATGCAACGACCTGCGGCATATCGCCGAGGGCTACCAGAGTGTCACAGAGGAGGTCCAGTACAAGGCGGCTAACAAGATATGGGTCAATCCCACCCAGCGCAATGCCCTCAACACCTACATTGATTATACCCGTAAGACGCTAGAGGCCTTGCAGGATAGCCTAGAGCATGAGGAGGATCGTATGAGTAAGCTAGACCTTGTAAAAGAGGCGGTAGAGGCGGCCAAAATATACCACCGCCATATTAAGAACCCCGTGGCGCTACAGCGAGCCATAGGTGAGGATGAAGATGTCGAACAGGTGATTAATGAGCGAGGCGCCAAGGCATTTGACAACATCCTCTACCAGTACGAACGGATCAATATTTTTGCCAGTGCCATCGCCGATGGTCTAGAGCAATAGACAAGTCTTAGGGAGTCGTGGTTGCTATTATGGCAGATATCTCAAAACTTAGTATTAAAAATGGTACTGCACTACTTCAAAAATCTATTTTTGTGGTCTTATACACTCCTAGATAGCCAATGGACATTTCGGTTTTAATCATGTGGTTGGGCTTTGCGCTAGCGAGTTACTCCGTCGTAGGTAACGACGTGATACAGACGCTAGGGACCTTCCTGACCTCTAATGAGAAACAAGTCAAGTGGTACATTCTCTGGGCTTTCGCTGGGTCGATTATGGCGGCAATACTCTGTATAGGGTATGCCGGTCTGGGCGAAACTTTCTTTTTAGGTGGTGACGATATAGCCTTTGACCGGCTGGATAAGATCACCGTCCCAGACAAGCTGGAGTGGTACTACATCCTACCTCCACTTGTATTGATGCTGATAACCCGACTGGGTATACCTGTCAGTACGACATTCCTGATCCTCACTTTCTTCTCTGCTAAGAGCCTGCCTGGTATGGTGCAGAAGTCCGTAATGGGCTACCTCATCGCATTCGGTGCAGCCTTGATGATATATATCGTTATTACCAAGATCACGGAGCGGCGCTTTATATCTATACCCATAGATGGCGAGCAGCGAGGTATCTGGACCAATAAGAAGTTCTGGATCGTAGCCCAATGGCTGAGTACGGGATTCTTGTGGACGCAGTGGTTGTCGCAAGATTTAGCTAACATCTACGTATACCTGGGTAAGGGCGATCTCTCCATCTTTGAGTTCATATGCTCGCTTATTATCCTAGTAGGCCTCCTAGGCTATATCTTCTACCAGCGTGGCGGTAAGATCCAGGATATCGTCAAGTCCAAGACCAATACGGTGGACATCAGGTCTGCCACATTCATAGATTTGATCTACGGTATCGTATTACTGATCTTCAAGTATAACTACCTAGGTCTATGGGATGCCAAGCTACCGATGAGTACGACTTGGGTCTTTATAGGCTTACTAGCAGGACGTGAGCTCGCCCTGGCCTGGCAGCTAGATGGTCGAGTAGCCAGTAAGGAGGTCAAGCCGATATTGATGGACCTCGGTAAGGTATTCTTGGGGCTAGCCGTAAGTATCATATTGGTATTCCTTATCCGATTCTTGAGCACAGGCACGTTTACATCCATGGGGTAGTGCTTGAGGCTGCTCTATAATAATCGACATACTATGAGACTTCTGCTATTGATAATGACGGTGATGATGATGAGCATAGTTGGGTGCCAGCAGCCCGTAGAGCCTTCCGTTGTAAGTGTTACTAATGTCGATATCAAAACGGTCAACAAGGACCGTATAATCCTCTCTGCTGACATGGTCCTGCATAACCCCAATGCCTTTGCGTTAAAGCTAGCAGAGGCAGACCTCAAGGCCTATGTGGACGACGTCGAGATCGCCACGATCCTGCAGCAGTACGACACGGAGATGCCAGCCGCCAGTGACTTTAATATGCCTATTGATGTCAAGATGGATCTTAAGAAACTCTATGGCGACGAACCCATCGCGGCTATCGGCAAGGCCTTGCAAGTAATGGCGGATCGTAAGCTCAACGTGAGATTTAAGGGCAATATCAAGGCAGGCTCAGAGTCCGTCAAACTCACCATACCTGTCGATCAATTAGAAGAGGTTGCTTTTTAAGTAGTGGTATTCTCTTGAAGAATACTAGACTGTCTCTACTACATAAACACCCGTATCGCTTCCCTGTAGGTATTCGCATGGGCATTGACGATGGTACGTAAGTCTGGACTATAACCGCCACCCATAGCCACTGCCACAGGCAAGCCCGCTGCGTGACATTGCTCAAATACATATCGGTCTCTCTCTCTACAGCCGTCTACACTCATCGCTAAGCGACCTAGTTTATCGGTCTCCAGAACATCTACTCCACTGAGGTAAAAGACAAAGTCGGGCCTAACCGATTCGATCAGCCGAGGCAGTGTCTCTGCCAGTATCGACAGGTAGGTCTCATCCTGTGTGCCGTCGGGGAGACCTATGTCTAGATCAGAAACCTCCTTGCGACCAGGGTAGTTCTTGGCACCGTGCATACTGAAGGTATACACTCGCGGATCATCAGTAAATAGTGCAGCGGTACCGTTGCCTTGGTGTACATCAAGATCTACGACGAGGATTTGGCTGACACGGCCCTCTGCTAGTAGGAGATTGCTGGCGATGGCAATATCATTGTAGACGCAGAAGCCCTCTCCGTGACCCGCAAAACTGTGGTGGGTGCCACCTGCAATGTTCAGCGCCACACCATCTGACGACATCGCATGTATAGCACACTCGTAGGTCCCGTAGGCGATGTGCTTGCCACGGTCGATGAGTGCCTTCGTCATAGGAAATCCGATCTTACGGACCTCCTTTCTCGTAAGTTGCTGCTGCTCTAGGCGGTGTACATAGTCTGGCGTGTGTGTAAGTAACAGCTGGTCCAGTGTCGCCGCCTGTGGGCTAAAAAACCTTGAGGAGTCCACAGTACCCTCATACAGTAGTTGCTCAGGCAACAGTTCATACTTCATCATTGGAAAACGATGACCCTCTGGTAGGCTGTATTTATAGATAGGACTGTAGGCTATTTTGACCATCCGAAATACAAGGTATTCTTGCCTCCGAATGTTCTGGACAGCCGCCTTTTTGTTCGGATACAACCTATGACTAAAATAAATATGTAAGAAAAGAAAGACATATTACGTTTTTGAGTAATATGTTTTTCTACATTTGTACTCGTTCGACGCAGGTTGAATGTTTTGAGATCCTTTAATGTGGGTCGCGCAATATGCTCTGATAGTGGTGCAAAAGATATTTGGAGGCCATCCCATTAACCGGCAACAAGATATCCTCACTATCGCTACTGAGTTTCCAGACCGATTACGTTTTACCGTAGGTAGAGTAGCGTGGTGTGCGACCCCATTTAGGAACTATCTGAAGGCTAAGAGCCTGTCTAATTTCTGTATCTTGCGGTGTATTTTAAATCTCATCTCACTATGCAGAAGTATACACTACTCCTACTATTTGTCTTTTTTACCCTGGGCTTATCCGCTCAGCAGGTTGTCTTATCAGAAATTTCATACAATCCACCAGAGTCGGGCGATGACTCACTAGAGTTCGTAGAGTTGTATAATCCTACCATGCAGGATATCAACATTAACAACTGGTCTTTCGAGAGCGGCTTTGTCTATGATTCTCTAGTCGGTGCAATACCAGCACAGGGCTTTATCATACTAGCTAAAAATAGATCGGCTTTGGAGCAGACGCTAGGTGTCGCAGTAGCTGGTGAGTGGACTAGCGGATCTCTGTCCAATGGTGGGGAGCGGATAGCGCTAGCCGACGCCGCTGGTAACATCGTATTTGATGTGACCTATGATGATCGTGATGGCTGGCCATCTAGCGCCGAAGGTACAGACGGTAGTGGCGCGACGATCGAGCTATGTGACCTCACTGCCGATCCCGCTGATGGGGCTAACTGGCAGGCTAGTACTACAAGTACAGGTGTTACTGTCGGAGGTGTCGAGTTTCTAGGTACTCCAGGTGTAGAAAGTAACTGTGATCCTACGCTAGGGCCGCAAGGAGAGCTAGTAGTCACAGAGATATTGTACAATGATCCTACGATGGACGACGATCTTGAGTTTTTTGAGATCTATAATAGAGGTAACGCTGAGGTTGATCTGCAGGGTTACTCGTTTAGCAGTGGTGTCGAGCATACATTCAACGACGTGACGATCGGTGCTGGAGAGTACTTGATCATGGCTCGTAATGGTGCTTTAGTCGCATCTACTTTCGGGGTAGACGCCACCACGTGGACAGATGGTGCTCTCAGTAATGGTGGTGAGACCATAGAACTCAGAGACCCCAACGGATCGCTCGCAATGTCTTTTACCTACAGTGATGAAGATCCATGGTCTGATCTAGCCGATGGCACGGGGCCCAGCTTATCTATCTGTAACCCCAACCAAGACGTTAATGATCCTAGCTACTGGGATGTGACGCCTACTGTGGATGCATTAGCTACTATGTACGATGGAATATTGGTGTATGCTTCGCCCGGGACCTTAGTGACGTGTGAACTGACCATAGGGGAGGTGACTATTAATGACTCAATTGGCTTGTCTGTGTACAACGACGTAGATGTTATCGTATCAGGAGTCGTGCATTCTCCTAATTTCAGAAATACTGGCTACGAGTTCACTATACAGGACGAGGAGGGTGAAGGTATCGTCGTATTTCTTTTTGACCAAGACTTAGGCTATGAGCCGATGATGGGCGATGCGTTAAAAGTCGAAGGCATGATTACTCACTTTAACGGTCTTACAGAGATCATCCCTACAGCTATCGAGGTGACTGGCACCGAAGCACTACAATCGCCACGACTCGTTACGATGCTAGATAATGATACGGAGGGAGAATTAGTACTCCTAGCTGATGTCAGCTTAGTAGATCCGTCACAGTGGACGCCTACAGGCATGGGTTTTGACGTTGAGATCACGGATGGCACGATTACACATGTGATGCGTGTAGATGCAGATACGGATCTATTTAATGCAGGTTTACCGTCTGGAACATTTGACGTTACAGGCCTAGGCTGGCAGTTTGATCCTCAGCGACCATACGATGCCGGCTTCCTGATCTTACCGAGGTCTGTTGCCGATATCAGTCCATTCGTAACGACCGTTATCTCTTACCCTGCTTACGATATAGCTACAGTAACGACGGTCGATGGCGATGGTAATCTAGATAGTACGGATGTGAAGGCTACTTTGTCAGGCGTCGTACATGGACCTAACTTCCGTCCATCAGGCCTAGACTTTCCCCTCATTGATATGACTAATGATGGCATACGAGCCGTTAACTTGACGACTAACCTAGGCGTGGATGTTGCTGAGGGCGATCTCGTCGAGGTCAAGGGTACCGTCTCTTCATTTAGAGGGTTGGCCCAGATCCTGGTAGACAGTATAACCATCATATCATCTGATAATGACTTGGTAGATCCACAAGACGTGGTAGCACCTAGCGAGGATGTAGAGGGCTCTTTCATTATGATCAATGAGCCACTGACGTGGGTAGATGAGTCGCAGTGGATGGGCAATGGCGGTAGCTTTAGCATCGATGCGACCAACGGAGTAGACACCTTCGAGATCTTTATAGATAATGATAGCGAATTGTCAGATATGACTATTCCTGCAAGTGGCCAATCGTTCCGCGTATTGGGTATAGGTAACCAGTTTGATAGAGATGCACCATTCGTTGATAACTACCAAGTGATGGTACGATATGCTGTAGATATCATGACGGTATCTTCCGTCGGTGAGGTTACCAGTATAGATGTCCGCATCAGTCCCAACCCTACTGATGATGTCATCAACATAGACACGGATGGCGACCTGCTACAGGTGACGCTTAGAGGTGCGGATGGTCGTACACTACTGACCACTACAGATCGTTCGCTGTCGATCGGTGATATGCCTGCAGGTATCTACTACCTCCAGGTCGAGACAGACCGTGGGGTATCTACTCAGTCGGTGATCAAGATATAGTGACACCAGTCGCCATCGTGATACCGGCTAGGTATCACAGTACTCGTCTACCTGCCAAGGTCTTAGCCGATATAGGAGGTAAGTCGATGGTCAGGCACGTATATGAGCGAGCGAGTGCCACGAAGGCATCTGCTGTCTACGTAGTGACGGATCACCCAGATATAGTGGCTCACGTGACGGGCTGGGGCGGTAAGTGTATGCTCACAGGCGAGCATCACTCTGGTACCGATAGGGTAGCTGCTCTTGCTGCAGACCTAGACGAAGACTATATCGTGAATGTACAAGGCGATGAGCCCGTCATAGATCCTGAGCATATAGATCTAGTCATCGACGCATTGCGTGACGGTGCTGATATCGCTTCGCTGATGACGGGCATTAGAGACGAGACCTTGCTGTACGACTACAATACCGTCAAGGTAGTATGCCGGCGAGATCGTCGGGCTATGTACTTCAGTAGGCAGGCCATACCTGCACATCGTGACCTGGCGTATAGCGAGTGGCTGTCCCAGACAGACTACTACCAGCATATAGGCTTGTATGGTTACCGACGCGAGACACTACTACAGCTGTCGCGGCTAGAGGTAAGTAGGTTAGAAAAGGCGGAGTCGCTGGAGCAGCTACGGTGGCTAGAGGCTGGCTACGATATCAAAATGATTGCAGTAGCCCATGCTGCCAAAGGAGTAGACACGCCAGAGGATCTGGAGCGAGTGCGGTCTATCCTAGGCCCTCAGTAGTACTCTCGATTTCAAAGTCCTCGAGCATGGGACGATCAGCCCACTTGAGGCCTAGTTGAGTGACGGTGATTACGTCTTTCTCACAGTACTGTACGATACGTATGATGTCGTCCTCTTGGTGATAGACGCGGCCTACCTCTGAGCCATCTATATCGTCCTTGGGAGAGGGGATACCCATCACAGCGGTCAGTAAGTTGAGGGAGGTAAAATTCTTATAGTCACCAAACTTCCACATCTGCATCGTATCGAGTAGGTGGCCTACTTCCCATGGTTTTTTACCAGCGATATTGATGATACTAGGGATCTTGACATTGTTAATCACCATTCTACGACAGAGGAAGGGGATGTCGAACTCCTTGATGTTGTGACCACAGAGCTTATGCTTGTTGAGATCATCAAAGTGGCCTTCGAGCATGTCGCTCAGCTGCTGCAGTACCGCCTGCTCGTCATGGCCGTAGAAGCTCTTGAGGCGTAGCTTTTTATCTGGTGCCTTACCAATTAGGTAGCCGACGGAGACACATACGACTTTGGCAAATTCGCTGTAGATAGCTGCCCGATCTACATACAGATCGCTGACTTCTGTTTCACTCATGTCCGGCTGCCGGCTCAGTGATTTGGCCTTCTTGGCCCAGAGCCCCTGCATGCGTTCGTCGAGGTCTTGGTAGGTAGCGCTGCACGATACCGTTTCGATATCGATAAATAGAGTATGTGCAAGATGTTGAGGAGAGATCAGCATATGTCTAGACTTACGTGTAATTTTGTCGGTACTCAGTGTAAACCCCGATGGCTTAAGCGGGTGAAATCTACGAAAAGATACTGATCTTATGTCAGTCACACAATCCATGTGCGACCTCGAGCATTAGATTGCAGCGTAGTTTTTCGCCAAGTTTTAAACCATCCATGATATGAATGAAGAGATGTCCTATAAATCAAGAAGTAATTTCACACCTGTCGCCATACTAGCCATCGTAGCCCTGCTCTGCTTGGCTGGCTACCAATGGTACAGCAATAGTCAGTTACGACAACAGACCGCTGCCTTGGAGGGCGACCTCTTTGACCTAGAGAAGATCCAGGCAGAGCTAGAGCAAGACTATCAGGCTGCCCTTGATGGATTAGAAGAGATGCGTGGAGATAACCTAGAGCTCAATACGCTTATCGATAGTCAGCAGAAGCAGCTAACCGCTCAGAAAAGCAAGATCAATAACCTGATATGGACTAAGCGTGAGCTAGATAAGGCCAAGACCGAAATGGGCAACCTGCGTTCTCTCGCCGATCAGTATATCGCCGAGGCCAACCGACTACGGGACGAGAATGACCAATTACTCGCCCAAAACAGTCAGCTGACGGCGGAGAAGTCAGAGTTGCAAGAGAAGTACTCCGTAGAGAAACAAGTCAATGAAGAACTGGTGCAGGCAAGAGCTGTACTTGCTGCAGAGAAGGATAAGCTCGCCGTTAAAAATGACGAACTCAACATAAAGGTAGACATCGCCGAAGCTATCAAGATCAATAGCATCGAGGTGCAAGGCTACAAAGTGTCTGACGGTGGCAAGGAAAAGAAGAAGTCTAGAGCTCGTAATATCAATATGATCCGAGTTTGCTTTCTCACAGAGACTAACATCGTATCACCGGCAGGCGAGACAGAGTTTCAGGTACGTATAATCGATCCTCTAGGCGAAACCATGATCGTCGACAACCTCGGTGGTGGTATCCTAACGGACAAGCTGACCAATACCCAGGTGCGGTATACAACCTCTGGCGTAATGAACTACCAGAATGAAGATACCCGTGGATGTATCGACTGGGACGTACCGTTCAAACTAGCCAAAGGCGTATACGACGTAGAGGTCTATAATCGCGGATTCTTGGTGGGTAGCGGTGACTATAAAATGAAGTAAGTCCTAACTCTTCGCAACATGCTGTAAGGTGTCTCTGCCCAGTTGATACTTAGCTAGTAGTCGTCCTTGGATATCGACGGACGGGGTACCATCGTGTAGCACTTTTGGACTAGTAAAATGCAGGGCTTCGTCCCAGAGGTCGGCCGTATAAAAAGCCTTGACTATGGTGGCACCTCCCTCTACCAAGAGGTGTCTGACGCCAGCCCTCCATATGATCTGGACGATGTTCTCTAGGGTCCAGTCTGTAATAGTCACATAAGGTGCACGATCATGGTAAGAACGTAGGCTGGTAATAACCAAGGTGTCGCCGCCGTCGGATAATACCTTGTGATCGTGAGGTATGCGACCATGACGGTCAATGATAATACGCAGTGGTGATTCTCCTTCCACCAGGCGAGTGGTGAGGCTAGGATTGTCGATGACCGCTGTGTTAGTACCTATGAGGATACCGTCTACCTTACTCCGCCACTCGTGGGCAACTACTTGGCTCATCTTGCCAGTCAACCATATTTGCTCGTCTGGCTTGCCTGTGTAGCCGTCTTGACTTACGGCCTGCTTAAGTACGATATACGGTCTTCCCGTCTTATGTACGACGAAGGGTCGTAGCAAGGCTTCGCAGGTATCTGCCAATATGCCGACCGTTACCTTGCAACCCGCTTGCTTGAGTAGGTTGACAGACTTGCCAGACATCTGACTGCTAGGGTCGAGACACCCTATATAGACCTCTGGTATCTTCTTCTCTATAATGAGGCTCGTACAGGGTGGCGTCTTACCGTGATGATTACAAGGTTCTAGCGTCACGTACATCCGGGAGTGGGGGAGTAAGGCTTCGTCTTCCTTTTGGACAGCTGCCACAGCATTGACCTCTGCATGGGCACAACCATACTCTTCGTGGTAGCCTTCTCCTATGATGCGGTCACCATGGACGACTACGGCACCTACGTTAGGATTAGTCCCTGTCTCCTTACCTCCTCGACGGGCTAGCTCGACAGCTCGACGCATATAGACTTCGTGTGTCATGCAGGCGGTGTGATATTTTTGAGTTTATCGACTACGATATCGAGTTCGGCTGTAGTATTGAGGTGACTGAGCGAAAAGCGGATCGTCTTTCGCTCTGGTGGATGCCCGATAGCCAGCAGTACATGAGAGTCAGCCTCTATACCAGAGCTACAGGCGCTACCGGCCGAAGCAGATATGCCGCCTATGTCCAGGTTAAAGTGCAGTAGGTCGGCCTTCTCGCTTGCAGGAAAAGACACGCTGACTATGTTGTATAACGATTGTGTTGCCTCTCCGCCATTGATCTTGATGTCAATGAGTTCTGCATCTAGTCTATCCACAAAGTACTGGCGCAGACCGCTTACGTAGTTCTTTCGCTCTTCTTGTTCGAGGAGGGCCATTTCTAGCGCCTTGCCCATTCCGGCTATACCGTAGACATTCTCAGTGCCCGCTCGCATATTTCGCTCTTGAGCACCTCCACGCAAATAGGGTTTTATGATGTTATCACCATTGATATAGACGAAGCCTATGCCCTTGGGGCCATTAAACTTATGCGCTGATCCTGCACAGAAGCTGATCGGTGTTGCGCTGACGTCAATAGGGTACTTGCCGATCGTCTGTACGGTATCGCAGTGCAGTAGGGCTCCGTGTTCGTGACATAGGTCACCAATAGCCGCAAGGTCTATCATGGTCCCGATCTCATTGTTAGCATGCATGAGCGAGACCAAGGTCTTGTATCCTTCCTGCTGTAGTAGGTCTTTTAGGTGATTGACATCTACCTGTCCGCTGCTATCTACCTTGACGTAATCGACCTTGACGCTGCCACCATCTGATAGATGGTCGAGTGGATGCAAGATGCAGTGGTGCTCCGTAGGGCTACTGATTATACGGGTGACGCCTAGATCCCTGACCGCTCCATAGAGGATCATGTTATGCGCCTCGGTGGCACTACTCGTAAAGAATATCTCGCCGATGCTAGCCCTCAGTGCATTGGCGATCTTCTTGCGGTTGGCCTCGATGATTGTCCTAGCCGATCGTCCATGGTGGTGTATGCTGCTGGCATTACCGTAGGTCTGACTCATGACCGCATTCATCTCCTCTATGACCTCAGGTAGTAGTGGTGTCGTGCTTGCGTGATCTAGGTATATTCTCTGCATATGGTAATAACTACAGCCTACTACAGTAATGGTTGGATGACAGCCTTTACTTTATCGATCAGCTGCTGCGCTTTTTGGTCACTATCACTCTCGCAGTAGACTCGGACGATCGGCTCGGTATTGCTCTTACGTACATGTACCCAGCCCTCCGGCCAGTCTATTTTGACACCATCTATCGTCGATATATTCTCAGTTGCGAAAGCCTCATGTACGGCATTGAGGATCTTAGGAGCTAGGTCCATAGTAGGTAGCTCTACCTTATCCTTTATGATTCTATAGCTCGGATAAGTGGCCTTGAGGCTCTCTAGGGTATGGCCAGACTTAGCGAGGTAGGTAAGTACGATCGCTATGCCAGCTAGGGCATCCCTGCCGTAGTGTAGCTCGGGTACGATGACGCCGCCATTGCCTTCACCGCCTATGATGGCTCTGTTGGCCTTCATCGCATTGACGACATTGACCTCTCCGACCGCACTAGCGATGTAGGAGCCACCGTGTCGTTCTGCTATATCACGCAAGGCCCGAGTACTGCTCAGGTTACTCACCGCCACGCCAGGTGTGGTACTTAGCATGTAGTCCGCTACTGCGACTAGGGTATACTCTTCGCTAAACATCTCCCCATTGCCCATGACGAATGATAGGCGGTCTACATCTGGATCTACGGATATACCTAGTGCCGCATTTTCTGCTATGACGGTCTTGCTGAGGTCCACGAGATTCTTAGGTAGTGGCTCTGGGTTGTGGGCAAAGTCACCTGTGATTTCACCATTGACGAGGGTATAGGTAACTCCCATCTTATCTAGTAGTGGTGGTATAGAGATGGCACCCGTACTATTGATGCAGTCTATGACGACATGTAGTTTCTGTTTTGCGACGATATCAGCATCTACGTAGGGTAGTGCCAGTATGGCGTCTATATGTTTATCAATGTAGGTGTCGTCACTGACTACGCTACCTAGGTCATCCACATCGGCGAATGTGATGGCCTTGTCCCTGATCAGGTCGATGATGGTCTGTCCGGCATCTGCAGAGATAAACTCTCCGTTGTGATCGATGAATTTGAGGGCATTCCACTGTTTGGGATTGTGACTAGCCGTAAATATGATACCTGCTGAGGCGCCTTCCATAGGTACAGCGATCTCTACGGTAGGCGTCGTACTGAGACCGAGATCGATTACTTCAAATCCCATCCCGATCAGCGTCTGTACAGCCAGCGTGCTGACCATGTGTCCACTCATACGTCCGTCGCGACCCACGACAATCTTACGGGCCTTACCACTGTTGACGATGTACTGTGCATAGCCTGCCGTACATTCTACGATGTCGATGGGAGTCAGGTAGGTGCCAGGCTCACCGCCGATGACGCCTCTGATGCCAGAGATGGACTTGATCAAAAACTTACTCATATTGTCTTTCTTTCTTCTAGTTTGTCATGCTCGTCGAGACGCTGAGCTTAGGTGCAAAAGTAAAAACCACAGCTGCAAAAAGACGTATCATCACCAGGTGTGTACGATTCTTTGCATCTTTCGGTCATGTTACATGGTCTCGACTTACAATTGTTTGAATGGATTAACGGTGCCTGGTCGAGCGATCTGCTTGATGCCATACTGGTCCCACTTCGCAATAAGTACGTCTGGATACCCGTCTACGTTTTCATTATCGCCTTTCTCCTGACTAACTTTAGACGGCGCGGTTACTACTTAGTCATCTTTCTGATGATAACAGTTGGCCTTGCAGACTTCGTAAGCAACACAGGGTTTAAGAAAAACTTCGAGCGACCCCGTCCTTGCCATGTCATGCAGGATGTCAATCTCAAGGTCCGTTGCGGTAGTGGCTACTCCTTTACTAGTAACCACGCGGCTAACCACTTTGCCCTCAGTACGTTTCTACTTTTGCTAGTAGGGCGACGTCATCGATATCTCCAGATTGGTCTCCTCGTATGGGCTACCTCCATTGCCATAGCGCAGGTCTATGTAGGCGTGCATTATCCTACGGATGTACTGGCAGGGGGTATCCTCGGTTACCTGATAGCACGACTTACCCACTACTTGTACCGGCGACTAGAGCAGAGTGGCTTTAGTCCATCCTAAATACCCGGAAGCCACGCTGAGGATTAAAGTCTGAGAGCTTGTACATGACACTTATCATACCGTAACTGGTCAGGGTGTTGCTGATCGACTCTGTCACCGAGTCCGTCGTGGTGCTCTGTATGATAGCTTGGTTCTGGCCGAGCAGGTCAAAGCCACGCAAACGTATGGCTAGGCGGTCATTCATTAGGCTTTTTTGCAGGGTTGCATTCCACAGGACGAAGGACTCAGCAGAGCCTTGGTTCTCTTGTGTAAAGATATTGTAGTTCACCTCCTGGTCGAGTGTCCAGCCTTTGCCAAAGTCCAGTATGACGTCTGCCTGGTAGCGCTGGCTGAGTAGTCGCTGATCGTTTAATTCTGTTAGGCTGTAACTATTGGTATTCCACCTAAACCTCGACGATAGGCGTACACTGAGTACTTCGTTGTCTAGGTTTTCGACCTGTAGTCGTAGCGTCGGTGCCGTTGTAGTGACCTCGCTTTCTCTACCATTGATAAAGTTGAGACCATTGGTATACGAATACCCCAGACTAGCTCGCGCCTTGACGCGAAGAGGATTGATGGGCTGCCCATAGCTAAGGCTCATAGATCCAGTCACTTGGTCTTCGACGTTGATGGGTCGGCTGGTACGTACGAGGCTGGGGCTGATCTCTCGTGCGGTGACGATATTGTCAAGGGTATATCGCATCGATGTATTGACGAAAAAATTGCGGAAGGTAAAACTGTCCCAGAAGTACCATCGAGCATTGACAGTATGGGTGTACTCTGGCCGTAAGTCGGGGTTACCCTGGTACAAGTTATTGGGGTCGGTATTATCTAGGATCGGCGAAAGCTGGGTGGTGCTGGGTTCGCGGACTGAGGTACTGTAGGATACGCGTACCCTGGCCTTGTCCCAGTTAAGTATCAGTCGAGGTAAGACGAAACGAAAGTCGTTGGATACAGAAGCGCCATTGGCTACGACGCCACTTATCTGTGATAGCTTATAATCTACACCGGCCGTGACCTTCACCTTGTCATAGTTGCGCTGTAGCTGCAAGCCTCCCCATGTGTACTGGTAGGCATTGTCAAAGGTGGCGCTTAAGGCCTCGTTGAGATTTCTGATAGTCTGATCATTGGGGTCTAGGTCAAAGAAGTCTCTGATGCTGGTACTGTTGCGGTTACTGCGCTTAGCGATGATGTCTAGGTATAGCCGATCACTCAGCGGCTCGGTGTAGGACACTCGTGCTAGGTAGCTATCGTTGTCGAGGTCGGCTATCTGGTCTTGTAGTATACTGAAAGTACCTGGCCCTGTCGGGTCGTCTAGCAAGATATTGGACTGATCGAGTAAGAGTTCGTCTAGTTCGCTAGAGCGACCAAGGTCCAGCTGAGCACTGATAGATCGCCCTGCTTTCTTTAACTTTCTGGTATACTCTAGCTCCACATCTAGGTCAAAAGTCTGTGTATTACCTACCTCGTCTTGTGACAATTCGCTTATGCTCCTGGTAGATAACTTGTTGCTAGCAGACTCCGCCTGCGTGAAGTCACCCAAGCCAAACTCTAGGGAGGTCTCAACCTCAAAACGATTGATCGTATCGGGTGTCCATTCTAGCTCCACCTCAACTGAGTGGTTAAGTACATCGGACTGACTGGCCTCATCTGTTAAGGTCGAAAAGGTACCATCATTCCTAAAGATCTCACTGTCTGATAGCCTTGTGAGCCTTGTATCGGCCGAGCTAGCGAAGTAGCTGGTACTTAGTTCGATCTCCTGCCCCTTGGTATATACGGCATTGACACCAGCGCCGAGTGTAGAGGTTATCCCTGGACTCACCTGGTTGCCGCCACGTCGTATCCCATACATATCGTTAAGCCCGAAGAACTCTTGGTTGATATTATTGTAACTGCCCAGGGCACTTATCTGCCAGTTGTCAGTGAAGCGATTGAGGTTAAACTTACTCTCATAGCGGTAATTATTTTGATCCTGACCGATGCCTGCCGTCACATCACCGAATAGGCCCTGCTTGTGGTCTTCCTTGAGCTCTAGGTTGACCTCTTTCACTCGCTCACCGTCGTCTACACCCGTGAATTGTGCCTTGTCGGACTTGCGGTCTATCACCTGCACCTTATCTACGGCCTCGGCGGGTAGGTTACGGGTCGCCATCTTAGGGTCATCGCCGAAGAATGTCTTGCCATCTACCGTAACTCTCGTGACATCTTCGCCCTGTGCCTTGATCGACCCATCGTCCTCGACCTCTATACCGGGTAACTGCTTGAGGAGGTCTTCCACGGTCGCATTGGGCTTGACCTTAAAGGCATCTGCGCTATACTCGATCGTATCCTTCTTTACGACGATGGGGATAAAGGAGGCCTTGACCGTCACCTCGGCGAGCTGATTATCTGCCGTATACATGATGATCTGACCTAGGTCCTCTTTCTTATCCGTAGCGGCGATATCGACAAGCTTACCTACGGTACCGTAGCCCACGTAAGTGATCTGCGCTACATACTGCCCAGCTTTGATATTTCCTATTTTGAAAAAGCCATCGTCATTCGTCAGCCCAAAGCCGACCAGGGTACTATCAGCCGTTTCTAGGAGTACGGCACTGGCAGCGACGAGGGCATTGCCGCTCGTGTCGACGACGGTACCTGTTACGGTAGTCGTCTGCCCATAGGAGGCGGTAGCTATCAGCAATAGGACGAGGGTTGATAGCGCTTGTAAGTAGTGATTCATAAAGGAGAGAGAGTTGTAATAAGAGAGTTTTTTTTAATGAATTTTACCTGCCCTGCCGCATGTCCCGCCTTTTGCGATTACCACTCCACATCTTGCGCATCTCTTCTTTGCGCTTTTCCATTTTGATGTCAAAATCAGCTCGCTCCATGGTTGACTTTTTCTCCGTTAAGATGACTACCTCTGCGGTGCTGTCTGCGTGTAGTTGTATGTTTTGGGCTAGTATGGCCTTGTCCGCTCCATATCCTAGGGCGAGTACTGCCCCAGGTAGACCGCCGAACCCATCAGGCCCATAGGATGTCTGTATCTGTGGAGTCCACCACGCCACTACTTCGATAGTATCGACCGTAGTGATGGCCCTCATGCAGGTATAGCCGAGGATGTCCCGCTGGTTAGCGACATCCACCTTCCACTTTATCTCGGGTATCGAGTCTTTGATGCTAAACTCCTTGCCCATCATCTCTCGCTCCTCGAGCATGGTGCCGATTTCGTAGTTGTAGTATTTGGTAGTCTTACGATTGCCTCGGATCATCATCGCATTACCACGACGCTTGACGGACCGCTCATCCTGTTTGGCGGGGTCCGTGATGTAACTCACTTGACTACCGTCCCAGCTGAGGATCATCTTTTTTTGGCGACTCTTAGGAGCATCTTTAAACATGACTGCGACCTCTGGCGGTAGGTTAAATGTCATGTCTTCTTCGTAGATAATTGTTCCTCTGTCCTGTGCCGTGCTGCTCGCTATTGTCAGGGCCATAAGGAGTGTAGCCAGTACTTTCATAGGTTGGATCTGCTATTGTATTTTAAATATACCTTTTTAGGTCAGCCTCTACTCGTCTTAGCTCTCCTGTTAATAGTCCATTAACTTACGGAGGGACTCACATAAGACGTGTAGTTAGGGCCAATGTTAAAATGCAGATGCTAGAAATATTTGGTAACCAACGATACAATAGAGTACTAAGGTTTTTACATTTGTGACAAGCACAAGCACATACACATGATCGTTACTAATCCTAATCTCTCTGCCGACGAGCTCAGACTGCTCAAAGATGGCGTGGCATTTATTACTATCCTCATCGCTGGAGCGGACGGCCTGATTGAGGACGAAGAGTTGCAGAGAGCAGAGAAGATTGCTAAGATTCGTTCTTATAATCTACCGCCACTGCTCAGTGATTTTTACAAAGCAGTAGGGATTGACTTTCATGATCGACTCGTAGGTCTCATCGCTGAGCTGCCTAGAGATGTTAAGACGAGGACAGAGGTGCTTACTGAGCGACTTAAATCACTCAACCCCGTCATGGCCAAGCTGGATCAGCGCGAGGGTGCAGAGCTCTACAGGAGCTATGTGTCATTTGCCGACCACGTAGCCAAGGCTTCAGGAGGATTCTTGGGTTTCTTTAGTGTAGGCTTTGATGAGTCGCACTTCGTAGGCCTGCCTATGCTTACCCCTATTTACATCTCAGAGGACTAGTCGAGGTCTAACTTTATAAATACAGGTTCTCGATAGGTCCCAGTACTACTAATCGATGCGTAAGTGATCGTGCATTGGTAGGTGGGTGTGATCCATATAGTACGGCTAGGCTCGCTGATGTCAGCCCGTACTGGAGGATCAGTGGTGGAGAGATCGCCAAGCCTTTGGGTTAACATCTTGAGTGTAGCCGTATCCATACCTGTGCCTACTTTTCCCATATAGATGAGATTGCCGTCTACGATCTTACCAAGGTGCAAGGCGCCTATGAGGCCAGTACGTCCGCCCTTACCCTTGGTATAGCCGATGATCCATGGCGTGTCTTCGTGTCTGGTCTTTAACTTGAGCCATGCTCGACTACGGATACCTATCTCGTATGGTGCATTGACGTCCTTGCACATGATCCCTTCTAGGCCTAGTTGCTTTACGGCGTCGAGAAGTGCTTTGCCGTCCTTGACTACTTCGCTGATACGGACCCGCTCATCGGAGGTCGTAATAGAGGCTAGTATCTCACTGCGGCTGGTCTGTGTCATAGCTGTTAGATCCTCGCCATCACGGTGGAGTATGTCAAAGAGATATAGCGTGGCTGGTGACTGCCTAGATCGCCGCTTGATCTGTGCTGCTGACTTGATATGTAGTCGACCTACGACCTCGCTGAACTGTGGTTTGCCAGCCGCCCCTAGTTGTACGAGCTCCCCATCGAGTACGAGCTTACTAGCGTTTATTTGAGTCAGTAGGGCCGCAGCTATCTCTGGGAACTGCCGTGTGATATCATTACCACTACGAGAGTAGATGGTCACCTTGTCGTTGTCCTTGGTGATGATGCTACGTATACCATCCCACTTGACCTCATAGATGTAGTCATCGGACGTGGGTATGCTGTCTGTCACATCTGCCAGCATAGGTGCGGTAAACGATAGGCTAGCCTCCACCATGATGGGGGTCGGTGCTGCTTGTACTGTGTTTACAACAATGGGAGGATTTAGATCACGAGCTGCATCACGCCAGTCACGCCATGGATTACCTGCTCGTCGCAGGTGGTCGGCAGCGTTGAGGATGGTATACGCCTTAGAGGAGGTCGTGGTATATAAGCTGTCCCAGTCGAGGGGCATGGATACCGCCGCCTCGGTATTGCCACGAGGACTGAGTGGAGCTACACAGGTGGCGAGATAGTTATTGCGTAATACATCGACGAGTACTCGACCCTTACGACGGTCTTTGCGTAGGTGCAGGGTGGTATGCTTACCATGGGACTTTACGTATTGTTGGGCGAGACGCTTAGAGGTTTCGTAAACGACAGCTGTCTCTTGATTAGCTACGATAGGTACGTAGAGGTGTAGACCCTTGCTACCACTCGTTTTTACAAATGAGGTATAGCCCTGCTGATACAAGAAGTCCCTTAGCGAGGTGGCTACCCTGACAAGCTCTTGCCAGTCTACATGATCTTTTGGCGGATCTAGATCGAATATGATATGATCAGGATATCGGACTGCGGATCTGCTGACCTGCATGGTGTGCAGTTCTAGTGCTGCTAGATTACCTAGCCAAGCTAGGGCAGCTCGATTGTCCGCCGTGATATAATCTTTGGCATCGTCATCACTAGTACTGATCGATACGGATGGCATCCATACTGGCGTCCATGCTGGTTTGTTCTTACTATAAAATCGATCGTTCTCTACACCGTCAGGATATCTAATCAAGGTAAGCGGCCGACTAGACAGGTAGGGTAGTATGTAGGGAGCTACATCTAGGTAATACTGTATGAGGGTCGCCTTGGTGATGCCTACGCCAGGATACAGCATCTTGCCCAGGCTGGAGAGCTTGAGGCGTTGACCATCTATTTCAGTAAGCACTTTGCTGGGCATGCGGCTATTTATTCATCGCCGCTAATGTAGGGAGTAGATCGCTCTACCTTATTCCGCATCTAGCTTCTCTTCCTTGATCACGTCGAGTACTTCCCCATTTTCAACCTGCTCTTGTTTGACGGTATTCCACTTCTTCTCGTACATCTCGGCTAGACCTGGGAGGTCTTGTGGCTTATTATTGAGATCTCTATGCAGTAGACGGATCAGCGCATCGCTTTGATCTTCTGCACTGTAGATCTTGTACTTTTCTCTCATGAGGTGGCCTAGGCGAGAGCCATCCTCTAGGTTCCAGTTGTAACGTATCCATCGGCCTAGGCCAAAGTGTAAGCCGCGAGCTACCTCATCCTCGCTGCCGAGTTTAAACTTGGTCAGTGCTGCATCGTCACTTAGTGCTTTCAACTCATTGAGTGCCTCTGCCAGGGACTTAGGGATGTACACCTTGTTGATACGAGATTTCTTGATATTGATCTGGTATATACTGTCGGCCTCTGCGGCAGTCTGTGGGAAGAACTGCGCTTGCGATATGTAGCACATGCCTAGGGCACAGATGATGAGGATTATCTTATTCATGGATACGGTAGTTCTTTTAATCTTCTAGTTGCTTTCCTGCGGCCTCGAGTACCTTGGTCTTCATGGTATCGAATTCTTCTTGGTTGATGATGCCTTGGGCTAGTAACTTGGCAAGGCCACCGAGTTGCTCGACCACGTCTATAGAGGACGTTGGTGCAGGCGTCGCTTGGATGTCTGCTTCTTCGGCCATCTTCCTTTTCTGCTGCTTGGTCTGGTCCGCCTCTTGCTCGCGCATCTTACGGGCTACCTCTTTTCCTTTTTCAAACATCTCATCGTAGTACTTACCTAGTCGAGCAGGATCAAAGTCTAGAAAGGTGCCACCCGTCTCGAAGTGCTTTTTAAAGACCTCTCCTATAGCGTAGCTGGAGGCACCACTCAGAGCGGCCCTCGTGATGCCGCCCAGTACGGAACCTATGCCAGGGATAAACTTGACAGCGCTAGCGCCTAGTCTCGCTAGTCCCGAACCCGTAAGTGCCGTAATAATGGCCTTGCCCTCGGTCTCTTTAAAGTTGATCTCATAGACCTTGCTCAAGGATCGTATCATATCGAGCTGTATAGCACTCACAGCGAAGAGGTCCGCGATAGGTACGGGTATCATCCCAGCCCCCATAGACCAGATCATGTGATTCTTGATGATACTATTTGCCTTTTGTTCTTTCTTGCTACTCACGATATGCTTCTCCTTTGATTACTGTTACCTCAATGTATATAGGACGACCAATAGTTCATCTGTGTTTCAGATACCAAAATATTTTTTTTTTGAATACGAGTAGGGGGTAAATGACAAATAGGTGTCATTATAGGGTATGGCTCTTTGTCATGCAGCTATTAACTAGAAGAAGATGAGTACAGAGTTTAAAGGAATCTGCAGCAGGGCAACCATGCTGAAAGCTGAAGAGTTGCTCTACCTAACGGATTGTAGCCACGTCCTCACCCTCAAGAAGGGGGAGCACATATATCGTCAAGATACCGTCGATCCTTACATCTATGTGGTCAAGTCAGGGACTATCAAAGTAGGTGTTAATAGCGAATCGAGTAGAGAGGTGATCAAGGCTGTCCTATTTGAGGATATGGTTTTCGGTGAGAGTGCCATCAACCTTGAGATACGGGATAGCTCAGCTGTAGCGCTGGAGGCTAAAACCACGGTGCTTGCTATAGATTGTAAGGCCGTCAAAAAGGTGATGTCAGAAAATTTTGAGTTCTGTCTCTTCGTAATGGATGAGATGAGAACCAAGCTAGCATTTGCTGAGCAGCGTATGGCGTCGCTAGTCGTGAGTGATGCTCGTGGACGTATCGTTGACTTTATAAAGTACAATGCCTCCAAGACGGGTAAGTCCGTAGGTCTTGAGACCCTAGTCAAGCACAGCCTCACACAGCAGGATATCGCTAATTATACAGGTACCAGCCGCCAGACAGTTACGAGTGTCTTTAACGAATTGCGCAATGACAATTTGATCTACTTCAAGCGAAAGAGTATTCTAGTCAGAGATCTTGATTCTTTGGCTTAATCAAGTCAAAACGGACTATGAGCCTTCGAGCTCAGGATTGGGTTAGTTTTTGAATATGTTAGAAAGGTGAGTTGTGCAGGGCATAGCTCACTTTTTTTTTGAAAATCGTTAGTCTTTTGCCGCGATTGATATTTTCGAGATTAACTAGATTATCGTCTAGTGGTTTGCATCATTCTGTACTTGCGCTAGCATCAAGTCTACATATAGGATTATACACATAAGAGTTTAGGAGGATAAGCTGCAGTCGACAGTGTAGGACGTTTGTCAATCCGAGCCATTCGTTTCACTATCTATTTTGTTTTTCTGTATTATTGCCATGCTATAGTCTGTAATGGGCCATAGTGGCAATAGATGTGTATCACAGATAGCCACCTCACATTTGTCTCTAGTACAGGCAGCGATGTGGCTTGATAGGTAGTCTATGTATATATGAGTTTCAAAGAATCAGATAACATGAGAATGACTTTACGTCTTTTAGTTTTTGCTTTGTGTTTAGCATCAGTGCAGGTTGCGGTATCTCAGAATATTATTACTCACGTCTTCGAGGATGTCAATGGCAATGGCGTGGATGATACGGAGCCCGCAATTCCCGGATTGCTAGTGACACTATTTAATGATACCGATTTTAGCACAACTCCTGACCCTGGTGAGGAGTTGGGAGTGATGGCAGATATCGGTGGTGGTGATTATGAATACATTGGTGCTCCAGTAGGCGCTGATTTAATCATCGTGTATACGCTGGCAGGTAGTGGCTTGACTAATCCTCTCGCAACTAGGCAGAGTATGGGACCTCTTGATAACGATTTAGATAGTGATGTACGTCCTGCAGGGCCTGGGCCTTTAACATTGAGGACCGATGTATTCCAGATTTTCAATACTCCTTCCGAGACGTTTGTTGATGCTGGTCTTATCGCTGCGGTTTCTATCAGTGATAATACTTGGCTAGATGACAATGGTAATGGTATCCGTGATGGTGGAGAGACCAATCTGGATGGAGTAACGGTGGAGTTACTTGATGCTACAGGAACTCCCGTCGTCGATGCACTAGGTAACGCAGTGAATCCGCAGGTAACAGCTGGTGGTGCTTATGCTTTTGAAAATCTCTTGCCCGGAGACTACCAAGTTACGTTTGATGTGACCACAGTTCCTGGAGCAGAACCCCACTACTTAACAGCTGCTAGTGGTTTCTTGACAGACACAGACAATAGTGATGCCATCCGTGATGCTGGTAACCAGACCGGAGCGACGCCTTTAATTACTACGGTTTCTGGAGATGTTCTTACCTATGTCGATGCTGGTGCCTATCAAGCAGTGTCGATTGGTGATTTTGTCTTCGAAGACGCTGATGGTGATGGATTAAGTACTGGTCCAGATGATGTACCACTAGATGGTATCGAAGTCGCCCTCGTCACTCCAGCCAATGTGCTAGTAGGTACAGATGCTGCTGGTAACCCTCTACCTAATCCTGTTAACTCAGGTTCCGCCGGTGCTGGATTGTACGAGTTTATTGACGTAGCACCTGGTGATTATCGAGTAAGATTTACGGCCACAGCGGCATCTCCTAATGGTAATAACTACTATACAACGATAGAGGATGTACAAGGTGCAGGTCCATTGGGTGATGATGATAGTGATGCGATACGACTAGCTAGTGCTCAGCAAGGTGAAGTCAACTTAGGAGTGGTTACATCAGGTTCTACAGATGAAGAGACGCGTGTAGATGCTGGTTTTTATGCACCTGTCACGATAGGTGACTTCGTATGGCATGATCTCAATGCTGATGGATTACAAGACGAAGGAAATATAGTACCACCAGATAACTTTACAATAGAGTTACAGGCCTTCGGTGGTGGTCCGGTCAATGATGCAAATGGTGCACCATTTGCTGCCCAGAACGGTGGAGCCTACCAGTTCTTGTTGGTGCCACCTGGTAATTATCAAGTTGTATTTACGGCGCCAGTAGCTGGTGCATTCCCCTATATTTTCTCCATGCTCGATGCTAATGGTGCTGGAGAGGATGATACCAATGATTCTACGGACGACAGTGATGCTGATGAGGCAACAGGTATCTCTCACGAGATAATCGTGTTATCTGATGAGATAGATGAAGAAACTAGAATCGATGCAGGAGCTATCGCCTGTGTACGTATAGGAGGTGACTTTTGGGCAGATGCCAATGGAGATGGTTTATTCACAGGTGGCGAACTGCCTGTCGATGGTGTCGTCTTAAGATTATTTGACGATGTGACTGGTGCTCAAGCCCTCGACTGTGATGGAGTTGCTGTGCCTGATCAGACAACAGGCACAGGCCCCGCTGGTGCTGGTTCTTATCAATTTGAGAATGTACCTCCAGGCGATTACTATGTAGAGATACAGACATTCCCCACTCCTCCTAACTATGTATTGACACAGTTTGATCTAGGTGGTGCAGGTCCACTAGGTGATACGGACAGTGATTTTGATGGTACTAATAATGACCAGACGCTTGTGTTTACAGTGGAGTCAGGAGATACGGACGAAGAGACTAGAGTGGACGGTGGTCTAGTATCGCCAGTTATTATCGGTGATCAAGTATGGCATGATATAAATGGTGACGGTGTACAAAATGGCGGTG
>CAYMFD010000016.1:0-4876 GCA_964389475.1 uncultured Saprospiraceae bacterium
TACAGCGACTGGTTACTGATGGCGGCTAATCAGTTTTGATCGGCAAGACCATTTAAACCCGCTAGCGACTCACCCACCTTCGATCAGGACAGCGCCTAAAGTTTTAAGCAGCAGATCATTTTGTACTGCGGTGCCGACAGTCACTCTCAGACAGTTGGGCACGTGGATGGACCTGTTGCGAACGATGATACCTCGGCGACTCATGGCGATATACACCCTGTCTGCATCTCCTACTTCTATGAGTAGGAAGTTGCTATCAGAGGGGTAGACCTTCTTTACGCCAGGCACTCGACCGAGTGCTTGCTGGAGGCGGCTTCTTTCTTGGATGATGCTAGTAAGCTGAGTGGCTTTCGCACGATCATCAAGGGCAGTGATGACAGCCTCTTGGTTAAGCGTACTCACATTATATGGCGGCTTGACCTTTGTCAAAAGTGCTATCAGTGCTGGATCAGCATATGCCGCCCCTACCCTTACGCCAGCCAGTCCCCATGCCTTACTAAAGGTCTGGCAAATGAGGAGATTGGGATAGGACTCGATTTGACGTATCAGGGATGCCTTGTCGGCAAAATCAATGTAGGCTTCGTCTATGACCACCACGCCATCAAACTGCTCTAAGACGGTAGTGACATCTTCGATATCCATCAAGTTGCCCGTCGGATTATTAGGCGAGCAGATGAAGATGACCTTGGCGGTCTCATCACCCGCATAAGCGAGTATACCCTCTACGTCGAGCTGAAAATCACTGAGCAGGGGCACAGAGAGAACTCCCACCTCATTGATGGCAGCGGATACGCTATACATACCGTAGGTAGGTGGACAGACGACCACGCTATCGATACCCGGACGACAAAATACCCGAAAGACAAGGTCGATGACTTCGTCCGATCCGTTGCCTATGAAGATGTGAGACGACGGGACCCTTTTGATCTCTGATAGTCGCTCTTTGAGGACAGACTGATTAGGATCGGGGTATCGATTGAGCGATCCGAAGGGACTCTCATTGGCATCGAGGTAGACCTCTGCCGTCCCCTTAAAGTCATCTCTGGCACTGGCGTATGGCTCTAGTACCAGGACGCTGGGACGTACCCATGCTTCTATAGTTCTAGTCATTTTGGAGGGTTTTTAGGCGAATAGATACCGCTCGCTGGTGTGCGACGAGTTGCTCGGCAGCCGCCATAATCTCAACACTGGGGCCGATATCTTGCAAGCCTGTTTGACTGATCTCTTGAAAGGTGATCTTTTTGACAAAACTATCGAGAGATACCCCACTGTACATCCGTGCAAAACCATTGGTCGGCAGGGTATGGTTGGTACCGCTGGCATAGTCCCCGACCGACTCACAGCTGTAGTTACCGAGGAAGACCGACCCAGCATTGACGATATACTGAGCAATGACGCTGGCCTGATCTGAGGCGATGATGAGGTGCTCTGGCGCATAGGCGTTACTCATCTGCAGACACTCGGTCATAGATGACAAGACGACCGCTTTGCTACTCTCTAGTGCCTGCTGGGCTATCTCACGCCGTGGTAAGTCCGCCAGCTGTACCTCGACGGCCGCTAGGCAAGCACCTACTGTCTCCGCGTCGTCCGTCAACAAGATAACTTGGCTATCTGGGCCATGCTCTGCCTGTGACAGTAGGTCTGCTGCGACAAAGGCAGGATTACACGTACGATCAGCAATCACCAAGACCTCACTAGGTCCTGCTGGCATATCGATGGCCGTACCCGACTGCTGTACCAGTTCCTTGGCCTTTGTTACATACTGGTTACCCGGCCCAAATATCTTATCGACCTTAGGGATTGTCTCCGTACCGTAGGCCATGGCGGCAATGGCTTGTGCTCCCCCTACTTTATAAATCTTATCTACACCCACCAAATGAGCCGTATAGATAATCGAAGGGTCGATCGTCTTATCTGGACGACATGGCGTGCAGATGACGACCTCTTGGCAACCGGCAATCATAGCAGGTATGGCCAGCATCAATACTGTCGAAAATAGCGGTGCCGATCCTCCCGGCACGTACAATCCTACCCGCTCGATCGCGACCGATTTTCTCCAGCACCGGACACCCGGCATCGTCTCGACGACCTGCTCTTCAGCGACCTGTGCTCTGTGAAAAGCCTCGATATTTTGCTTTGCTAGACCTATGGCGTCCTTCAGGTCTTGCGGAGTGGACGCGATCGCTGTCACAACCTCCTCTGGAGAAACCAAGAGGTCCTGCAAGTCTACACCGTCAAATTTCTTGTTGTACGCTAGCAAGGCGGTATCTCCATCACGAGCGACAGTATCGAGTATGTCAGTTACAGTGACGGTCAGAGCCTGTGCTTCTTTAACAGGACGTTGTAGAATGGACTCCCATGTGTCCTTCGTAGGTTGATTATACTTTTTCATTAGAGAACCATTTTATCAATTGGTACAATGAGAATATCCTCGGCGCCTGCTGCCTTGAGTTCATCGATGACCTCCCAGAATTTATTCTGGTCGATCACCGAGTGTAGGGAGCACCATCCCTCCATGGCCAGCGGCAGTATCGTCGGGCTCTTGAGTACGGGCAATATCTTAGTCACTTGATCTACCCTATCCACAGGTACATTCATGAGGACGTACTTGCTGGTCTTGGCCCTCAGTACTGCATCTACTCTAAAGAGGAGCTGGTCGAGAATGGCCGCCTTGGCTGGTGCAAGCGATACGGATTGGACGAGGACGGCTTCGGATCGCATGATGACTTGAGTCTCTCGAAGTCCATTTTTAAATAAAGTGCTTCCCGAGCTGACGATATCGCAGATACCATCCGCCAGCCCTATGTTAGGAGCAATCTCAACGGACCCAGAAATAGTGTGTATCTCAGCAGTAATTCCTTGTGTATCGAGGTATTGCTGTAAGGTTACGGGGTAGGAGGTGGCGATGCGCTTACCCTGGAAGTAGCTGATCGTATCGTCCTCTACCGCCTTAGGCACCGCCAGCGAAAGGCGACACTTGGAGAACCCTAATTTGCGTACGGCCTTGACTGCCTTCTGCTTCTCCACCACGAGGTTTTCGCCGATGATGGCGACATCTACGGTACCGTCCTCGATATATTGTGGGATATCTGCATTGCGGAGGTAGAGGATCTCAATGGGAAAATTGTCGACGACGACCTTCAGCTGATCCTTTCCATTGTTGAACGCTAGACCGCAATCTTTAAGCAGCTTGAGGGAGTCTTGATTGAGTCTCCCACTCTTTTGTATGGCTATCTTTAGCTTACTCATAACTCTTAAAACTGGAGTCTGAGTAAAGCGAAAAAAGCACAAAAAAAAGCACCATCTGATTTACTCAGACGGTGCTTTATATTTTTGGATTACATCAATACACAGCTACTTCGCCTGAAGGCAAGGAAGATGGTGGTGATGATGTAATGAAATGTTTTGCATGTGCGGTAATGAATAACAAAGCTATGAAAAAGTTCAGCACCGCTGCAAAATGGTTTTGACGCCAAGGGTCAAATCGCCTTC
Source organism: uncultured Saprospiraceae bacterium (assembly GCA_964389475.1). Classification (GTDB taxonomy): domain Bacteria; phylum Bacteroidota; class Bacteroidia; order Chitinophagales; family Saprospiraceae; genus CAYMFD01. The sequence goes on from CAYMFD010000016.1 coordinate 3,493, forward strand.
TCATTGGGCACAAAAAGCGAGAATAAAACCCTCACTACCAGCTGGATAGAAAACCTTTTGCCTAAAAGATTAATCTTGTAAATTTATTTGCAGCATAATCATCCACTTGTAGATGAAGTTTGCAAGACCACTACATCAGCACGTCTGTATCCGAGACTATATCAAAAATTAAGTCAGTCTGGTAATGACGTCCTGCGTCACCCGCTCGATGTAGCTATTGATCTTCCAATGGCTGGGGCTCCACCGCTTGAGAAAGCGATGAAAGTCTGCCCCGGTAAAACCCACGACGATTGATGTGATGTGTAAATTGTCAGCATCAGGATTTTCAGGATGCTGGGATTAATAGGATGCCGGTGTTATGTGAACACGGCCGCTCTTGTAAATCGATTAATCCAGCGAATCAACCTTACATCTAAAGTCTGCTTTCGATATCTAGTTGAGCAGCAAGTTTTCGCTCTACGAGTCTCGCTAAGTGATAAGCTTAAGCGGACCTCAGCTACGGCTTGTCTACAGTGACTCTCCACGGTCGGGGTTTCGATACGCTTCTCGCTATCTCTTCTCTCGATATCTCTTCTCTAGCAGTCTCTTCTCTCGATTTCTCGTCACTCGCCCTCTTTAGGTCTCCCTGAGCGGACCTTAGCTACGCATACACATGGTCTAAAGTAAAAAGTCGTTAACTTAGTCCTAGGCAAAAGTTAGATATATGTCCACTACAGAGTTGCGAAAACGGCTGATCGAAAAGATCAATATAACTGAAGATAAGAATCTGTTACTAGAAGCGACAAGGTTGATGGATATCCAAGTGCATGATAGTGATATGCCCTATCAATTGAGCGACGAAATGAATGATGCTGTCGATGAAGCACTAGAGCAGATAAGTAATGGGGAATACTTGACGCATGAGGGTGCTGAAAAGGAGATCACAGAATGGCTAGAAGAATAGTATGGTCTAGCAGAGCACAAAGTGATCGAGTAAAGATTTTCACTTACTGGAATAACAGAAATAAGTCTAAGGTTTACAGCAGAAAACTAAACCGCCTCTACAGTGAAGCTGCAGAATTGCTGGCATTGAAACCCAATACAGGTAGGCCTACAAATAGGGCAGATATCAGGGTTAAGTTTGTGAATCATTATGCCATGATTTACAAAGTAGAAGTGCAAGAAATCCAAATACTATCTATTTTTGATACAAGACAGAGTCCCAAGAAATTGGATCAAATTATTGGAAGGTAATTGCTGCTTAATAAGGGACAAGACGGGTCGCACTAGCCAAGTGTCCTACCGCCGTCGGGTATTCGTGTGTATTCGTGTCTGAGATAGCCCTACCGCCTTCGGGTTAGAACCCACGACAGCTAACTCATCCTCTCCACTTCACTTCTCTCTT
>CAYMFD010000016.1:4976-50562 GCA_964389475.1 uncultured Saprospiraceae bacterium
TCTCTTTTCTCGGTTTCTCGCAGTCTCTTCTTTCTTGATCTCTTTGCTAGACTTTGCGCTTCTAAATCCCTCCGCTTCGCTACGTGCTTACGAATCGCGGTCTTTCCTCACACCCTCGCTTACTAGCACGTCTGACGTCCGAGATCTGGATACTGACATCTGATTAGTGGTATTCGTGCCTAAGATAACCCTACCGCCGTCGGGTTAAAACCCACGACTACTAATGTGCCGTGTAAATTGTCAGCATCAGGATTTTCGGGATGTTAGGTTTAATAGGATGCATGGAGTATCCGACCACAGCTGCTGAAATCTGATTAGTGGCATTTGTGTGACTTCGTGTCTAAGAGTGTCCTGCCGCTGTCGGTGTAGAGCCTTAAAAATCAGATTGATTAGTTGTACAATATTTTGTACTTTTATAGGTACATACTAGATTATGAAAGCAATTACTATTTCAAACCTACGGTCGAGAATTAAGTACTACTTCGATACGGTAATCAACTCTTCTGAAATCCTCATCATACCAAGGAACAATGATGACGAAGATGAGTCGGTGGTTATCATGTCATTGAAGGAGTACAACGCTTTACAAGAGACCAATTACCTGTTGTCAACTACTGCTAATCGCAATAGACTACTCGAATCCATAGAACAAGCCGAGGCGGGTAAAACCAGGGAAGTAAGCCTACACGATCTAGAAAAAATATGAAGATCGTCTTCACTGAAAATGCCTGGGATGATCTCACTTATTGGATAGAAAACGACATTGACCAAATCAAGAAAATCAAAGAAGTGATCAAGTCTATACAGTCCACTCCATTTAAAGGTATCGGCAAGCCCGAACCCTTGAAGCATCAGTTGAGAGGCCTGTGGTCAAGGAGAATAAACCAAGAACATAGAATGGTCTATGAAGTATCTGGAAAGAAGAAGGTAGATCAAATTTGCACCATTCTGCAGTGTAGGTTTCACTATAAGTGATTTCTCCCCCTTAACTGAGATCTGATTGCTTGACGCGATGTGATCTCTTTGTGCCTAGAGTGTCTTACCGCCGTCGGCTCTTGAGATCTGATCGCTTAGAGCGATGTGATCTCTTTATTCGCAAGGAGGACGGACCTGCACTCCCTATGACCAGGCCATGACCCACCCTACTTTAGCCGCTCAATCACCATCTTGGTCACCCGTGTGCTATAGGAGTTGATCTTCCAGTGGCCAGGGCTCCACCCCTTGAGAAAGCGATGAAAGTCTGCCCAGGCAACGTGGTAAAGCGATCGCCACTCCTCCTCAAGTGCTGTGTGTCGCTCCCCTAGAGCAGTATGCAAGGCTGTAAAATAGGTGTCGAGGATATCCTCCTCTAGTCGCTCACAGTCGGCCTCGTCTAGGCAGCTGCCCACGAAGTAAGCGACATCCTTCATACCACAACCACCGCCCACATACTGGTAGTCGACCGCAGCTACATCGCCTTGAGGAGAAAAGCAGAAATTGGCCAGCTTAGCATCGCCATGCACCAGGGTTTTGTAGGTACACCTTTTGAGTTTGTGATCGATGGCGCTTGCGGCAGTCTTGAGCGACACATCCGTCAGTCGGGCGAGTTCGTCAGGGCGAGTGTCTAGGTGCCAGTAGGCACCCACCTCCCAGAGACCTATAGGCTCGACGTCAAGATAGCTAGCATGGAAAGCCGCCAACCAGACTAGGCAGGCCTCTACCTCTTGCCAGGTCACCGACTGCTTACGTATATCATAGCCCGCTGCATCAAGATCCTCCAGCACCATCAGCATATCGCCATCACACCTGTCTACCGCTAGGCAATGCGGCAGGCGAGCCCTACTCTGCTCAGTGTACGTCGTATACCATGCTGTCTCTACCTCGTAGGACCTGACCTTACGAGTATGACCGATATCGGTCGCCCACCCTCTCGGATGATAAGCGGCAGCTCCTGTCTTTACATGCTTGACCACTATGCTATTGACTGGACCGCCTTCTAGGTCTATTCGTAAGATCTGACCATAGCCGCTCCATAGGTCTTGAATGACTTCTTTGACTTCGAGCGAGGTAGCGCCTGTAGATTGAAGGATTGTCGTAATGAAAGTATCAACCATCATCTCGGAGTAACACTAGAAAAACTCACAAGAAATTTAAGGTCGCTTTGACACAGTGTGGCATTGTCATCTGTGCACCAGGGCATTCTTACATCAAAAGTGTCATTCATTTTCATAGGCCTTCTTTTATACCATCACTGATCTGACGAAGATAATGTAAACCAAAAAGCATTTAAGTGATAAACCTAATTGGGCTCGAACGGCATATCCGTCTGTAGTTGTTATAAATCATTCGAAGACTGATGTTCTATGAGAAGGCTACAGCAAAGCAATCAGTCAGCAAAATTAAATCACAGATGCAACAATGTTGCATCTGTGTTGAAAAGGCATATCTTTGAAGGGACGAAAATACCGTCAAAGTCCTACCCCATAGCTGACCGAAATACTCGAACCGTACACTCCACTTATGATCCCAAGAACATACGAAGAATGGAAGTCATGCATCGTCGAGGATTGTAAAATTGACCTGACCAAGGCCTTTGCACAAGACAGACTTCAAGTCTACCGCCAAGCGCAGCACACCGAAACTGTGAAGTTTGTCTCCCTATACGGCGAACAGCACTTAAATAACATCATTCACTGGTTCACAAAAGTTGGAACATGATAAAGAAGAAACTACCTGTCACTGTCCTGAGTGGCTTTCTCGGAGCAGGCAAAACGACCTTGCTCAATCATATCTTACACAACAAAGAAGGTTTGAAAGTAGCCGTGATCGTAAATGATATGAGTGAAATCAATGTCGATGCCAAGCTAGTCAAAAGTGAAAACACCTTATCACGAACCGAAGAAAAGCTTGTCGAGATGAGCAATGGTTGCATCTGTTGTACCCTGCGAGAGGACCTGATGATAGAAGTAGAGCGACTAGCCAAGGAGGACAGGTTTGACTACCTATTGATTGAAAGTACCGGTATCAGCGAACCCGTACCCGTTGCCCAGACTTTCTCTTTCGTCGATGAAGAAAATGGCATCGACCTATCCCAATTTAGCTACGTCGACACAATGGTTACTGTCGTCGATGCCTTCAACTTTTTTAGAGATTTCGGTAGCCCTGAGCGGCTTGTAGACCGGGAACTTACAGATATCGATGGAGACCACCGTACGATTGTCAACCTACTGACCGACCAAGTAGAATTTGCCAATGTCATCATATTAAATAAGGCAGATCTAGTTTCGCCAGAACATTTGGGATTACTCAAAGCGGCAATACACAAGCTCAATCCCACCGCACGGATCAGAGAAACATCCTTTGGGAAGATTTCACCTCAAGAAATCCTAGAGACACGACTATTCAACTTTGAAGTAGCCGAACAGAGTGCTGGCTGGCAAGAGGAACTCCGAAAAGAGGAACATACACCCGAAACAGACGAATACGGCATCACCTCTTTCGTGTTTCGCAGCAGAAAGCCATTTGATGCAGACAGATTTTGGAGATACGTACAGCAAGATTTTCCTCATAATGTCATTCGAAGTAAAGGATTGTTTTGGATAAGCTCTCGACCGAACCAAGCTCTGATATGGGGTCAGGCAGGCGGATCATTAAGAACAGATAGTGCTGGCGTATGGTGGGATAGTATGCCGTACCAGCAGCGAATAGACTATCTAGCATTCGTAGACAACCAGAAACTCATCGAAAGCGACTGGACCAAGGATTATGGTGATCGAAAAAATGAAATAGTTTTCATTGGTCAAGATATGGACGAAGAGAAAATTGTAGCCCGACTAGAAGCATGCCTTGCCACGGATGAGGAACTACACGATCAAAAATGGCGACAAGGCTCTGAGGATAGCTGGCCAGTAGAGCGGGCATATCTGTCACAATCATAGAAATTTGTTGGCTCCTAGAAGGAGAGTGGCTTGCAATAAAAGACTTAAGTCTTAGAAGAATGTATAGGATACAGTAGCCTGCCCCAAACGCTTATTAGTGCTAGTGTTTTCTGATAGCACCTCGGGTATAAATTGTCCGGTGCAAGTTGCCAGTCTTTGGTTTTCTAACTCAATTTAGAACAATATATAACGAAGATCTGAAGCCAATGTCAAATGTAAGTAGAGCCTTAAGGTAGAATTTAAACGGCAAAATTATTAAATATAAAGCTCAGACCTTACTTCTGTGTACCTGTGTGATCTGCACGCTAGTAGAACCTCTAGCTCTGCGTATGGTAGATGAGAAGTGGGTACTGAGCAAGTGCTGTGGTATTGATATACAGAGCTAGTGGCCTCGCGTAGACATCCATACCTAATAACGGATCACTCAAATCAACCGTGTAATGACCGAGCCTCGACAGTTGAAAAGCTACCGATCCCTTTTGTACTAAAAAACAAGAAAGAAACCTGCTCCGATAGAGAACAGGCGATCTTGCTCTGAAAAGACAAACGAATAATTCACGTTTGGCTCGAAGAGAATATTCTCAGCAAGAGGAACAGCGTAGCCAGCTCCTAAATTACCGATAGCAGTATTCTCATCAATAAAAGGGTCCGTTATCACATAGTATTCAATGCCCGTATTGATGAAAAACCTCTTGATGTAGTATTTAACGCCTGCACCAAATAACCATTGATTAAAAAATTATTCTCCAGCAGCTACACCAAAGCCACCAGTGATGGCAAGATTATCCGTGGCAAAGTAAGCACCAGAAAACTGTAGAGTAATTCCTGTGTAACCATTATTCGCAAGAAATGACACCCCAGTTTCACCCGCAGAGCCAAATTGGAACTCCTGCCCTACCTCTATTGCAAATCTCCCAGCCCACCCATCGGTGAGACTACTTTTCTCAGTATCCTGACCGAAAAGACTGATAACTAGAATGCTACAAAAAACGATTAACAGACTTCTCATATGCCAATTTACTTGTTGAAAACACATTTCATCAGATCCAAGAATAGCAAATTAATAGGAGAATAACGACACAGTAGGCTATCAATAAATTACGGGACTGACAGGCAATGCACCTACCGTGAAAATTGCTTGATCAACACCATAGATAGCATTACTGACCGGCAGGCACTTAACCTCCAACCAAGGTAACAACAGTGGACTTATGATGAGATAGGGCATGAGAGGACACCCACATTATTGTCAGTATCGCTATCGTATCGATTGCAGTCGAATCCTAGTCCTCCCCTTCTTATGTAATAAAGTCGTGCATTGGGACGATGGCCGCTACTACATCGACACTCCTGGGTAACCGATCTTATAACATCCAAGGCCTACTCCTCACCATCCCCTGTGTTAAAATGATGCTTCATCAAGTAGGCGTCAATCGCCTCCTCTGACTCAAGCACGCTATCGCATAGCTCCGTCATATCACGGAGGCTAGAGTCGTAGTAGAGCTCATCGGCCTTGAGTAGGCGATCGAGGTGGGCTATAAAATCTTGAAATGGCGTATTGACATTGGCAATCTTGCTGATGGTCGTAAAGTCGAGTTCATGATAGTCCGCTTGACTAATGACCTGACTCTTGAAGGGATCGGTGGACAACTCTATCACCCCTATGCCAAAGCTCTGGTTGAGTCGCTTGATTTCCTGACGCAATGGAGTTGCGATCTCATAGGCTACTAACCATCCGTAATGAGCCCAACTACTGTTGCTTACCGCCTGAAAGTAGGCCTTTTTGAGCTCCTGATCACTATTGATCTCTCGCTTGATCTCATAGCTCGACAATAAGAAAGAGGCCGATCTATCGACAGTCTTTAAGAGCCCACTCGTCGCTTTATTTTTAAGACTTTTGAGCTGGATCCCGATCATGTCTGGGTGTATCCACTTCTGGTTTTGGTCTCGGCTATTCATAGACTTTTCGTGAAAGATGGTCTTTGCCAGTATCTGCGTAGAGTCTAGATAAGTCGCTAGTAGTGGGTGGAGGTCTCGCTCGAGGTAGGTTTTTTTGCTCTTGGCATTCTTACCTGCTTTTGTCGTGGCAGTCTCTTGTACATCTAGATCGATGTCCAAGTCCTGCTCATACTTGGACAGGTAGTACCTATACGACTTACCTATTTTAATGCGCTGTACCCGACTATCTCCATCACGAATAAAACCTCCGGCGGCAGCATGTACGGTTGATACGGGAGTCTTTGCCACTTTGAAATCATAATATGCGCAGGCGATCATATGATCATAGATTTCACGGCCGGTGCTAGGTTGTTTTAGGTCTTCGAGTGAGCGGAGGATGGCTTGCTTGATCGTCATATGGCTAAGGTAGGTAAGAAATGGCTAAACAAACTACTGATTCTATGCCTCACGAAAGCCCCTAAACCATCATGTCTGCATTCAGCAGCTGTACACACCCACTGTATGAAATTGCTAGCAACAGATCTGACACCATTAAGGACTACGACATACACAGCGGACCAATTGACCGCAGGACTCAATTCCTACCCATACATTTCGGATCTTTGCGCCTATGCCTACCCTCTATCTACGCATACACGGAGAGCACATCGCCTTTAATGAGGACATGGTGATCCCTGTCTCATCGTCCAATCTACCACTAGACCACTGTCGGCTAGTCGTCCGTGTCTTGTGGTGGCGGGTAGAGATGCAGCACTACGATCGTCAGGCGGCCCTGCTGACGGTAAGAGTAGTGGACTACGAGGTGGCACCTGGTGAGGCGGAGGCAGCATGGCAGGAGCAGACTGCTAAGCAAGCGGTGCAGGCCATCGAATTCGAGGGACTACGCTGGGAAGCACTGATACCCTGCCTAGCCTACTACGATCAGGAAGCCAAGCGCATCATCGCCGCCCAGCAAGAAGCAGCCCCTGCAGAGAACGGCCCCACCATACGACTCCAGCATAAGGTACGGCTAGCGGAGCTGGAGTGCGGTACGGGCTGGTTCGCTTATGAGAAAGCCGTACGATGGACGGACGTACCGCTACGAGTACAGGTGAGCAATCCGCACGCCATAGCACAACTCAACTATGTCAAGCCATTCCTCGCTAGGCAGATCGGTAAGCGGACTGTGGTGGTCAACCTAGAGCTACAGCGACAGGATGGAATCTTAGTCGTAACCTCTGCACAATCGACCGACCTACAGAAAATAGGCGCAGACATCCTCGTCGTCTTGCGTGGGTGGCAGATCGACCAACTACAGCGTCAGGCCAAGCCGGAGTGGTCTGATAATAACCTACTACCCGACATCAAGGATATCGACATCGCTGACCTGGGCAATGTCGACAGCCTGGAGCGGGACCTCCTCTACTACTTCCTCGGTGAGGCGGATGTCCGCAATGCGAGGCAGCTACAGTACCTCGCCGACCTCATGGCGGATACTTACCCACTGATGCTGACGGTACAGCCACAGGTAGGATTCGTATTCGTGGTGATTGGCCAGGAGATGACCCACTGCATATGGGAGCTGATCGACTCTCATGCCACCTACATATGGTCTATGCCGGGCCGGCCTAGTAGCAGCCGATGCCGCAAGGTGCTAGAGCGGGAGTTTGCCGTGATCACGCAGTACGGCCGTAGACACTACAGGCTAGCCTTCGAGCCGCATGAAGAGCTCTTCTTGCACACCGTCGCCCATGAGGCCGATAATCCAGTAAGGGATCCGCTGATACGATGGCGGCAGCAGGTCGAGCGGTTGCTGGTGTAGGTGTGGGGTGTGGCTAATCTCACACTGTGATTCGTGCCATGATAAGAAGATCGAGATCTATCAGCTATCACACGCTAGTATCGATGGCGACAAGATGAGCGATCAAATCGACACCTGTAAGGAGATCTACCCATTGTGCCTATCTTTAAACATACATAAAACCAAATCATCCCAATATGCGATACCTACTCACTTCGCTCCTTATCTTGACAGGTTTGTGGAACACCTCGGCTCAAGAATACCTGTCTTCGCAGAGTGAGGTAGACGCATTCCCGTCCAACTACTATGGATCTGTATTTGGTGGCTCATTAGTGATCTCAGGTGCCGATGTTACACATTTGGACAGCCTCTATCAGCTAGACTCCATCACGGGCTTCTTACTGATCCAAAGAACTTCACTACAGAACCTACAAGGTCTGCATAACCTTACCAAAGCAACTAGCATAAACCTAAGTGGCAATAATGAACTCCAAGACATCTCTGCCTTGTCTGGGCTGACTGGCATATTGGGTAATCTAAGTATAAATCATACTGCCATCGAGACATTACCCGCCTTCCCTACACTTACAACGATGAGAAACCTGAGCCTAATAAGCAACTCAAAACTTAAGGATATATCGTCTCTGGCAGAAATGACATTTGATGGTATTGCTATCTCTAGGAACCCTGGCTTACAGCATTGTGCGGTAGCGTCTATTTGTGATCACCTAATCTCTTACAAAAGCCATAGCATAAGCCGTAATGCTGATGGTTGTGTGAGTAGAGAAGATGTATTGATGAGTTGCCCAGACTACGACGACTGTACTATCATAGAGGACAGTATGCTGATAGACTTTGACGACTGGGATGGCAAGGGTGCACCTGAGGGGCTAGAGATCGTCATCGATAGCCAATTGTATGTAGACACGTTGATCAGCAACTTCGGAAGAGGTCCTAATCTAGGTGATGGCAGTGGATATAGCCTGAGGCTCAACACCTTCGTCAATCCGCAAGCTTGGGAGCTGGTGGGAAGTACTGATCTCACGGTCGACGCGATGCCATCGCAGCTCGACATCTCTTTTGACTACTGTTTTGATGAGCTTATCAATGATAGATATCAAGGTGTGGGCTCCATCTTGATCGATGGTCAGGATGTATGGAACACAGGCTTCAATAGTGTCTTCGGTCATGTACCTTGTGATACACCACGTACGGTCAAGCTCTGCGACATCCCGTTTGATAGGACTGTGGATAATATCACAATCACCTTTGAGAATACCCCGCTCTATTCGTCGAGAGACGCTTGGACCTACTCCTCATGGTACATCGACAACATAAGTGTATCATTTCCTAGAGCTATTAGCATTTCTGATGAAGAGTCTCCAGACACCCTAACATACACGTCTGTATACCCTAACCCTACATCAGGTCGACTAACGGTGAGCTCACAAGCCGTCGACATCGACTACACAATTTATAATATGCAGGGCTCAGAATTATTGTCAGGTCGCACTGACAGCCAGGTCGACCTCAGCCACCTGCCTAGTGGTGTATATGTCTTGGTGGTCTATAACGGATGTAGTCAATCTACCCACAAAGTAGTACGACTATAACTGGAGTCACAACCTCGATCATCACCATACACCCGAGTGAGGGATAGTAGCGGTATACCAAAGCGCAGCGGCGGTGTAGGAGCGGATAGCCCGACAGCAGCGTAGCTTGTCGTAGCGGGTGGCACTCCCCAAAAGAATTACTCAGTCCCTTGTGTAGCTATATGCACGATCCTGTCTTTGCCCTGTAGGTCTTGGATGATCTCAGTACTGGCGTCTGGGACTAGGCTATCGGCGAGTACGAGCATCGCCGGGCCGAGGTGTTCGTTAATCTCGAAGAAATAGTGCCCCCCTGGCTTGATCAGCCCCTCGGCGGATAGTATCGATCGGTAAAACAACAATGGGTCCTCCTCAGGCACAAAGAGTGCCATGTGGGGCTCACGATCTCGCACGTGGTCTGGCATAAGGCTAGCCTCTGACGGGGGTATGTATGGTGGATTGCTAACGACGACATCATAGCTACCTAAGTCGGCGAGTTCCATGTGGTCTAGTGCATCGCAGCGTCTCATCATAACATGAGCATCGAGCAACTGGGTATTGTCTATAGCTACGGCGAGAGCCTCTTCGCTATCGTCGATCGCCGTAACCATGGCCTGCGACTTGAGGGCCTTCTTAATAGCAATAGCAATACAGCCACTACCTGTACCGACGTCTAGCACACGCATGGGTTGTCCTGCGGACTTGCAATGATTGACCACCTCCCTGACCAGCTCCTCGGTCTCTGCCCTAGGTATGAGCACGGCATCTGACACCAGAAATGCCCTGCCGTAAAAGTGGGCTACTCCTGTCACGTACTGCAGAGGACATCCGGCTACTAAATCCTCAAGGTCCTCCTGCCAAATACTGATCTCAGACTTACTCATCAAGTAGTCAGGCAGGGTGTGCCCTAGTGTATCCTCAAAGTAGTAACGGGCGATAAGGGTAGCCTCGTCCTCGCCAAACTGGTGCCTAATCGTATCTGCAGTATGCGTAATGGCGTGTGATAGTATCATAAGAAGTAGTGGTATATGCCTACGGAGACAACAAATGTACAGGCTAGACTGATCACAGATCTGACATAAATCCTAATCGGCAGATAATCACTCAACTCTATACCGTGTCGCTGCTGCAAGAGTCGGATAAGGATGACCTTGTATGTAAGGAAGGCGACGGCACTACCCACCACGATACCGACCATACCTAGGTGCGGCAGTAGAAGAAGGCTGACAAAGACATTGACCACCACCTCTACTACGGAGGCGGCCACCTGCACGCCATTGTCTAGGCGAGACTGCAGTATGATCTGCGGCATCAATAGACGGCTGGCGGTGATGAGCAAGTAAGTGATAAATAAAAGACCAGACAGCTTGTAGTCCGCTCCATACACAATTACAAAGGCCACTGGCGCAATGAGCATGAGTACAAGGACGAGCGGGATCAACCACCTCATGAGGCGACCAAGGCGGTCTCGCAAGTCGTGCATCGACTTAGTCCCACCGGATCGCAATACAGGCAGGGCAGCCGTGGATATGCCAGCTATAAATATGATGGTGACGGGCAGCTCTTTGGCACCGTATCGCCAGATGGCAAACTGGTCTGCGTCAAATGAGTAGTTGACAATGACCCCATCTACATAAGCCATACCACCCGCTATCAACGTCTGCACCACCAATAAACTCGAATACCTAGCGATAGCCCCACCTTGCGAGATACTCCAACTCCGCGATAATACCAGGTAGGCACCATAAAGCCACCGCACAGCATACCACAGCAACAGACCATCTATAAACAAGGCAATGTCTCGCTGCACGACAATAGCGTAAACCACCCACACGGCAAGTCCAGCGTAGGCTGCAACAGACCAAGAAAGCAATTGCGAGGGTGCCGCTCTCAGGACCAGTATCACCTCTAGCAGGCCACTGCCTACTAGTAAGGCAGCTAGCGCCGCAGCCTGCCACCAGTAATCTATGGCTGGTAGTCCTAGCCATATCTCCCACTCGTACCTCCCATACCAAATGACGGCAAAGGTTACGGCCGCAATACCCTGCATAAGCCACCAAGTAGAAGCCACCAGACTCGATCGCTGCGACTGCTCGACACTGGGGTAGTAACTAAGCAGGGCCTTGCCAATACCCATGTACCAGGCAAAGGCAAAAAAGTTAGCCACCCATAGCCAATGCTCATACTCACTCACCAGAGATAGGTCGTCGATGTACCTAGCCAATGCGACACTGATGAGCAGCATAACAACAAAGCGTATGGCCTGATACGTTTGATATGCAGCCGTTATGTTGAGCATTTTAAAGAGGTGGCGATTGATAGCTTATATTTTTTGGACTGATAATTGGGCTAAAAATAGCCAGACCACACGACTATGGAAGAAATTGATCTTAAGGCTACGATATTTCGATACAATCTGAGTGAGCTATCGGAGCGAGATCAAGGCTTGCTATCCCTCGCTTACGAGCAGACGGGGAAGTCGTATGCCCCCTACAGTGGATTCTACGTGGGAGCAGCCCTAGAGATGGTGAGTGGCGAGGTCTTTACTGGTAATAATCAAGAAAATGCAGCCTACCCTATGTGTCTCTGTGGTGAGCGGGTGGCGCTATACTCCGCCGGTAATGCCCTGCCCAATATGCCGATAGACACCCTAGCGATCGTCGTTACTAATGAGGCGGAGGACGTCGCCTACCCTGCTGCCCCTTGCGGTGCTTGCCGACAGGTCATCAGCGAATTTGAGACAAGAGGAGGTCACCCGATAAGGATACTACTCAAGGCGGATAGCGATATCGTACTGGAGATCAAAAGTGTGCAAGACATCCTGCCGCTGGGTTTTAATGCTGAATTTCTGAAGTGATTTTAGGAGGTGTAGAGGTACTTGGTTGTAATAGTAAAGCTATTAGTTGTATATTTACAATATACCACGTATCCACTATAACCACCTCCTAAACAACCCCTTACAAAACACCACCCATGGCCTTCGCACGTAAATCTTCCTTTTCTGTAGCCGAGCAAAACATCTCTCTACTATGCGCTGCCGTGAGTCATCCCGCTAGGTTGAGGATCATGTCGCGGATCAGTGCGGCTAAGCGTGATGGCGTAGCATTCGCAGAGTTATGCAGTGGTATAGACCTCCACTACTCGACCATCAGTCAACACCTCAAGTACTTACGTGACATGAAGTTGATCACCTCCAAGCAGCGAGGTGTGACGACCGTCCACATGGTACATCCACACATGACAGAGGCAGTACGACTACTCCACTGCATGATCGCCGCCGCTGGTGAAGAACCCTCGATCATCACCTCCGAGACTAATCTCAAAGCACTCTCACGAGTAGACCACCTAGTCGATGATAATCCTGCTACCGAAGTACAAGGCTAGATCCAACTACTTTCTGTCGGCAATACAGACCTCTCTTCTCGCCCCTCCAACTTTCATATCTTTAGCTTCTTTTGTCATCTGTTATTTGTATGAGAACTGGATTTATTTTTTTTGCAATCGTCTCGACCCTAGGGACTGCTGCGCTAGGCATATTGGTGAGTCCTACATGGTGGTCAATGATGATCGTCGTAGGGCCTGTAGTACTCCTAGGCATCCGAGATATGCTACAGACCAAGCATGCCCTACTGCGTAACTTCCCCGTCGTAGGGCATGGTCGCTACATATCTGATTGGTTACGGCCCAAGATCTACCAGTACTTCGTAGAGCCCGATACAGATGGTCGGCCCTTCACGAGGCTCGATCGCTCCGTCATATACCGAAGGGCTAAGAAGGTGACCAGTACCACGCCATTCGGCACACAGCTCAATGTATACGACGAAGGTTACGAGTGGCTCAATCACTCTATCAATGCCCGCGAAGCCAGCGATCTAGAGCAAGATCCAAGGGTGACCATCGGCGGACCAGACTGCAAGCAGCCGTATAGCTGTAGCGTCTTTAATGTATCGGCCATGAGTTACGGATCACTATCGTCCAATGCTATTATGGCGCTTAATGGCGGTGCTGCCATCGGCGGTTTTGCCCATAATACCGGTGAAGGAGGTATCAGCGACCACCATACCAAACATGGAGGCGACTTGATCTACCAGCTCGGTACGGGATACTTTGGCAGTAGAGGCCCAGACGGCAACTTTAGTCCAGAAGAATTTACCAAAAGAGCTGCCATCGATAGTGTCAAGATGATCGAGGTCAAGCTATCGCAAGGTGCCAAGCCTGGGCATGGTGGTATCCTCCCCGGTAAAAAGGTAACGGAAGAGATTGCCAGAATACGTGGTGTCGAAATCGGCAAGACGGTCGCCAGCCCACCTTATCATAGAGCCTTTAATACACCCAAGGGACTATTGCAGTTTATCAAGCAACTACGTGACCTGAGTGGTGGTAAGCCGGTCGGCTTTAAGTTATGTATAGGTCAGAAGAGTGAGTTTATCGCTATCTGCAAGGCTATGCTAGAGACGGGTATCAAACCCGACTACATAGCTGTCGATGGCGGCGAGGGCGGTACGGGTGCTGCACCAGCAGAGTTTAGCAACACTGTGGGTACACCATATATCGAGGGACTGGTATTCGCCTATGACACCTTAATCGGTTACAATATCAAGAAAGACATAAAGCTAATCGCAGCGGGTAAGATCGTTACTGGCTTCCACATATTTAGATCGATAGCCCTTGGTGCTGACCTCTGCTACTCGGCGAGGGCGATGATGATGGCGCTGGGGTGTATACAGGCGCTTGAGTGCAACCATAACACCTGCCCTACTGGGGTAGCGACTAATGATCCTGCCTTTATGAAAGGCCTTGTCGTCGCAGACAAAAAAGTCCGAGTCGCCAACTACCACCACGAGACCGTCCATGCTTTCGTCGAGTTGATGGCCGCTGCAGGCATCGATGATCCGGATCGCATCAATCGATACCACGTCAATCGGCGCAATACACAGCACAGCAGCAACCGTTACGACCAGCTATTCCCCTACCTTACAGAGGGCTGCCTACTACGATCAGGTACCATACCGGATGACTGGCAGGCAGACGTAGCGATGGCTACGGCCGAGAGTTTTGAGCCACGATTTGAGCAGATCTTTATCGAGGAGGACTAGAGGCTAAAATGTGAATATCTCCTGGTCATATGCATCCATTATCGTCGTCTGGCTATCAGTGCTTACTGTCAGCCTCAGTCACTTTGTCAACCATCAAGGAAAGCAGCCATTTGCCATCAGTTGGGATAGCTATGGCTACTACCTCTATCTACCGGCCACCTATCCGTATGGCGACCATGAGGACTATGCTTTTACAGAGTTACACCGAGACCAGTATAAGGTATCCAGCAACATCTATCAGATCAGCACCCATGACGGAGAGACGCTACCGATTTACACGATTGGTATGGCGATACTTTATAGCCCTGGGTATGTTGTCGGTCATGCCATAGCAGTCGCCCTCGATCATCCGCAAGATGGCTTGTCACTACCCTACCAATGGTCCTTAATTGTCTGGGGCTGGGTGATCGCCTTTATCGGTCTTTATTTCTTGAGAAAGCTGCTCCTACAACTCTACGACGATCCTACCGTAGCATGCACGATCGTCACTATCGGTCTAGGCACCAACCTGTTTAACTACTGGTCCTACGAGCCGATGCTCACCCATGGGTGGCTCTTTTCGTGCTACACCGTATTGCTCTATCTGACCAGTCGATGGTATGCCGAGCCCACGACCAAGCGATCGATTGCTGTGGGCGGACTAGCCGCCTTGATGGCGCTGATACGTCCTAGTGAGGCCATACTTGTCCTCTTATTTGCCCTCTATGGCGCTGCAAGCCGCGGTGGCATCGTGGCTCAAGGTAGATACTGGCTAAAGCACCATCGCCACCTGCTGACATTAGTACTTACTGGTCTACTAGCTGTTAGCGTTCAAGTGCTCTACTGGTACGTCAACAGTGGCAAGCTTTGGCACAATGCCTATGTTGCAGGAGGACATCACTTTGACTTTACGAGTCCGCATATTATAGAAGGCTTCTTTAGCTGGCGTAAGGGCTGGCTGGTATATACCCCAGTGATGGTGCTGGCGCTTGTGGGTTTATTCTTACGTCGTAAGTATCACAATTGGCGCCTTGCGATCGTGGCTTTCACCATAGTCAACATCTACGTGGTGCTGAGCTGGCATATGTGGTGGTATGCTGGCAGTTTTGGTCAGCGAGCCTTGGTACAGTCCTACGCTGTCTTAGCGATTCCGCTTGCCGCTACTATAGACTGGGCTTTCGCCAAAAAGTGGACTCGGTGGATAATGATGGTAGTACTGGCACTTGCCATACTCCTTAACCAGTGGCAGAGCTACCAATACAGGCAAAAGATTCTACCGCAGGACGGCATTACCGAGACCTTCTACAAAGCTTCATTCTTTAGTGGCAGCCTCGACAAGTCTCTACGACGATACCTCAATAGTGACGAGCGAGCACCGAGTCACTACTCTCCAGGACAACAACTCGCCAAGCTACCACTCCAGGAAGATGACCATCGTGGCTACCTGACCATAGGCGACAGTCGGACATACAGCCCTGTCTTACGTCTGAGCCGAGAACAACTACCAATGGGTGGGTCATGGCTGCGTATCACGGCAGACTGCGAGGCATTGTCGGATAACTTTGGTCAGTACAATGGCGCCAAGCTAGTCGCCGAGATTAAGGATAATGGCGATACGAACAAATGGACGGGTATCGAGGTACAAAAGATCATCGAGCCACACGCTAGACGATCGATCTACTTTGACTTTCAGCTACCCGCTTCACTTGACAACACGGCTCTACTCCAGGTCATGCTATGGAATACTTCGCCGGACTCAATCTACATATCTGATGTTACGGTAGAGACCTTGGAGTGAGGTAGTACCTGCTCTGGTGCATGCCAGTACTACGGATACTCACCACTACTCTACGGATACTCATAGGCCACGCTGCATGGTCTGATCTACCCTCATCTTTACAATAGTTAAAGACGAGTGACATGAGACAATCCATATCAATCAGCGTAAGTAGACTAGAGTCCTTCTTACTTGCCGTATGTGCTACTGTAATCATAGACTGCTGTGCTAGCCAGCCGTCATATGCCGAGGCTGTACCACAAGGCCCATCGATAGACGTGGTGAGCTCTCACTTGTCTTGTACCAACATTACCTATCAATCAGAGGATCACATCCTCACAAACTAATCATCCATGAGATACCTAACAGCAATCATCATCCTAGCAGTAGCCAGTAGTCTACTAGCTACTAACCCTACGACGCCATCGCAATCCCTGACAGTAGTCGCACCGAGTGGCCTCACCCTACGCCAGGCACCAGATGCCAACTCTCCAGCCATCAAGATCGTCCCCTATGGTGACCAAGTAATCGTCCGTCATGATCAGCCCGACACCACCTTTAACCAGCGCATATCGTGGGTAGATGGCGAGTGGATCGTCGTAGAACATGAGGGCGAGGTTGGTTTCATCTTCGATGGATACCTGAGCAAACTGCCACTCCCCAGCACTGATGCCGAGTACAGTCCTTACGACCTGGAGCTCATCTACCCCCTCGAAGTATGGATGAATAATCACCACATCCATGCCGCCCAGCCAGACACGATACTACGTAGCGAGCGAAGCAAAGTAGTCCACAACTATATCAATGGTAATAGTATGGTACAGAGTAATCAGCATGACTACTACAAGGTAGAGGTGTATCTACACGACACCCGCCTGATGGATGCCTACCACCTACTATTGGGCATGCTAGATGATGAAGGCAGCGCTGAGATATACCGCACAGAGAGCACCTTTATCGCCGATAAGAATCAAGAGGTCACACGTATCAAGATCGACCTGGATAGTCACATAGACATCCGACTCATAGGCCCAGATGTAGTGCGGATACAGCTCATCTCTGTCGAGCAGTATTGTGATCTTTAGTCTGTGAACCTGAAATTGTAGTTTTTCTGAGGAGCATCACCTAGGATAGGTGGTGCTCCTTTTTGTGTTTCTGTGGATCTAGCTACCTTAGAACTTATGGATGAGGATTTGTACCATCGAGTAGTCGCTGCCAAAGGCCGAGCTGAAGCGAGAAGTATTGCTGCAGACCTCCTGCAGTCACCGGAGCAGATAGAGCCACTCATAGACATACTACAACACGACAAAAAAATGGTGTGCCAACGAGCTAGCTGGCCACTGGTCGTTCTAGCTGCTGAATCACCTGATCTACTACATCCGTACTTTCCGCTATTTCACAAGCTCATTATCGACTACAAGTCACATACCCTGCTGCGTAACGTCATCAGAATACTTGCCGAGATACGGGACTATGGCGAGGAAGTAGAGGGTGGGCTATTCGAGTCTTGCTGGGCGGTACTCCTAGACATCCACATGCCTATCGCTTGCCGAGTATTTGCCATGACAGTCTGTACCAATGTTGCCGTCAAGTACCCCGAACTAGCAGAGGAATTGTCTAGCGTCATCCGCGAACATCAACCGCATGGATCAGCTGGCTTTAAAGTGCGGGCCAGAGATGAGCTTAAGCGACTGGGCAAGGCTTCCGTCGCCCCTTAGATACGATTGGGTCCCTGCCCTAGTGATGGGTCTCATTCCTCGGCCCTCAGGTCCGCTTAGTACCTGCGGTACGGCGAGACTTGTAAAGCGAAACCTGGGACCCCGATCTGGAAATTTTAGATGTAAGACTTTAGATATAAGATTTCAGAGATAGAGCTCAATTATCACTACATAATCGTCGCACCGCGACACAAATAAGTCCTTCTCTACCAAATGGCAGGCAAGCATCTTGAGGATGACTGAGCAATCCACGAAGTGGTCGCTTGACTAGATGTCAAGAGAGCGAAGGAACCTCGACCTCCGTGTCGAGGATGGGCTGAATGGGTACTAACCTCGACAAAGTGATGGGTCCCTTCCCTCGGCCTCAGGTCCGCTTAGTACTTGCGGTACGGCGAGACTTGTAAAGCGAAACCTGGGACCTCGATCTGAAGATTTTGGATGTAAGATTTTAGATATAGAGCTCAATTATCACTACACCATCGTCGCTCCGCGACACCAATAAGTACTTCCTTCTTGAGGGAAGGATTTAGGATGGGTCCATTTCATGCGATTCTCAAGGCCACTTAGTACCGATGGTGCAGCGTGACTTCTACCGCAAAGCCTAAGACCTTGATGTCGAGCGGCCAGGTTTTGCCTCAGCCGCGAAGATGCGACCTGGGACACCGCGACACAAATAAGTCCTTCTCTACCAAATGGCAGGCAAGCATCTTGAGGATGACTGAGCAATCCACGAAGTGGTCGCTTGACTAGATGTCAAGAGAGCGAAGGAACCTCGACCTCCGTGTCGAGGATGGGCTGAATGGGTACTAACCTCGACAAAGAACCGTCCCCTACCTAACCACCCCACATCACATATCCAAAAACTCAGGGACTCGCCCATCGGCGGTGGTAAAGGTGGGTCGCTCTTTCTTATGGACAGACCTGCGGAGATTAAGCGTCGTGCCTACATCAGGGATGGCGCCTTGTGGCATCCTATTTTTAGCGTAGAGGTTTTCGATCCTAATACCATAGAGCTGGGCTATGCTCTCCATCGTCTCTCCCTCAAGGACAGTATGTTGCTCCGTCTCGCCGACGAAGGATCGCTTCTTTTTCTGTAAGTACACATAAGAACCTACCGCCACTCGGTCTAGCGGCTCTGCGTATCCATCGTTGTATGATACTAGGAGGTCGCTACTCAGCCCGACACTCGCTGCTATATCGGCAATGGTAGTCTCGCCACGAGCGATCACCATAGGCACTCGATTGATCGCTGATATCTTGTAAGAGTCAGAGTGGATAGGGATAGATGCGGCGTGTCGCTCTCTCGGCTCATAAGCAATCACAGGCTGCGCCTCTGGTATATGCTCTATCGCTAGATCGACCTCAGTAGGTACGTCAAATTTGTAGAGCTCGTACTTCTCTATAACGGATATGATCTTGTTTGGGTACTTAGGGTCTGTCGCATAGCCAGCATCGTAAAGTCCATGAGCCCAAGCCCGATAATCAGTGGGATCAAGCTCGAAGAGGCGGCCGTAGCGATATGCCTTTTTAGGATCTCTCAAGAAGTCACTATGGGCCTCATAGCTACGTTGTGCATCAGCAAAGGATCTAAAGCAGCTCTTAATCAGGTCGCCTTTCTTGTTATAGTCGTCATCTTCTTTGTAGTAACTGGGTCCCGACCAGCGGCCGCCACACTTGATACCAAAATGATTGTTGGCCTGAGTAGCTAGGTCGCTCCTACCCCAGTTGGACTCCAGGAGCCCCTGGGCAAGTTTGATACTCGCTGGAATGCCAGCCCTATGCATCTCCTTGACAGCAATGGACTGGTATCGCTCGATATAAGCTTGCGCGATAGGCGTACTAGCTACGGCAGTGTGTGCCGTAACTAGGGTAATCGTAAAGACAAGTAATTTCACCATATATCAAACACTTATAATATGTACTAGTACCAATTAGCATACCAGTTTACCACTATCAACGACTAGTGGGCAGAGAATCTGTACAAGGGCTGTGGTAAAAAGCCAGTCAACAATAACAAAAGTCTAACACCATGTATCTCCACTCTTAGTGACGAAGCCTCGCCTTAGCAAGTCCTACTATTGTCTACTTTAGCATTATTAATAAAAATATCAAATACACTTATGTCAGACATCATCCAAATCCTTAAAAGCCAACTAAACGAACAAGCGATCAGCCAGCTAGCACAGCGTATCGGCGGTAATGCAGACCAAACTGAGGTAGCCGTCAATGGTGTGATCGGTACCATGGTCAATGCCCTCGCCAAGAATGCTAGCTCATCTCCACAGGGTCTCCAATCCTTATTCGGAGCTGTATCTAAAAACCACGACGGTAGTGCCTTAGACAACATCATGGGTCTTTTCGGTAGCAATGACGCCAATCCTATGAACGGCCTCGGCATACTCTCCCACGTACTAGGTGGCAACATCTCTAGCGTGATCAACATGGTCTCTCAGATGAGCGGTCTAGATAAGTCAAAGGCCGGCAACCTACTCCTTACCCTTGCACCTGTCGTACTCGGTGCTCTAGGCAAGGCTAAGCAGCAAAATCAAATCGCTCAGCCACAGGGTCTGCTAGACATGCTGATGTCTGGTGCACAATCAGCAAATCAGCAGGTGGTCAAGCACCAGCCTAGCAACCAAAGCATATTCTCACGTATCCTAGACCAAGACGGTGATGGCAATGTGATGGACGATATCGCAGGCATGGGAGCTAAGCACCTACTAAAAGGACTATTCCGCTAGGAGGTAGAATAAGTATACAATGCTAAAAGCGCTGCTCAACCAAGGTTGAGCAGCGCTTTCTTTATTAGTAGCCTAATATAATCAATACTACTTGATCGCTACATCGTCGATGCGATAGGTACCTGTATTGGTCGTGTTATCTCCTTGATGTCTAAATCCTACTCTCACCAATCCAGAGCCAGGTAACATTACATCACCACTCTCTACCCAGTCGTAGTTAGCATCTGACTGGCCTGCTAGATCCGGAGATAGTAGCGTCCAATTAGCATCAGCAGGGTCGTCGAACGTAGGACTCACCCATACCGTAAGAGCATCATGTGTCCAGAATGCCGTAGCAGTAATGAACGATATAGAAGACGACTCGTTGAGGTCAATCTCTGGAGTTATCAACCATGTATCAATCGTACTCTGCGCCTCTTGAAATCCTCTCGCCTCGACGAAACCATTATCCTCAAAGTCTCTCCATAGCCAGACTCTGTCACCACTGACTGCAAAATTGAGCCAGCCATCAGCATCCCATGGTGTCAAGAACTCTTGCGTAGAAGTAAAGTCTTCAGGGAAGGCATCACCCATAGGATCACCTCCACCGCCATCACATCTGGCGCCATTAAACCTCACATCATCCGTATCACGAATAAATACCTGCTTAGTCTCACCAAAGACACCATACACAGCTATCAACTCGCCATTGCCAGACGGCATAGTCTGGTCAGCAAAGCTAGCAAAGCCACTATTACGCATTACTATCGTCTCACCATCACAGTCTTGGATATCTACGTTAAATGATACTTGATTAACTCCATCTGCATAGGTACCAGGATTGGCACTTGCGGTTTCGACGTCTGACAATCTGATCAATCGATTCTGATAACTGTCATCTAGGTCTGCAATGCTTACATCAATAGGTGATGGACCACTCTGTACCTGTCCTGCGAAGACAAAGTTCTTGTACTGGCTCTCCGGAACTCGGTCGATATCACTACCAGAACCCACACCTAGCTGTATCAAGCCATTAAAAGCTCCGATACTGAGACCTTGTAATGGCACAGCAATGTCAGCACCTAGCGGATACTCTAGGTGTAGATCAAATGCATCGATACGAATCTTAATACCAGCAGTCTCATCTTGGAAGATAAGATCCTTAAAGAAGTTGCCCGTCTCATCACTACTGATCACCTGACCACGTAGGATGATATCGTCCTCGATAGTTGTCGCTTGATCCTGCACGAAATACTGTGACTTAAAGTCTGCTATGCTGATGACCTTATTAATGTCTCCTATAAAGTTACCATTGTCATCAAAAAACTCGTTAGGGTCTATCACAGTACCGCCGTCATCACATCGGTCACCATCAAAGTCTACATCATCGGTATCACGGATAAATACCTGCTTATCCTCATTAAATACACCGTAGACACCCGTCAATTCTCCATTATCTGATGGTAGCAGCTCATCTGCAAAGCTGGCAAAGCCGCTGTTACGCATAATGATCGTAGAACCATCACAATCCTGTATATCTATGTTAAATGAAAATCTATTAACCCCATCTGCATATGTACCCGGATTAGCGCTTGCGGTCTCTACCTCTAGGAGTCTGATCAATCGATTTTGGTAGCTATCGTCTAGGTCAGCAATACGTACGTCTATAGGCGTAGGTTGACTCTTGACCTGACCAGCGAAGACAAAGCTTCTGTACTGGTCTTCTGGCAATCGATCTACGTCACTACCAGCGCCTATACCTAGTTGTATCAATCCATTAAAGGCACCTATACTGAGACCCTGTAGCGATACGGCGACATCAGCACCTAGAGGATAGCCTAGATATAAGTCATCGGCATCAATACGTATCTTGATACCTGCTGTTTCGTCTTGGAAGATGAGGTCTTTAAAGAAGTTACCGGTCTCATCACTACTCACCACCTGACCACGTAGGATGATGTCATCCTCGATAAGTGTCGCTCTGTCTTGTACGAAGTACTGTGCCTTAAAATCAGCAATGCTGATAACTTTATCCGCATCCCCAATGAAGTTACCATCCTCGTCGAAGAACTTATTGGACGATCCACTACTACCATCGCATCGCGTGCCGTTCATGTCTAGATCCATAAGATCTCTGAAGGTCAGTTGACTAGTGCCATTAAACTCGCCATAGACAGCGACGATCGATCCATTACCAGCTGGCACCTCTGTACCTGCAAAGTCAGAAAAAGCGCTACCCCTCACGACGACTTCCCGACCTTCACAGTCGGTTATAGAGGTATTACTTGTTCGCTCTGCCTGGACATCACCCCAGGTGGTGCCTAGTTGCTGGCCTACGACCTCTACATCATCTAGCTGTATGAGTACACTCTGATACGATCCATCTAAGTCACCAATCGATACAGGCGTAGGTACAGGCTCTCCCCGATACAGGCCAGCTACCAATATCTCGTCTGCCACAGATTGCGGTATACGTATCATGTCGCCGTCATTATCAGGACCATAACCTACCTGCACGAGTCCAGCGAAGTCACTAATGAATAGATCTTTGACTTTTACAAAAACCTCTCTACCTGCAAAAAACTCACGATGCATCTCATTGACATCGACGATAAAGGTGATACCAGCTACATTGTCCGTCGTGTAGGACACACTATCCTGTAGGATGAGTGACTTGAAGATATTACCTGCCTGATCATCAGCATTGACGATACCACGGACGAACTTGTCATCAGGTATCTGTACGAATTGACCTTCTTGATAGTAAGCCTTAAGCTCTCCGATGGTCATAATCAGATCAGCAGGTATCATAGGATCTACCTCACCAGCGGCAGGCGTCTCATCAAAGTCCCTGTCTACGCAAGCCATCATCGTGAAGGCTGACAAAAGTCCGATTAACAAATAGCGAAACATATGCATATATTATTTACTGTTGATATGTGTGATTTTTAATAATTGAGGCTTACCACCTGTATGATACATTGAGACTGTAGTTGCGACCATAACTGTAAAACAGCCTAGGCTCAAAACCAGCCACTGATGCCTCATCGAAGTTAAACCTGTTTTGCTCAAATCCTCCCGTGATAAAATCTTGGTTGTCTAACAGGTTACCCACACTCAGGTTGAGTGAGAGCATACGGTTGTCCTTGAGTCTCCAGCTCTTACCCGCGAAGAAGTCGACCGTATACTGCGCATCTACTTGAGGCTGCTGCACGATAAAGTCATAAGCCTCTGGATTTTCAAAGCGATTGAGACTCTCTAGAGCACCCGCCGTACGTCGTACAGGGAAGAAGTCTAGGAAGATATCGTCGAAGTAGTTAAAGTTAAGATTACCAAACCAACCGTCTTTATTGAAGTTGATACCTGCCGTGTAGGCTTGCTGTGGTAGACCCGGCACTCGGAAGTTTTCGATGTAGGCCGTCTCGTTTTTGACAGCCTCGCCCGTATTATCTTGGTAGAGTTGTACCTCTGGTCGGTTATCGTAGTAGTAAGCACCGTATGCACCTGCTAGGTTAAGCGAGAATATCTGTGTCAGTTGAATTTCTACACCTGCCTCGATACCCGAGTGAGTCTTCTCGATACCGGGGATGATCATATTGGCAAATGCATTGATATCATCGTCGTAGAAACTCTGGTTCTCTAGCTGATCGCGAAACTTAGTGTAGTATGCCGTCACACGACCTTTAATACCTGTATACTTAAAGGTATAGCCGATCTCAGCTGCGCTGATCTTTTCATCCGTGAGGTTGGGTACGAGCTCGTTACGTGTACGTGGACTCAAGAAGCCAAAGCGACTATAAGGTGACTTGGTCAGGTACTGTGCATTGGCGTAGAGGTAGTTACGGCCATTGACCTTGTACGTGGCTCCTGCCTTAACGCCAAAGTTGAGGAAGGATGCTGTCTCCGACTTGCCAAGGCTGTTATCAGGGAAGATACCGTTCTGATTATTGCCCTCACGGAAAAAACTGGTATGGCTCACCTGACCTCCTATGTAAAAGTCATAGCGAGGAAGCGTCATAACTGCCTGTGTCCATGCTCCACCTCGCCTAGTTGTCATATCATAGTCGTAACCATATCGCTCGCCTTCGTTGACGATACGGTTGGGCTCACGTATCTCATGCTGCTTCTTGGTATCATCACCAGGGAAGTCACGAGTAACAAAGTCATCCCAATTAACCGCAAACTCTGCACCTAATAGGTCATCAAGAACTACATAATTTCGAGTAACCTCATGCATATAGTAAGCACCACCTTGGAGGTCTATTTTATCGGTCACCTGCGACTGTAGTATAGCGTTGGCACTATACTTATCTGTATCGAAGTGCTGGCGGTCTAGTACATAAGCGGCGGATGCTCCCGTGACTGAGTTGCCCGGTATGCCGTTGACATTGTCAATCGTGACTGGTCGATTAAAGCCCTGCTGATTGACAGCATATATGTTATCCCAGTCTAACTGCATGACTTGCGGATTGTCAAGGATAAACTGTCTATGCTGCTCACGCTGTGGACCCTCATCTATGAAGGTTGGCAGCTTACGGTAGTAGTCAGGTCTTGGGTCAGAAGCGCTAAACCAGTTGAGTCGCGTACTCCCAAATGTGCCTGTTTGCATACCTACTGTCGTAGTCAGGTTGGTCTTGTTACTGATCGTCCAGTCGTGGCGCAGCATAGCGATCGGCTGGTGTATACGGTATTCGCGAGAGTTGCGGACTTTGCCATCTTGCAGCCCCCAGTTAGGGTTATAATAGTTAGTACCTGCTAGGTCATAAGCCTCCTGCACACTACCTGTAGATCTACCTCTGATAGTCGGTGCTCCTAGCACGACAAGGTTGAGCAGGTGCTTATTGTTGATCTTCTTATCTACACTGGCGAAGTAACTGTAGCCATCGTAGTAGGTACCTGCGATGTAACCTTGGTCTCCCCACCTGCGAGATGCTGAGAGCGATAGTGCCCATCCATTTTCTTTCATACCTGTACCGTAGGTGAGCATCAGTCGATTGGCATAAGATCGGTTACCTCTCGTAAGTACGATCTTCTTTTGCTCCCACTGCGATGAGGCACGAAGGTCTACATTGGTCTCCCCACCGATATTGCCATAGGCGAAATCTACATTGGCCAGGCCTGACCTCGCATTACGGGCCCGCAGCACATCGTTGAGTCCACCCCAGAATCCCCAGTTGACACGTCCGTCATCGAGGTCATTCATATACATACCATTGAGGTAGGTATCGGTGTACTCATTGAGCAGTCCTCTTGGTCGGAATCGGCCATTACTAAGGTTGTAGGCGGCTGCATTGTCAAAGACATCACGGCCGGCAGTCAACAATGACGAGTACTCCGCCTGCCCCTGCTCGCTGTCATCACTCAGGTCTTCTATCTCTATGAGACCGATGGTACTGGCCTTCTTATAGTTGTAGTCGACTGGCGACATGACAAGGTTGAGGACGATATCGTCACTACCGACGACGACCTCTTGCTCTTGGTCTTTGACCTTTTCTGCTGATACGAGGAGGTTGTAGGTACCGCTTGCCACATTGGCTATTATATACTTACCACTGGCATTGGTCAGAGAGAAGTAGTCCGTGCCCTCTAGCTCTACGATCGCTCCCACTATGGGGGTATCGTCTTGCTCTGAGATGATCGAACCTCTTATGGTCTGTGCAGAAAGGGTAGTTAAAAATGCATTAAGAATCACTAATGTGATGCTAAGCGAAAATAGATGTCGTGTATACATCAGGAGAGTTGTGTGAGAGAGTTATGGTGCAAAAGTACACTTTAGATGAGGATGGGTAGACAGCAGTTTAGATTATCTCTTTGTGAAATCTCCCTCATTGGCCTCCACCTACTTGTCATAAAAAGTACTTTTGTAGATATGATTACACGTCTATTTTTCATTGTTTTAGCTATATCACTGTCCATCAGCACCTATACATATGCGCAAGGTGTGCAGTATAAGATCGCATCAGTTGGTTTTTACAATCTAGAGAACCTTTTTGATACTGAAAATGACACCACTATATGGGATGAAGAATTCCTACCAGAAGGCGGTAAGTCGTGGACGATAGAGCGATATAACGAGAAGCAAGCCAACATGGCGTACGTCATTTCGCAGATGGGTATAGACAAAGCGCCGCAGGGATTATCTGTACTCGGTGTATGCGAGATAGAGAATCGTAAGGTACTGGAGGACCTCGTCGCCCAGGAGTCCATCGCTGATCGTGGATATGAGATCGTACATATAGATAGTAAGGATGGTCGCGGTATAGACGTTGCGCTTCTTTATAATCCTGATCACTTCGTACCGGTCACTCATCGGGTCTATGACATGCCTATCTACCGCGACAGTGTCCGCAAGTATACCAGAGACGTCCTCTATGTCAAAGGTGCCCTAGACGGTGACACCATGCACTTCTTAGTCAATCACTGGCCCTCTCGCCGAGGTGGCGCTAGTAGGACCAACCCACTGCGAGTACGTGCCGCCCAGGTCAACAAGCACGTCATCGACTCGATCGTCGCCCTAGATCCCGCAGCCAAAGTCATCGTCATGGGTGATCTCAATGACAATCCTACAGATGACAGCGTCAAGGGCATCCTCCGTGGTAAGCAGAGTCCTAAGAAGGTGAAGTCCGGCGATATGTATAATCCTATGATGGACTACTACCGCCGTGGTATGGGCTCCAATGCCTATCGCGACGTATGGAGTCTATTCGATCAGTTACTATTCACGCCAGGCTTCCTAGACAAGAAGCAAGAAGGTTACTTCTACTATAAGTCCAACATCTTTAACAAGAAGTTCTTGGTCCAGCGTAGAGGCCGGTACAAGGGATACCCATTCCGTACGTACTCAGGCGGTACCTACCAGGGCGGCTACAGTGACCACTATCCTGTATATGCTCTACTGCTGCAGGAAGCAGAGTAGCGTGTCGTACCATCCATCAAACACTCGGGGTAAATCTAGACTTGTTGGAGTCTTATCTTGCGCCATGATAGCCATCCAGCAATAGCCATTACGCTGTAGATGACCATCATCACCGAGAAAGCGTAGGCTCCGCTGGCCCAGTAGATGCCGATGTAGATGATGTCGGCAATGAGCAGATAGACCCATGTACTCATTATCCGGTAGGTCAGTAAGAATGTCCCTAGTACGGACAGCACTGTGGTCAATGAATCCCAAAACGCAAAACTCGTGCCCAATACCTCAATACCACCCCACGTCATAGCAAGCGTACAGACGATGATGATGAGAATATAAATGCCGTGGCGACTCAGATTGTGCTCTGTAATAGGTCGCTCCTCCACCTCATCGTATCCTCTCGTCCAGGCGTAGAATCCGTAGATCGACATGATGGCATAGAATAGATTGAGGCTGGCATCCCACTTGAGGTTGTACAGCTCCCAGCTACTATAGGCCCACAGCAGCGAGCTGACAAAGCCGATTACAAAGCAGGAAACATGGTTACGTACTGCTAATACGAGATATGCCAAGCTACATATGACGGCTATCCACTCGAGTGGGCTCAAGGTGCGACGACATCAGCGGTGAAGAATGCCTCAACGACGATGGGGTCCGTATTGGCCACTATGTCAAGGGTCTTGCGTACAGGGCCCAACGGCTCGTTGGTCGTATCGTAGGTGGCACGTATCTCAGCTGTAGCCCCAGGTGCTATCGGATCTCTAGGCCAGTCGATGCTTGTACACTTACAGGTGGTGACGATCTCGATCTCGAGGTCTGCCGTACCTGTATTGGTAAAACTAAAAACCATCGGTGCCCTAGCCCCCTTGGTCAGCTGGCCCAGCGCAATAGTATCCTGCCTAAAGGTAATCTCCGCTACTGGTATAGTCGGCGGCACTACGACTTTAGGACTACAACTGACACCTAGCAGCATCATGCCTATGGCGATTATGTAAGCTATTTTCATCATGTCATTTGATGGTTTTAACAATAGGTACACCACAAAGATTAGGTGGCTCTATGGATTAAGTCAAGTCCATAAGTTCTTAATATCCATGCCGTCGAAGCGGCCACTAGACATGAGCAGAAGGTTAGTATCCGGCGACTGTAGAGCCTGTAGGCGATCTCGCAGGGCCTCGATATCCGTAAAGACTTCGAGGTTGGCGCTGCCAAAGGCCTGCTGGACTGCCAGACTATCTAGGGGTACCATCTGCTTGATACTCAGCGTATGTTCGCTGTAGTATAGCAGCGCTACATCAGCAGCGTCAAGAGCTCCTCGGTACTGCGGCAGAAAATCCATATTGAGACTACTGAAGGTGTGTAACTCTAGGCAGGCTACTAACCTACGACTAGGATACCACTCACTGACCGCCGCTGTGGTGGCCTTGACCTTACTGGGGGCATGAGCGAAATCATGGAAAAGTCGCGCTGAGCCAGTATCGGTTACTACCTGCAATCGCCTGTCTGCACCAGCGAAAGTAGCCATCGATGTAAAGAAGTCATGCGTAGTCATACCTAGTGCCAGACAGACATGGTGGGCTGCAGCCATATTCTGCAGATTATGCTCGCCTATCACGGATACTGGGTAGGTATGGCCATCTACACTCACCTTGTCATCCCCTACCCGCTCAAGGGCATTGTAGGGTATCGTATCCTTAAGCGACTGGCACGTCTGCACTACTTTCTCATCTCCAGCATAGTAGATCAGCCGGGCATCATGGGACAACTGGTCGACGTAGGCTGTAAATAACTGGTCGTAATCGGCCTCGGTGGGAAAGACATTGATGTGATCCCAGGCTATACCTGTCATGACCGTCACATCGGGTGTAAAGTGTATGAACTTGGGTCGTCGATCTATCGGCGAGGATAGGTACTCGTCGCCTTCTATGATGATGATTGGCGCATCGGTCAGGCGGACCATCGTGTCAAAGCCATCAATATCAGCTCCCACGAGATAGTCAAAGTCGACACCCTGCTGCCGCAGTGCATACATGATCATGGCTGTCGTAGTCGTCTTGCCGTGACTGCCTGTGACGACGACCTGCCGCTTGCCCTGTGATGCGGCGGCGATGTAACTAGGAAAACTGTGTATCTCTATACCCTGTTGCTGTGCAGCTATCAACTCGGGATTATCAGCTCTAGCGTGCATACCCACTATGACGAGGTCTGCCCCATCGACGCGGCTAGCATCCCACCCGAAAGTATCTGGCGCTAGTCCCGCCTCCCGCAGCCGAGATAATGATGGATCATAGATCTCGTCATCACTACCTGTGACGTGGTGACCCTTTTCTGCTAGCGCTATAGCTAATGCGTGCATGATGCGACCGCCTATGCTGATGATGTGTATACGTTGGATAATGCTCTGTTTTATTGATAGTTCCACTTATCGACACGTAGCCGATATCTCTTCTTACTCACCGGCCACTGGTCTAGGTCTAGCGTAGACTCTACCTTTTTCTCTTCTTCGGGAGCTAGTAGGTCAGCGTAGAAGTCGATGCCAGTAATGGCCTCTACTTGATCTATTGACATAGCGTAGTCCTCTAGTGGTGCCTCGCTTTTATCGTGGGGTATCACATAGCCTATAGCGCCACGCTGATCACCATTGACATACAGTAGCACCTTGTAAAAGGCCTCTGGCACACTCACTCTATTACGACCTATCTGCTTGAGACCCGGCTTGAGTATACCGCCCGTCGTGATAAATAGGCGGTCATATTTATAGGCCCAGTCCCTTGTCTGCTCCTCTAGTTCCTTCCAGATACCATTGTTAAAGACCCGGACCTGAGGCGATATATTGCTCATGTAGAAAGACTCCTCCATAGCCGTCTTGCTATGGGCCATATCACCAGCAGGCGCTAGGTGGCCCCTCGTGTAGCCCGATCTTGTGTAATCGCTATGCTTTGCTGACCGAGATCGTATATCTGGGTCTACATCAAAGTAGTTAGATCGCTTGACGTTAGGCACTTTGAGCTCGGCCTCCGTAAGCTCATAAGCTACCCATCTGGCCTGCTCATGCTCCTCGCTATAGGCTAGGCTGTAGTCGGTATGGTGGACGACGACGTCCTCCTCACTACTAACAGGTAGGTAGGTCCTCTCTCCATCTAGCTCTACTTCTGTAGGTAGGTAGTACTTGGCATCAACCGTTGATGAGGTCGCATCGTAGGTACCAAAGGTATTCGTCAGCAGGTACATGATAAAGACAACGAATACGCCAAATACAGCCAGGCGAGCATAGGAGCTAGCACCACGCTTGCCGTCACCGTGATTTCTTCTGAAGCGTGCCATACTACTATCTGATGACTGACACTGAGCCTCGCTCCTCTGCTTTTTCGCCGCGAGGGCCGGTGTATGTGACCATGTAGACATAGACGCCTTCAGGTACTAGCTTGTTACTGCGCTTATCGGTACCAGGCCAGCCTTCGCTCAGGTCATTGGTATTAAAGATCTCTTCACCCCAGCGATTCCAGATGGTCATCTCATAATCGGTGATACCTGCCGTAAAACCTACTCCCTTAAAGGTCTCATGCAGTCCATCATTATTAGGCGTAAATGCATTGGGGAAGAACAGGGTTACCTCTGGCGAAATATCAATCAAGCGGATCAGTGTATCCGTACAATTAGATATGTGCTGGACGACCAGCTCGACCTCGTAGATACCCGTATCCCTAAACGTATAGGAGGGGTTCTGCATATTGCTAAAGCCCTCGTCATCAAAGCGCCACGTCCAGTTGATCGCATCGATACTCTCATCGGTAAATTGTACATCAGGATTAAAGATAGAGGGCTCCGTAGGGTCAAAGGTAAACAGGGCCGTAGGGCTAGGTCTCGTCTCAATCCAGTCTGGATAATTCCGCGCCAAGGTGCAACCAAATGGCGACGTAATAAGCACGCTAGCGCCGAAGGTCCCAGGCTCCTCGAACACTACAGAGGGACTAATATCCGTAGACGTCTGCCCATCAGAGAAGGTCCACTCGATATCGTATAGCTCGTTAATCGGTTCGCTCAAGTTGTTAAAAGTCACTGTCGCTGGAGCACAGCCTATAAAGGCAGATGGCTGCACTACTACGAGTGGCGGTATGGGTGCCCACAGAAACTCAACGGCGACTGTGTCGGTGCAGTTATTGACGTCGGTCACGGCCAGTATCGGCTGATAACTAGCGGGCTCCTCGAAGCTATGGATAGGACTAGGCTCTGTGCTGGTATCTCCATCACCGAAGTCCCACTCCCAACTAACTAGGCCTCCAGCTGCACCAGTGTTACTCACATCTGTAAACGCCACGGGACCGACGGCGCATGTGTCATAGTCTACCACGTAGTCTGCTGTTACCTCGGGGAATACGTCTACTGTAATCTGGGCGGTGTCGGCACAGATACTATCCTGCTTGTTTAATATTAATGTGCCTACATACTGGCCCACTCCTGGGAAACCTATAGTAGGTGATCTGTCGGCACTCTGAAGGTCGCCTGCCGTCGTGGGAAACAACCAGTCGTACTGTGATATTAGATTTATGTCTTGACTCTGATTATTGATAAACACATTTTCGTCACCACAAGACCTTATGTAGTAAGACTTAGGTGCTAGCAGTGGTGCATCGAGGGCGATCTCTACATTGACTGGACACTCCGTAACATTAAACTGAAAGTCTCTACGTATCTCACCCATGAGCACCCCATTGCGAAACTCCTGTACACAGACCCCAACCACGAACTGCCCGAGAAGCTCTGGTACTCCATTGATAGTACCATCTATGGGATTAATCTCCACAGCAGGGTTACCCGCAAGTGGTCGAGCTGCTGTGAACTGAGGCGTGATAAACTGCACTGGCTGAAAGGGCGGTGGACAATTCTCAGGGGCTGGCGTCACACCATCACACCGCTCGGCTGCTCCGGGACCATCTCCTGCTCTCGTACCTCCCTGACCGCCTGCAGTCAGTGGCGAGCAGAACTGATACGTTGTCTGATCACCGTCTGGATCGGTAGCACCGTGGTCAAATGTCAACTCAATGCCCTCACAGATTACTATGGGAGGAAACTGGTCAAATGTAGGACTACTGCTACAAACCTGCTGACCTGCCGGCGTAAGTATGGCCATAAAGGCTGCCCCTTGCTCGCCTGGTCGCTCGATATTATTGATCGTATTATTTCTACAGCATCGCTGATAGACGAAGTGATAGTTATCAGGGATCTTACGAAGGGTAATAGTAAAGCGATACTCCCCTCTAAAAATATCAAAACTCGGTATAGAGAGGCAAGGACTAGGGCTCTGCGGTATGATTCTTTCGTTACTCCTTAAGGAGACCTGCTCTACCCCTACGAGCTCAAAGCTATTAGCTCTCTCTCTAAATATTCCAAACTGAATAGATGGATCAAACTCCGCAGCATTTGCGTCACTACCATCCCTGTACATGATCAGGGTCACCTCGTACTGCACAGAGGCGCCTAGGTCATCGAGACAGCGATATGTCACATCCCCTCCCACAATATGCCTGGCTAGCATGGGTGATGCCACAGTTACGAGTAGTGCAGCGATGAGACAATTCTTTATGAACCAATTAGGCAATGCCATATACTTAAGGGGCTAGTTATAATAATCTAAGATAAACATAACGTTATGATGTCCTCTTTGTTACTACGTTGTGCAGGTAAAGGATGGTCAAAAATACCACTATCCGCAGGTAAGACGCAATTAGGACATAATCTGATGCAACAAATCAACGATGGTTTACGCAGACAAGCTACATGACATCATAAATCCCCTAGAGTCGGGCGGTATCGTACTGATGCCTACAGACACTATATGGAGTCTGGTCTGTAGTGTCTCATCGCATAGTAGTGTAGAGCGGCTACGACAGCTGGTAGGTCTACCGGATCGAGATCCCGTAACAGTACTCGTCAAGGATCTAGACATGCTCAAAAGCTACGTCAACCTTCATCCCAGGATAGAGACCCTTCACCTCCACCATGTGAGGCCACTAACGGTTCTATATAAAGATGCTAATCACATCAGCCCATGCGTACTCAATGAGTTTGGCGGCTTGTCGTGTAGGATCGTCAAGGATGATTTTGTTAAAAAAGTAATCGACCTGCTAGGCACACCTATCGCCGCTGTACATGCTCATATGGTAACAAACGAATGGCCTGAGGAGTACGACGACATAGCCCCGTCAATCATCAACTCTGCCTCCTATGTATGCCAGCACAGGCGGGACGACGACTGCAACGATCCAGCCGTGGTCGTCACCCACGACAAGGACGGAGACCTCATCTTTCTATCCGACTAAGCAAACCAAGTAAACATGCAACTGACATTTGGATTTTCACCCTGCCCCAATGATACCTTTATGTTTGAGGCTATCAAAAGCCAACGTGTAGATATGCGTGGCCTAGAGATAGACATCGTACTTGCAGACGTGGAGGCCCTCAACCTTATGGCCCAATCAGGTGAGCTCGACATCACCAAACTCAGCTACAATGCACTGACCAAGCTGACAGACAGGTATCAGCTCCTCGACGCAGGTAGTGCCTTAGGACATAATTGTGGCCCGTTGCTGGTCAAGAAAGCAGGGACCACCCTACCCCCTATCGAGTCGTGCAGCATCGCCATCCCCGGCGTCAACACCACGGCCAACCTACTACTGGACTTCGCCTACCCTACAGCCACGGACCGCCACGAGATGCTATTCTCTGATATCGAAGCCGCTGTCATCGACGACAAGGTAGACCTAGGACTCCTTATCCACGAAAACCGGTTTACTTATGCCGAACGTGGCCTAGAAAAAGTAATGGACCTAGGAGAAAACTGGGAGGAGAAAACTAAAAGCCCAATACCCCTAGGAGGTATCGTGGTCAAGAGAGACCTGCCAAAGGAAATAAAAGAGGTCGTGCAAGACGTCGTAAGAGATAGTGTGTACTATGCCATGGAAAATCGGCAAACTCCCATCGCCTACATACGAGAGCATGCGCAGGAGATGGATCCAGAAATCATGTATAAGCACATCGATCTATACGTAAACGACTACAGCAAGTCCCTAGGCACAAAAGGTCGTCAGGCCATAGCAGCACTTTTCGCCCATGTGAATAAGGACAGCGAGTTACCAGCGGATTTATATGTGTAATTATTTTACAAATAGTAATCACTCATCATGTTTGGCACGATCTATGCTTAATAGTTGTCATATGAGTTTTGGTTATTAATTGAGTAATGCCCGTGTCTCGTCAACACGGGCTTTTCTCTGTCTACTACTGAGCATTCGATTAGTATTACTACTTTGAGGAGGTTAACAGATCTCCCACCGAATGACACCAAAACATACGCTACCTCTCGCTACAGCCCTCATCGTAGGCCTCGCAGCTCTCCTATTCTCTTGCAAAACATCTAAGTCACCCGCTCCTACTGCCGAGCTATCCACCCCTTGGTCTAGTGCGACTGGTACATGGTATGGTAATGTTGACGCCATGGGCAGCCGAGTACCGCTGGTGTTGCACTTATCTACGATCGCCGATTCTGTGGTTGCCACGATGGACAGCCCCATGCAAAAGACTAGCGATATTAAAGTCAACACCAGTCACCTGACAGGCGATTCTCTGCTCATTAGCCATACAGCGATGGGGATGACCATGAGGTTAGCCCATGATGGCCCGTCGGATGAAATAACCGCTGTATTTAGCCAGAGTATAGTCCGTGATACATTGACCATGAGTCGAGATAGTATGACGATAGGGCCACCGCCTAGGCCGCAGCACCCTACCACCTTTCCCTACACCGTAGAGGATGTCACATTTGACCATCCCAGTGGGGACCACAGTCTAGCTGGCACGCTTACCATCCCTGACGGTGAAGTAATCGCTACCGTAGCCCTAGTATCTGGCTCCGGTCCCAATGATCGTGATGAGACCATTATGGATCATAAAATCTTCCTCGTCCTATCTGACTTTCTTACTAGGCACGGTATAGCTGTACTGCGCTATGACGACAGAGGTATCGGTGAGAGTACGGGCAACCACAATGCGGCTACTTCTGCTGACCTATCGGAGGACGCAGCCGCTGCCGTGGACTACCTACGTCGTGATGCTAGGCTAGCAAGTCGCCCTATCGGCCTTATGGGCCACAGCGAGGGTGGCATGATCGCATGGATAGCCAACGGCATGACCCAGCTTGACTTTATTGTATCACTTGCAGGCCCAGGACTACCCATCAAAGAACTCATGATCGAGCAGATTGAAATAAGCGCCGGTAATAGTGGCGCCACCGAGGCTGAGCTCATAGACGTGCGGGCACAGATCGACACGCTATACACCGCACTAATAGCGGCAGATGGACTACCGATCAGCGACTTTATCACGGACTACCGTAAGACTGTAGAGGCGGCAATGGCTCTACCCGCTATGCGCAAGAGCGGCAAAGGCATGGATGACGCCATGCTTACAAATAGCACGATAATGGGTAGCACGACACCTTGGTTTCGCTACTTCATAAAGCATGATCCGACACCTTACCTAGAGCAAGTACGCTGCCCAGTGCTAGCCGTCAATGGCACCTCAGACCAGCAGGTGACGGTCCGCAATCTTGACGCTATCAAGGAGACGATAACGGCCAACGGTAACCCTAAAGTCGACGTACAGGCCTTTGACAATATCAATCACCTCTTTCAATATGATCCGAGCGGCAAGCCAGAAAATTATAGTACCAATCAGGAAACATTCAATGAGAACGTACTGTATTTTGTAAGCGATTGGATTCATGCCATGGCGAGCGAACGCTAATGCAACACCATTTTTTTTCGAGCAGCACTTATGAGCACCTATAAGTTAGAATCACACTACTCCCCCACTGGCGACCAACCCCAGGCCATCAAGCAGCTGGTCAGTGGTATAAATAAAGGCGATCCTTACCAGGTCCTACTCGGTGTTACGGGTTCGGGTAAGACATTTACCATGGCCAATGTGATACAGCAGTGTGATCGGCCTGTCCTAGTCCTCACCCATAACAAGACCCTAACCGCACAGCTCTACAGCGAACTGCAGGAGTTCTTTCCTGAAAGTGCCGTAGAGTACTTTGTGAGTTACTACGACTACTACCAGCCAGAGGCCTATATCTCCGTCACCGATACATTCATCGAAAAAGACCTCAGTATCAATGAGGAGGTCGATAAGCTGCGACTCAGGGCCACAACCAGCCTACTCTCAGGCCGACGCGATGTCATCATCGTCTCGTCCGTATCGTGTATCTACGGTATGGGAAATCCGGAGGACTACGCAGGTAGTATCGTACGGATCGAGACCGGGCAGACCATCACTCGCAATAGCTTTTTGTATGCCCTCGTCAATAGTCTGTATTCTCGATCGGAGGTCGAGTTTAAGCGCGGCACTTTTAGGGTAAAGGGCGATACCGTCGACATCCACCTACCCTATGTCGACCATGGGATACGCGTCATATTTTTCGGTGACGAAATAGAGATCATCGAGCAGATTGAGCTAGAGTCGGGCAAGCGTATACAGGCACTCACTCACGCCGCTATATTCCCTGCTAACCTGTACGTCGCCCCCAAGGACCGCCTCCAGGCCATTATACGTATGATAGAGGATGAGATGATCGACCAGCAAAAGTTCTTCGAGACCGAGCAGCGATTTATCGAGGCCAAGCGGATCGTCGAGCGGACACAGTTTGACCTAGAGATGATCCGAGAGCTAGGCTACTGCAATGGTATCGAGAATTACTCTAGATTTTTTGATGGTCGACAGATGGGGACGAGGCCTTTCTGCCTACTCGACTACTTCCCGAACGACTACCTCATGATCATCGATGAGAGTCATGTGACCATACCCCAAGTACGAGGTATGTGGGGCGGTGACCGCGCTAGGAAGCTGAGCCTCGTTGATCATGGATTTAGGCTACCGTCCGCTATGGACAATAGGCCGCTCAACTTTGACGAATTTGAGTCGATTACTGGGCAGACCGTCTATGTAAGTGCTACGCCTGGCGACTACGAACTATCACAAACCGAAGGGCTCGTCGTGGAGCAGATCGTACGACCTACAGGCCTACTCGATCCACCGATCGAAGTACGACCTAGCCTCAACCAGATAGACGACCTACTAGATGAGATACAAGGCCGTATCAAAATAGACGAACGCATCCTTGTCACTACCCTCACCAAGCGTATGGCAGAGGAGCTGACCAAGTATCTGGCGCGACTAGATATCAAGGTACGATACATCCACTCGGAGGTCGATACCCTAGACCGCGTCGAGATATTGAGGGACTTGCGCTTGGGAGAGTTTGACGTATTGGTAGGGGTTAACCTACTGCGGGAGGGACTAGACTTACCAGAGGTATCACTGGTCGCCATCATCGATGCAGACAAGGAGGGTTTTCTCCGTAATCAGCGATCCCTCACACAGACTGCGGGTCGAGCTGCCCGTAATGCCAATGGCCTAGTGATATTCTATGCTGATAAGGTGACAGACAGTATGCAGATCACTATCGACGAGACCAACCGTCGTCGTGCCATACAGATGGCACATAACGAAGAACACGGTATCACCCCGACCACCGTCACCAAGACCAAGGAACAAATATTGGCACAAAAATCAATCCTCGACATAAGGGGCAAGAAACCGAAGAAATACGACAACGATACCGAGGTCGGCCTAGCCGCTGACCCAGTGATCAGCAATATGAACCTCGACCAACTAGATCGACTGATCTCCGAGACCGAGCGAAAGATGAAAAAGGCGGCCAAAGAACTCGACTTTATCTCAGCTGCCCAGTACCGTGATGACTTATACGAACTCAAACGACAAGCAAAAAACAAATGACAAAGCCCATCCTCCTTACCCTATGCATCGCCACCCTATTATCAGCCTGTAAGCACGATGCCACTGGTGATCTAAGTATTAACGACGGTCGTATGCTGCAGCACATCGCCTCCGATGCCCGACTAGACACCCTATCGAATGGCTACAAGTGGAGCGAAGGCCCCGTCTGGCTAGATGATCAGCAGATGCTCCTATGGTCAGATGTACCCGATAATGCTATATATCAGTGGACAGAAGCAGAAGGCACCAAGACCTACCTACGTCCTAGCGGCTACCTCGGCCAGGATGGACGAGAAGGTTCTAACGGCCTCATCATCAATGCAGACGGCGACCTAGTACTCTGCCAGCATGG
This sequence comes from uncultured Saprospiraceae bacterium, assembly GCA_964389475.1. Taxonomy (GTDB): domain Bacteria; phylum Bacteroidota; class Bacteroidia; order Chitinophagales; family Saprospiraceae; genus CAYMFD01. Next base: position 43,631 of record CAYMFD010000016.1, read on the forward strand.
CGAACGGATACTGGCCAAGATGGCTACGCCGGTCGACCAGCCACGACCTAGATTTACACCTATCGCAACTAACTACGGCGGCCGCAAGCTCAATAGTCCTAACGATGTCGTACAGGCGAGTAACGGCACCTACTTCTTTACCGATCCACCCTACGGCCTACCCCAGCAAGACGACGATCCAGCTAAGGAGCTGTCCTTCGAGGGAATATACCGGACCCATGTAGACCGCACGGAGTATATCTACCTACTCGACTCGTCGCTTACTCGGCCCAATGGACTGGCGTTTTCTCCTGACGAAAAGTATCTCTACGTCGCTAATAGTGACCCCAAGCGGGCGATCTGGATGCAGTATGAGATGTCTGATAACTTAGAAAAGATCGTCTCCAAAAAAGTATTCTTCGATGCGACCAGCATGGTTGGCGATAAGAAGGGTCTACCAGATGGCCTCAAAGTGACAAAGGACGGAACCATTTTCGCCACCGGGCCAGGCGGTGTATTAGTTTTTGATCCAGATGGCACCCACCTAGGCACCATAGAGACAGGGCAGGCTACGGCCAACTGTGCTTTTAATGCAGATGAGTCCAAGCTATATATGACGGCTCATAGCTATATCTTTAGTATAGATCTATTGTAATAATACTGCTAGTCCAAGGCACTTGCTATGCTGCAAGGAAAAGCATGCAAGTGTTAAAGTGGGAGGTAAAATTTGACAAGCAAAGACAAGTGGCGTATTTTTATGGTCAAATGGCGTAATTATGATCAAGTATACTGCACCTGACACTATGGAGCTACACGAGGCAGCTGTGATGAGTTATCGGTCACCTGGTAAGATCGCTATGGCTAGGCGAGGTCTCTACATGCAAGACGTATTAGATATAGCACATCGACTGTCCCTGTCCTTGAGTGATCTCAGCCCTATCTTACATACGAGCCAGCGGTCACTACAGCGATATGCACCCGACAAGGTCCTTTCCACTGACCTATCGAGTATTGTACTCATGCTCAGGGATCTACACAGTCACGCTAGCGATATCATAGGCGAGGACCATGTAGCTGGGTGGCTGCGAGAGCATGTACCAGCCCTAGGTTGCACGCCGCTATCACTACTAGATACTCCCTTCGGTTTTGTACAGGTGAGCGACACCTTGTCTCGCATCGCTCATGGCATCTATGCATGATTGTCTACAGGATCACAGCAGCACAGTATGCAGGTGACATCTCTGGCATAGGAGCAGAGAAGTACGGCGGCAGGTGGAACCGTAGAGGGCAGCCAGTCGTCTATGCTAGTTTCTCACGAGCATTGGCCTTACTAGAACTACTCGTCAACCTCAAGGCACCGCAGGACTTTAGCCGTCCTTACACCTTTACGGTGATCGAGGTAGAGGACATGGATATCATAGAGATATCGACAGACTTACTACGAAGCTTCGGTGCGGGTCATCACTATGAGGCTTCACGGACCTTGGCAGATGACTGCTGGCAGCGACTCAATGCTATGGGGATCTCTGTACCATCAGCTGTACTACCCTACGAAAGCAACCTGGTACTTAATGTCCAGCACCCCGAGTTTCACAGACGGGTCAAAGTACTTCGTACGGAGCCCTATGAGATCGAGTCGAGATTACAGTAGAGATTTTGACTTACCATTGACGGTAGTACGAAAGAGCAAGACGTTTGCACCAGTCTCACTATTGCCTTTTACCCTTGGTGCTAATAATCCAAAGCAGGTTAGTAGGTCTAGTCCTTCTACTTTGCGACCTTTGTATACTATGGGATCAGACAAACCATTTCACGAACTCAAGATCGGTATCCTAGGGGGTGGGCAGCTCGGCAAGATGATGATCCAAGATGCCAGCAAGCTAGGCATCACCCTGCACATGATGGACAAGTCGGCAGACAGCCCAGCCGCTGCGATCAACCCAGCATTTACCATCGGTAATATCCTCGACGAGGCGGACGTACTAGCCTTTGGTAAGGATAAAGACATCGTCTCCATCGAGATCGAGGCCGTGCATGTGGGTGCCTTAGAGCAACTGCAAGCAGCCGGCGTTAAGGTCTACCCTCAACCAGAGGTCTTACGCATCATTAATGACAAAGGCTTGCAAAAGCAGTACTACCAGTCTCACGGACTCGCTACTTCGGCATTTTTGCTAGCAGACGGCAAGGACCACATCCTACAATTACTCAGCAGTGGAGAGCTCAGCCTACCCTTTGTACAGAAGGCGAGGACGGGCGGCTACGATGGCAAGGGAGTGGTTGTCATACGTACAAAGGCAGACCTCAACGAACTGCTACCGGTGCCAAGCATCTGCGAGGCATTAGTCGACATAGACAAGGAGTTGTCTGTGATCGTTGCTCGCACACCGAGCGGTGAGGTACGATCCTTCCCAGTTGCAGAGCAGGAGTTTCACCCAACGGCCAACCTCGTCGAGTGCCTGTACACCCCTAGTCGGACGAGTGCAGAGACTCAGGCAGCAGCCATAACCCTAGCAGAGTCTATCGCCGAAGCCCTAGAAGTGGTGGGGCTATTGGCTGTCGAGTTATTCTTGACCCAGCAAGGCGACCTACTCATCAACGAGGTAGCACCACGACCGCACAATAGCGGACACCATACCATCGAGGGAGCAGTAACTAGTCAGTTTGAGCAGCACCTACGGGCCATCACGGATAGTCCACTAGGCGACACCACATTCCTACAAGCAGCCGTAATGGTCAACCTCCTAGGCGATCCAGACCACACTGGCCCCGTACACTACCGAGGCCTAGACACATGCCTAGCTATACCTGCTGCGCATATGCATCTATATGGCAAGGCAGCTACAAAGCCCTATCGTAAAATGGGGCATGCCACCGTAACTGGTGAGTCCCTAGAAGAGACTATCATAGAGGCCAAGCGCCTCAGAGACACGTTAAAAATCATCAGCAAATGAAAGAGCCGATCGTAAGTATCATCATGGGATCAGATAGTGACTGGCCCGTTATGAAAGCAGCAGCAGACATCCTCAAGCAGCTGGACGTCGCCTTTGAAGCCAGGGTCGTCTCTGCACACCGTACGCCAGACTTGATGTATGATTTTGCCAAAAAAGCCCACCAGCGAGGTATCAAAGTCATCATCGCTGGTGCTGGAGGCGCCGCCCACCTGCCAGGCATGGTGGCAGCCCTCACGCCACTACCCGTAATCGGCGTGCCGGTCAAGAGTAGAAATAGTATCGATGGCTGGGACAGCATACTGAGTATCCTACAGATGCCAGGCGGCATACCCGTAGCCACCGTGGCCCTAGATGGTGGTAAGAATGCAGGTATACTTGCCGCCAGCATCATAGGCAGCAGTGATACTGCCACACTGGAGAAGGTCATCGCCTACAAGCAAGGACTGACCGATGCAGTATTGGCCAAAAAACTACCGGCTCATGACTAGGATCAAGGACGTAATCGATCACCTCGAGTCGGTAGCACCGCCGGCCTACCAGATGTCATATGACAATAGTCAACTCCTAGTCGGTGACGTGTCAGCAATAGTCACAGGTGTACTTACTACCCTAGACTGCATCGAAGCTAGTGTAGACGAGGCGATCGCTACCCAATGCAATCTTATAGTGGCCCACCACCCGATAATATTTAGCGGGCTCAAGCAGCTCGTCGGCCGCAACTATATAGAACGGACGGTCATCAAGGCCATCAAGCACGACATCGCGATCTACGCCATTCACACCAATCTAGACAGCGTACTAGACCATGGCGTCAATACTGAGATTGCCAATCGCCTAGGACTAGAGAAGGCGACCATACTAGCTCCCGACCTACAGCATGACAGCGAAGGCAAGGTGGGTGCAGGTCTCCTAGGCATCCTGCCACATGCCATGGCGACCGACGCCTTCCTGGAGCATCTAAAATCGAATATGGCATGCAGCGTCATCAAGCATACGGCCATCACGTCACGACAGATCAAAACGGTGGCTATCTGTGGCGGTTCGGGTGGTTTCTTACTACCGGCAGCCAAGGCTAGCAAGGCCGACATTTTCATCACCAGTGACTATAAATATCATGAGTTTTTTGATGCAGATGGCGACATCATTATCGCCGACATAGGACACTACGAAAGCGAACAATTTACGATCGACTTACTTCATCGTTTAGTCAGTCAAAAATTTAATACCTTTGCAGCCCATAAAACGAAGGTAATCACTAATCCAGTGAGCTACTTTTACTAATCTAAAATTGCCCAGTTTACATGGCTAAGACAGAAGCAAAGTCAGTCGAAGAAGTTTTAAACACTCTTTTCGAACTACAATCTATCGATAGCAAGGTTGACGAGATCAAAATCTTAAAGGGAGAACTACCTATGGAGGTAAGTGACCTAGAGGACGATATCGCAGGTGTGCAGACCCGTATCAACAAGCTCAACGAGACTATCGACGAGATAAAGACCGATATCGCCAATCACAATAAGAACATACACGAGGCAGAGGCCCTGATCGAGCGATACGAGAGACAGCTCGATAACGTGAAAAACAATCGTGAGTACGATGCTCTCACAAAAGAGCTAGAGCTACAGAAGCTGGAAATACAGCTTTCTAAAAAGCGTATAGGCGAGGCTGAGATAGGGCAAACTGCCAAAGAGGCGACTCTAGCTACTAACTCAGAGCGAATCGCCGGTCTACAAGAGAACCTAGAGCGAAAGCAATCTGAGCTAGCGGACATCATAGCTAAGACGGAGAAGGAAGAAACGAAGCTTAATAAGGCGTCTGCCAAAGCTCGTAAAACCATCGAGGCAAGACTACTTAAGTCATATGACAGAATCAGAAACAACTACCGTAACGGCCTAGCTGTGGTACCTGTCAATAGAGGCTCGTGTGGCGGTTGCTTTAACAAGATACCACCACAGACGATCATTGAGATCGGACAGAGCAAAAATGTCATTGCCTGCGAACACTGTGGTCGAGTACTAGTAAGTGACAAGATCGCTGGTATAGAAAGCGAAGACTAGAATACCCAAGTCTAACAATAAAAATGATGAAGCGGCAATCATAGCAATATGGTAGCCGCTTCGTCTATTATACGCTATCGCATCTCCGGGTGCATCAATTATCGCGTCGATACTGTATAGTAATACATAAGACGTAAAAATCATAAACACTATGTGGGCATGGATAAGGGGGCTTCTAGGTCTTGAGCACAACCCAGTAGTAGAAGACATAGATCCTAATATGAAGTACTTGATCGTAGGTCTCGGCAATATAGGTGGTGAGTACGATAACACTCGGCACAACATCGGATTTGACGTAGTAGACCACCTAGCGGCTGAAAAAGAAAGCACGTGGAAGGTAGACAAGCTAGGTAGTATCGCCGTCATCAAGCATAAGGGACGTAGCATCACCTTACTAAAGCCATCGACCTATATGAACCGTAGCGGCAAGGCTGTCAAGTACTGGATGGATAAGCTCAAGGTGCAGAAGGACAATACGATGATCGTGGTAGATGACCTCCACCTGGACTACGGCAAACTACGCATGCGTGCTAAGGGTAGCGATGCTGGCCACAATGGCCTCAAGGATATCCAGCAAGTACTAGGCGGCAGCAAGTATCCTCGTCTCAAGGTCGGCATCGGTAATGACTTCGGCCCTGGACAACAAGTGGACTACGTACTCGGCAAGTGGTCTAGCCAAGAGAGGGAGACCCTACCACAAATTATACAGAAGGCATCCGATATGTGCCTATCCTACGTATCTATCGGTATGAATCGTACCATGAACAGCTTTAATGAATAAGTGAGTATAGATGTCCCCACCGCGTCCTGATGATACAAAACATCAAGAGAGTTAGGACCGTTATACTTACATATGCCTTGTTATTGCTTATGACTAGATTGCCTATTTACTTGATCCTGCTACTTGCCATCCTGACGACAGGCTGCGATGAGGACTTTACTGAGCTAGACCTCGTGCTATCGACCACCTCAGCAGAGGCAGGGTCTATGATAGGCTACAGCCTATCTGTCAATGCAATAGACCTCGTATCTAGGTATGAGATCAAGGCCAGCGTAGGAGAGGAGGTTGTATACCGGTACATTAGTACGCCTAATACGGAGATCGTACGACAAGACTCTAGCTTCTTCGTGGGCAATAGGACTGGAGACCTAACCGTCACGGCCAAGATTAGCGATACAGGCGGATCAACGGTTACAGATACGGAGGTTGCACAGATCACAGGACCTGTGGCTGGTAACCTGGTGCTTAACTGGCGACTAAGCTATGATGACTCACCCCTCGTTTTTTTCACACCATATGAATATGATAACTACGAAATAACATTTACCAGGTTTACCACTTACATCAGTGAACTCACACTAGGCGATAGGCCAACGGATGATCGGGTATTTTATGCGACTGTAGGGGATAGTCATGTAGATGTAGACCAGTCCGCCCAGGGTTACAGCTTACCCATCGCGGTGGCTCCGGGCACTTATGAGGGACTACAGATAGGTCTAGGCGTCAACCCTGAGCTCAATGCTACCCGACCTAGCGACTGGCCATCTGGTCACCCACTAGCCTCATCCGGAGAGTACTGGCTGAGCTGGACCAGCTATGTATTTACCAAGGTAGAAGGCACCATAGACCTAGATGGTGACGGCATATCTGATCGATCATTTGCCCTACACTTGGGTGGCGATGTCGCCTACCAGTCTATAAGCACAGAGGATACCATAACCATAGTAGAAGGTGAGGATACGGAGATACGTATAGGCCTAGATATCCGAGACTGGTTCTACGGGGTAGAAAACGGACCATACAACCTCATCGATGAGGGCTCGATACATAGCACCCAGCACATACCATTGATAGAAAGACTACAAGCAGATTATAATAACCTATTCACAATCGACCAATGATCAGAAGACTCACACTATCTGCCCTGGCTATCCTGAGCCTATC
>CAYMFD010000017.1:0-50339 GCA_964389475.1 uncultured Saprospiraceae bacterium
ACCAAGAGATCCTCGCTTCTTCCTTCAGCGTCGAAAACGTAGATGAGATATCTAAGACTTAATGCATTGGGGCTAAGTTCGAGATGCGAGGTTTTGCCTCAGCATCGAGTGTCTGGCCATACCATTGGTGGTAGGCGGACCTTAGGATCGGATTGAGTCTATCGACGTCGGAGTAAACCCACGGACGTCTAACTCACTTTGTCTCAGAGTCTCTTCTCTCTCAATCTCTTAATAAGGCTTCGGACAGGGCTCTAGCCATTCCCTGATCTGATTAATAGATACCTCTCCATAGTCGTTACCCCATGCATGATTGATGTAGTTGACCACATTAGCGATCTCTACTTCTGATAGTTGTGGATGGGCAATCATAGGCTGATTGTAGGTGATACCATTGACGACCATCTCGCCCTCGTAGCCTTGGCGTATCATGCAGGGTACGACGGATTGGTTATCTCGTAGGTAGTCGCTGTCAGCTAGTGGTGGATTGACCTTGGCCAGTCCTGTGCCGTCTTCCATGTGACAGTTAGCACACCAGAAATCATAGATGCGCTGCCCTTGCACGTAGGGATTTTCATAGCACGACTGCAGCATCAATGCTATCCACAGCACGGCACCTGCTAGGTAGAGGCTACTTATTTTCATAGTCAGCTAGGAGTTGGTCTATATCAGCGAATAAGTCTGTAACATCCTCTGGATCGGTGCCTTCGGCGAAACTTCGTACATGGCCATCGCCGTCGACCAGGATGATCTTACCGCTATGGTCAAATCCTCCAGGGGCATCGGGATCCTCAAAGGCAGCGACGAAGTAGTCATCCGCTAGGTCTAGGGTAAACTCCTTGTCACCCGTCAAGAATAGCCACGCAGGACTGGTCACCTCGAGGTTAGTAGCGTATTGCTTAAGCCTAGCTGGTGTATCACGCTTGGGGTCCATCGTAAAAGAGATCAGCTTGATACGACCGTCGTAGTGGTCGTACAGTCGGAGCATCTGCTTGGTTACCTTGGGGCAGATAGACGGGCACGACGTAAAGAAGAAGTCTGCTAGGTAGGGCTCACCACGGAGGTCCTTGCTGGTGATCGTCGTGCTATCTTGGCTCGTAAATGTCCAAGGTCGGATAGTATGCGGGATCTCTTGACCATCCGCATTGGTCGTCGTTCGGCCTAGCTTGGGTAGTGGTCCGCTAGCTGCTTCTTTGCACGATACTATCGTCATGGCTATAGCTAGTACTAGGGTGGCTGTTCTGATCATTGTAGCAGCTTTTTGGCAGCAGCCATAGCAGCGTACATGTCGTCGCTTACCTTTTGTATGGCTACTTTTTCTTGCATCAGGTAGGCTTTTTGCTCGGTGGCATCCGTCTCTTCAGGTACTTTAAAGTTGGCCATCCACTCCATCATCCCCTCGTCTGCTTCTTCGAGCTTTGTAAGTACCACTAGGCTGGCCTCGTAACCGGCTACCGACTTGTCTGGGTAGGCCTTTCTTATTTGCTTGCGCAGCTTGTGTATATCGCTCATCTTAGGCATCACCTCGTCATGTACTACCATGACCTCATCGTAAAGGGCTTGGTTGGCGTCAGACTTGATGTCTGGCTTACAGCTAGTCAGTAGGGCTGCGGCACAAAGCAGTATATATAGTAGTCTCATCTTTTTCTTAATAGTGTCATTATGCAATAATATAAAAACCTAGGTTTGCCTATCATGTTTAAACACTTAAACCTTATTGACAATTGGAGAACAAAGCCCTCATCTGGTTTAGGAACGACCTTCGCTTACACGATAACGAAGCCCTGCATGCTGCCTATGACAATTATGACAAGGTGGTGCCGGTCTACGTCTTTGACGATAGAATATATAGAGGCCAGACGGAGTATGGTTTTGCCAAAACAGGCCACCATAGGGCTAAGTTCCTAATAGAAAGTGTCCAGAATTTACGGGATAACTTGCGCAGTCGTGGAGGCGACCTAGTCGTGGCGTCTGGCCGAGCAGAGGATGTTATACTAGCTCTAGCAGAGCAGTATCAGGCGACGGCAGTGTATTGTAATCGCGAGCGAACGCAGGAAGAGGTCGAGCGGCAAGATGCTGTAGAACAAGGTCTGTGGTCTCAAGGCAAAGAGCTTATCTACACCCGTGGCAAGATGCTCTATCATACAGCGGACCTACCTTTTCCTATAGCACAGACCCCCGATATATTTTCGACTTATCGCAAAGAAGTGGAGAAGTATGTACCGGTTAGGAAACCGCTAGACATACCCGCAAGCATCAAGAGTAAGACGCCGCAGGGCCTCACTGCCACCGACATACCTACACTTGCAGACCTAGGTCATACGCAGGGATCACAGGCTGACATCCGCTTCGAAGGTGGGGAGACCGCTGGACTGGAGCAGCTCGATTACTATTTGTGGCAGTCTGACCTCATTGCCACCTACAAGGAGACACGTAACGGTATGCTAGGCTGGGACTTTAGTAGTAAACTGTCCCCCTGGCTAGCAGCGGGTTGTATCAGCCCCAAGCAGATTTATTGGTCGCTCAAAGAGTACGAAGAGCAGCGGACTAAGAATAGGTCTACCTACTGGTTGTTTTTCGAGTTACTGTGGAGAGACTTTTTCCGCCTTATGGGCAAGAAGCATGGCAATGCGATCTTTCAGTCAGAAGGTACCAAGCAAGAGCCTATCGACCAAGAGTGGACCGAGGACAGGAGTGTTTTCAGAATATGGTCAGAGGCTCGCACAGGCGTCCCGCTTATCGATGCCAATATGCGAGAGATCAATGCGACAGGCTTTATGAGTAATCGTGGTCGCCAGAATGTTGCCTCTTTCTTAGTCAAAGATCTGAAGGTACATTGGTTACTGGGAGCAGAGTACTTCGAGAGTATGCTACTCGATTACGATCCCTGCAGTAACTACGGAAACTGGAATTATGTAGCTGGAGTGGGTAGTGACCCACGGGAAAACCGCTACTTCAACCCCCTCAGCCAGTCGCGTAAGTACGACAGTGATGGTACCTATGTTAAGCACTGGCTACCGGAGATCAAGGACCTGCCTTCTACCTATGTACACCGCCCTTGGGTGCTGAGGTCAGAAGAATTGGCCAAGTATGGCGTCACACTAGGTAAGGACTATCCTAAGCCTGCGGTGCCCACTAGGCGCTGGTAGTACAGGGTGTAGCTTTATCTATGTTCTAATGCATATCTTTGCTTAATGTCAGATCAAGAAAAGACAGCACTCATCGCTGATATCAACCATGCTCTAGATAGCATACGTCCTCACCTCAAGGTAGATGGTGGAGACATCGAGGTGGTAGATGTCAACGACGACTTCGAGGTGTCTATCAAGTGGCTAGGTAACTGCGAGTTTTGCAGCATGTCGGTGATGACGATGCGAGCAGGAGTAGAGCAGGCCATACTACAGCAGCTACCCCAGATCAAGGCAGTGACAGCCATCAATGGAGTACAGGCACTATGACGCGTGCTGACTTAACGGCTGCCATAGTAGACAAAGGCTCTTTTTTGTGTGTAGGCCTTGATACGGATGTAAGCCGTATACCTGCACATCTAGCGTCTGAGCCAGATCCTATCTTTGCATTTAACAAGGCGATCATCGATGCCACACATAGGCACTGCGTAGCGTATAAGCCCAATATTGCCTTTTATGAGGCTATGGGCCCTAAGGGCTGGGAGTCGCTAGAGCGGACCATGGATTATATCCCGGAGGGCATCTTTACTATCGCGGACGCTAAGCGGGGAGACATTGGCAATACGAGTGCCAAGTATGCGCAGTGTTTCTTCGAGTATTTCGACTTTGATGCTGTCACAGTAGCCCCCTACATGGGTATCGATAGTGTGGGACCATTTCTTGAGTGGGATGACAAGTGGGTAATACTGCTTGGACTAACTAGTAATGCGGGTAGCCGAGACTTTCAGATGCTGCAGAGCGATCAACGATATCTCTACGAGCATGTACTGACCAAGGCGCAGGAGTGGGGTAGTACAGATCAGCTGATGTTCGTAGTCGGTGCGACACACCCAGAGCGATTCGCCGATATCAGGCAGATAGTTCCAGATCACTTCCTCCTAGTACCAGGTGTAGGTGCTCAGGGCGGAGACCTAGACGCAGTCATCAAGCATGGGGCTAATGCTCATTGCGGACTATTGATCAATAGCAGTAGAGGTATCATCTATGCTGGTGATGAAGCTGATTTTGCGTCAGCGGCCGGTAATGCTGCTGAGTCGATCGCTCGAGCTATGCAACCTTACCTCTAATCATCTGCCACGAGCATGCGACTGAGTACAAGTTATCGGCAGATATTAGCGATCTCAGTACCTATCATGCTGGCCAGTGCCACGCAGAATGTCATTGTCTTAAGTGATAATATCTTTCTCAACTCCGTCAGTCGTTTAGATTTTGCGGCCGTAGGCATTGTCGGTGTATTTTACCTGCTCATAGCTAGTATCGGTTACGGTTTTAGCCGCGGTGGTCAGATCATAATTGCTAGACGATCAGGGCAGAGAGCTTATCGTGAGGTCGGTACTAGTTTCCAGTCGCTCTTCTTTTTTGAGTTGGCGCTAGCTGTTGGTCTTTTTATCTTTTTGCAACTCTTTTCAGAGGCTTTTTTCTCCCTCTTTATAGACGATCCAGAGATACTTTCTAGGTGCCTCGCGTACATATATCCTCGTAGCTATGGTGTCTTTTTTAGCTATCTAGGGGTAGCACTCATATCTCTGTATACAGGTATAGCTCGTACGCGATTCATTATCTACACCACGCTGGTGCTGACAGTGGTTAATGTGATACTTAACTATGCCCTGATTTTCGGTAAGTGGGGCATGCCGCAGATGGGTATTGCAGGTGCAGGGCTGGCAAGTACGTTGGCTGAGGCCGTCGCATTTGTCATGTTTATCCTCTACATGCTCTTTGATCATAGCCTTAAGAAGTATCATCTGTTAGACTTTTCTGGCTTGAGTACCTACGTCATGCAGAAGGTATTTAATCTCTCTTATCCCATCGTACTGCAGTCGGCCGTAGGACTTGGCTCTTGGTTTATTTTTTTTGCCTTTGTAGAGAACCTTGGTGCCGAGGAGTTAAGTGTCAGTAACCTGATTCGCAATGTATACTTGATACTTAGTGTACCCTGCTGGGGCTTTGCTGCCGGTATCAATACTATCGCCAGCGGATTTATAGGCCAGCGTAAGAGTCAGGCTGTACTGCCTATGATCAAGAAGACCGCACTACTCAGCACAATCACTACAGCGTTATTATCACTGCCGGTGGTCCTAGCGCCGCGTCTCGTGTTGACGCCACTGTTTGGCGCAGGAGATAGCACCCTCATCGCAGAGGCTGTTCCTTATATGCCCCTGCTGTTTGTGATACTAGTCACTTTCGCAGCGGGTAGTATCTATATGAATGGCCTTATAGGTATCGGCAAGACTAGGTATGCGTTGGCTATCCAGTCGCTCATGACCATATTCTACGTGATCTACACCTACCTAGTCCTCAATACATTCGATTTAGGCATAGGCTGGGGCTGGGCCGCAGAGATTTACTACTGGGTAGCTATGGGCTTACTGGTTAATTGGTATATCAAGCGTGGTAACTGGAAGTACGATTAGCGGTTTTCTATTTCTAGACTATTTGTTGGTAGTCGATCACTCGTAATTGATGGCTAGCTCGTACTGCATAGGGGATGTATCAAGAACCCTTGACCTTAAGTTTCTTGAAGTAAGGCCAGTCACTATTGATCTTGATAGACCGCAGTAAGTGATTTGAGTTTATTGCACTGCGGGTAGAACCGTCGCAGCGCTAAAATATGTCTAATCCCTGTAGAGAAGGCGCTGTATTGAGCGAAGTAGAAATGCGCTGTGCTGAGGCTCCCGAAGTAAGGTAGTCGGGCCTTGCTGACACTGGTTAGAAAACCAAAAGGTACAGATGTCATCTGCAGAGGGGACTTGTTTTGCACGGTAATCAAAATAGAAACCATGTCTTACTGTGCCAGATATAAAACCAAAAAGCGGATATCAACTTGCCGTTGATATCCGCTTTTATATTTCTGTCAGTCTAGTAGCAATAGACCTATTCGTAGTTGGTCTTAGAATCGTGGGCAGTAAACACCACGTGTCTCAGGTCCACAGATGTCATATGTGAGTGAGAACTCAAAAGCACCGTTACCAGCAGCAGCTCCTTGTAGCTCACTGATGTTAAGGTCATAACTAAAACCGATACCAAATTGGTCATAGTTAAATCTCGTAGAGAATATTACGGCGTCACTATGTAGTGAGAATGCACCTACGTCACTAGGGTTGTCTGCACTAAACGCTGTCTTAGTACCTATTCGATACCAGGCACCTACTTGCCATGATTGATTGGTTAATCTTGATGGTCCTAGTGCGAAACGTACACTGGTACCTAGGTTGAGCTCTCTGTGAGGCCCCTGCGCCATGAAGACGATGTTAGGGATCCAAGAGATACGCGGTGCAGTCTCGAACTGACCACCAGCGTGTAGTGTGTACCGACTGTAGAGTGACTCCTCACCACCAAAGAATGATACGTTGGGTTGGTTGAGGTGGTGTATTGCTGCACCAGCGAACCAGTTGGTATTATCATCGATGATGCTAAACCAAAGTACACCAGCACCTATATCACCATAGATACCATCTACATCGGTTAGGTTTTCTCGTGGATCGATAGTCGGGTCGAATACGCCGTCACTAGTAATCTGTGTAGGCCATCTCAGATCACCTTGACTTATACGACGTTGTACGACACCTCCCTCAGCACCGAATACTAGGTAACTCGACTTCTTACGGTAACCTGCCATCTTTCTACTGTATGACATAGATAGACGACCACTCGTACTACCGAAGCGAGACTCACCAGCTACGTCGCCCCAGAGAGTACCTCCTATACCGAAGTAGTCCTCTCTACCGACGGGCATCTTCTGGTCATATGACACAGAGTAGGTGTTGTAGGCATTGGCAGCTAGCGCTGCAGACCACTGATTCCTGTAGTTAGCAACGAATCTAGTCTTGCAATTAAGCACACCAGTCATCGCAGGGTTGAGATTGAGTGGTGACATGTAGAACTGAGAGAAGTGAATGTCTTGGGCACTCAGGCTACAGGTAAATAAAACAGCTACAACGAGCTTAAATAATCTTGACATCATTAGTGGTTTATGAGCTCAGGCTCTCAAACAATTTGTTTTCACGCAGAGGGTCTGGAGTGGGACCAGAGCTCTTTCAGTTTTTGACGGAGGTTAAATGTACTAACTTCTGTCAAATATTAGGCAGAAGGAAGTACACCTCTGCCACTTTAACATATTAACGATCATCCTACTACCTAGCTACTACGGCCATTTAGCAGGCTTATGTAAAGAGGCGTTTATCAAGCCTCGATTATATAACAAGACACTTGATGCTAACCCTCACCCCCATAGACACAGGTAAGCGGGCTTTCGCTGCTTACCTAGTCTCTATCGAAGGTAATTCTTTGGCCAAGACCCTGCTTTACGATGCCCTTTGACTGGTCGTATGCCACTGCACCATTGAGGATAGTATGCGTCACCAGATGGTTAAACGTACGGCCTTCTAGCGGAGACCATCCGCATTTGTAGAGGATGGTGGACTTTTCTACGGTATGCTGTGACTTAGTATCTACAATGACGATATCACCGAAGTAGCCTTCGCGGAGATATCCTCTTTTGTGTATATCAAAACAGATGGCAGGGGTATGGCACATTTTTTCTACCATCCGCTCTAGGGACAGCCTGCCCTCCTCGACGTGCTGTAGCATCATGTAGAGACTATGCTGTACGAGTGGTAGTCCAGATGGAGCCTTGGCGTAGGGTTGTGATTTTTCTTCCCAGGTGTGAGGCGCATGGTCTGTCGCTATTATATCGATGCGGTCATCTAGTAGAGCAGTCCAGATAGCTTCTTTGTGACTAGGCGCCTTTATGGCGGGGTTACACTTGATCTGATTGCCCAGGGTAGCGTAGTCGTCAGCTGTAAAGGTGAGGTGGTGTACACAGGCCTCTGAGGTGATACGCTTCTGGCTGAGCGGTATATCATTGCGAAATAGTGCGGTCTCCTCCGCGGTGCTGATATGTAGTATATGTAGACGTGTGTCGTGACGCTTGGCTAGCGAGATCGCTTGCTGACTAGAGAGCAGGCAGCCCTCGACGTTTCTGATCAGTGGGTGGTGAGCGGGTATCAGGTCGTCTCCATATTTATCCACGAACTGCTGCATATTGCCTCTGATAGTGGATTCGTCCTCGCAGTGGGTAGCGATCAGCATATCTACCTGGCCAAACAATCCTTCGAGGGCTCGCTCATTGTCCACCAGCATATTACCAGTACTTGAGCCCATAAATATCTTCACGCCGCAGACATTGGCCTTATCGGTCTTGAGGACTTCTTCGAGGTTGTCGTTACTCGCTCCCATGAAGAAACTATAGTTGGCATAGCTCGTCTCAGCTGCGACGTCATACTTATCTTGTAACCGCTCCTGCGTGATGGCTGGCGGTTTGGTGTTGGGCATTTCCATAAACGTAGTCGTACCCCCGACTAGAGCTGCTCTACTTTCCGACCCTATGTTGGCCTTATGCGTGAGTCCAGGCTCTCTGAAATGTACCTGGTCGTCTATGATGCCTGGCATGATTATACGATCTGTGCAGTCTATGACCTCGTCTGCAGGACTGTCTATTATGCCACCCACGGTCTGGATGATGCCATCTTTAATCAGTACGTCGCCGTAGGTGCTTTTACCGTCGGTAACGATACGTCCATTCTTCAGTAGTAGGGTTGACATTGATGCTTCTTTGATTGAGTAGCTAATATGCTAAAGTATTTAAACTTCTACAAGACATCATCGTCTCATGTGTATGACACAGATCAATGTACACTTCTTATCACTACTCGTTTGCTTGTCTGGTATGGTGAATGTCATGCATGGACAACAGTCACAATGGTTTTATGACATACCCTATCTAGAGGTATCAGGAGTAGATCTTACCTTGCTTAGCTTAGACGTAGGTATACCGGCTGGTGACGTGCCTGCACCTGTGCTGATCTACGTGCATGGGGGTGGCTGGACGTCAGGTGATAAGTCCAATGTATTTTTAAAAGGTGATTATTTCACAAGCAGGGGCTGGGTATTCGTAAGTGTCAATTATCGCCTGTCGCCCTTACCTTTTGAGATAGATAATCTAGATCGCATTAAGTATCCAGTCCACACAAATGACGTCGCCAGTGCAGTCGCCTTTGTACTAGATCATGTAGATGACTATGGGGGTGATAGCGATAGGGTATCTCTGTTGGGACATAGTACGGGGGCACATATTGTATCCCAGATTGCTGCAGATCCTGACTACTTGAACCGTGTGGGCTATGATCCTTCGATGCTGCGGTGTGTATGTAGTAATGATATCGCAGCATATGATGTGCCTGCTTGGCTGGCGAGTGATGATGCCAATGCGGACCTCTACTACAATGCTTTTGGCTTAGATACAGCAACATGGATACAGGCTAGCCCCAAGCTCTAGATTACTGCAGATGACCATGATATGCCCGATATGCTAATTATCAAGCGTGGCCGAGATGCCCGCAAGAAGCAGGCTGATGATTTTTTCAGTGTGGTGTCAAGCTACAGCGATGCGAGAGTCGATATCTACGACGCTGATCCGCTCACCCATGCACAGGTCAATCAGCTGCTAGGAGATACGGTCAGTATGGAGGGGAGGACGATCACTCAGGTAGTAAACCTATGGTTAGAGCCCTGTGCCAGCAAAGCAGTTACGGTGACTAGCAGAGTAGTCGATCAAATCCCTATTACGATCACATCTCGTGGTGTAGAAGTTGATGAGTATGGTGAGTTGGTAGTATATGACCTGCAGGGTCGTCTCATGTCTGCACACAGCTGTGTAGCAGGTGAGCGGATCACATTGCAAAACCTTTCGTCAGGTATGTATGTATTGGTAATGTATACAGACAGAGGCCAGTGGACGACCAAGTATTATCATCAGCTCAGATAGAGCATTATATGCAGCAAGCCATCGAAGTGGCTAAGCATGGCGAGACACCCTATGGATGTGTGATCGTCCATCGGCGGACAGGTACTAGTATAGTGGCTGCTAACAGTACACAGCAGAATGGTAAGACTGCTCATGCGGAGATGGAGGCGTTACGACAGTTACCCAAGTCAGGTTGGCCAGTCGAGGACTTAACATTGATCACTACAGGCGAACCCTGTCCCATGTGTATGGGAGCCATCATGTGGTGTGGTATCACACATGTCATATATGGCTTATCTATCGACAGGATAACTCATTATCATAAGCAGATAGCGCTGAGCTCACGGGTGCTAGCTGATTGCGGCTGGGTAGATACGAGTATTGTAGGAGGTGTTCTCGAGGCGTCGTGTGCTGAGCTATTTGAGGCTTTTGTATAGTGCGGACACATAGTCTTTCTTAGGTATTACTTGGCGCTTCTTTATCATTCCATCCAGTATGCTACAATGATATTTGTACATGTTCTTTAGCCGATAAGCACAGTTCTGTTTTCAATTCTTTTTGAAAGAAAGTGGGAATCCGCTGTCGTGCAAGCTGTAAAGGCGTCCTACCTTACAGCGTTTTAGGAGTTAAAGGGTGTATGGGTAAGGTGTTGGTAGTAGGTTCTCAACAATTGTACGAAGATTTAAAGATTGATGCTCAATTAGATACAGATAGAATCATCCATGTCAGTGGCGGGCTGGATACGATGCGACAGGCGCTGTTTAAGCAACCGTCTAAGATCGTTCTGCTTGAGCATACTACCGATATGCACACATTAGCCCTGCTTAAGTTACTGCACAGTAACGTAGCTACCACAACGATCCCCGTATTGTTACTATCAAAAACGATCGACCTAGATCAGGTGATCAGGCAAGGTGTGAGGGTTGGGCATACTACTATCGTAAGGTCATGGGATGAGCTGGTGCCGCACTTCCAGCAGATGGAGAAATTACCAAACGCTACAGACCTGTTAGTGCCCGCATTGAAGTTGAGTCTTTCTTTTATCGATGGGGCTGCAGCTTTTGAGGGATTGAGAAATATCTTTGCCAACGGTGAAATGCGACACTATAAAAAGGGCGAAAGGATTTTCAACCTAGGAGAGTCACCCGAGTACTTTTACTACATGTATTCGGGTCAGGCGGTGACAGCGATCGAGTTACTGTCAAGCCATAGGTTGGTTAATGGTATTTTTGCCACTGGCACCTTGTTCGGTACCCTTGCCTTGATTATTGGCGAGCCCTATAGCCAGTTCTGTGAGGCTAGCCAGGATTCCATTTGCCTTGTGGCACCTGCCGCAGACTTTTACAATGTGGTAAATAGCAATAACGAATATACCAAAGGCATGGCATCGTGGATGGCTCGATACACCAGAGAGGTGATGTACCATGCTGCCAATGTCGCTTACGGTAACGTCAAGCAGAGATTAGCTAACGCTTTGCTGAGACTACACCGCTGTACACATCGCATGGATATCCATATTAGTCGTAGCGATCTCGGGTCCATCGCAGGTATGTCCAAAGAGTCGGTCGTGCGAACACTATCCGTGTTTAAGGAGAGTGGCATTCTAGATGTAGTGGTTAATCGGATACACATACTTGATGTCCCTGAGCTAGTCAAAATAGGCCGTGTCTAGAGCCCTTAGAGCTAGGTGCTTTACTTCTTTTTTCCTGTTGATTTTTTGTACGGACCATAGTAATGCTTGAGACTTTATTGCGTCTTGGGTAGAATCGTGGTAGTGCTGACCTCAGTGTAATCGTTTAAAAAGACGGTGACTTACTGGGCCCTTACGAGCTAGATTATTGAACGGACAGTCATAGATTCTCTCTATAGATGGGTACTCATCTACCAC
Source organism: uncultured Saprospiraceae bacterium (assembly GCA_964389475.1). Classification (GTDB taxonomy): domain Bacteria; phylum Bacteroidota; class Bacteroidia; order Chitinophagales; family Saprospiraceae; genus CAYMFD01. The sequence continues at coordinate 11,879 of CAYMFD010000017.1, forward strand.
CGTCGTGGGCATGAGATTGACACCTACTAGCCACTCGACCGAGACCAACTCCATTTTTTAACAAAACTTTTAGCTTTTGGCTATTACCAAATGACTGGTGTGGCCTGATGGATTGTAATATGTATAAGCCAATGATTATCAGGTGTCTATGATTTATGATCTTGTGAAAGCGATCGGCCACTATCGCATACTGGCGACTTTTTGGGACAGAGATCTTCCCGTTTAGCTTTTGTGTACGAAAGATTAAACAGAGAAAGCAAGACAATTATTTATAATAGTATTACTATTGCAAAAGATTGTAATACTCTTCACTTTAAAATTCTCGCTATGTCTAAGAACCAATTCAGTGTGCTTCAATACCAGCAGCCCCTCAAGTCATATGCCTTAACTCTCACCAAAGACCAAGAGAGCGCCAGCGACCTCCTACAAGAGACGATGTACAGAGCTTTTAAGAATAGAGATAAGTTTACAATGGGTACCAATCTCAAAGGATGGCTATACACAATCATGCGTAATATCTTTATCAATAACTACCGCTCACGCAAGCGCAGGCAGGTCGTCTTTGACAGTAGCGATAATCAGTACCTACTAGATAGCAATGCGGGTGCCTCCTCTAATGCTGCAGAAGGCGCAGTACTACATGATGAGATCAAGGCCCTAGTCAGCAATCTGAGAGAGGACTACCGTGTGCCATTTATGATGGCTTACCAGGGTCATAAGTATGATGATATTGCGCAACAGCTAGATGTACCTCTGGGTACGATCAAGAGCCGGATCTTCTTGGCTAGAAAAACCCTTAAAGCTGAGATCAAGAAGACGTATCGTATCGACCACATAGAAGAGTTGGTGGCATAGTCGTAGTTGTCGCCACCCAGTACAGAGTGTTGGTAGTATTGGTCTTTGCTTTTGAGAAGCATTATTAGTGTACTAGTCGTGTACGTGCACTACCTTGGCGTCTTACAACAACTACTCACATGGATACTACAGGACTAATAGACAAAGCAGTCGCTCTCGCTCCCACTCTAGCACTTGCTATTCTCACTCTTATAGTAGGCTTCTGGCTTATTAAGCGTGTGACAAAGTACGCCGTCAGGGCAATTGAGTCCTCTGGCATTGACAATACGCTGAGCTCTTTCCTCGCATCGTTAATATCGATTTTGCTTAAGGTCCTGCTGCTATTTTCTGTAGCAGGCCAGGTGGGTATTAATACCACATCTTTCATAGCCATCCTCGGTGCATTGATGGTAGGTGTGGGTATGGCTCTCAATGGTACTATAGGTCACTTTGCCAGCGGGGTCATGCTCATGATATTTAAACCATTTAAGGTAGGCGACTTGGTGACTATTGCCGAAGGACATACTGGTACAGTAGATAGTATCAACGCCTTTAATACTGTGTTGGCTACCTTGGACAATAAGCGTATCATCATCGCTAATAGCAACATTACTGGCAATAGTATTATCAATATCTCTGGTCAGGGTACCGTAGGTGTCGAGATGACATTCGGCATCAGCTATGACGATGATATAGATCAGGCCCGTAAGGTCATCATGGAGGTGATCAGCAACTGTCCATTTATCCTTGACGATCCTGCAACCGGTGTAGTAGTAGCCGAGCTTGCAGACTCATCTGTCAACCTAGCGACAAGACCATTCTGCAAGAGCGAACACTTCTTCGATACCAAGTTCTACTTACAAGAGCATGTCAAGAAGGCGCTAGACGCTGGGGGCCTCAATATGCCATATCCACAGGTCGATGTCCATATGGTGGCTAGCTAGTCATCCACTCGTAGTACGGAGAGTGTACCATCGGTGACGAGGACTTGCTGATCTGGCATGAGCCGTGGATAGCAAGTGTTATCGCCTGTGACGGATGTACGATAGATCGGCACCGCATTACTTACATCATCAGTCTTGCCATAGACATACAGCATGGCTTTTGCTGTGAGGCTGTCTGGCATAGCGCTATGTGGTAGACAGATCTGCTCGTATTGACTCCAGGGTAGTAGCACATCTAGTCTCGGCTGAAATACTTCTAAGTCATAATATGGGTGGTCCTGCTCAGAGTAGGTAGTATCGACGGAGCGGTCTAGTAGTGCTAGTCGCTCTTGTCTGGGCATGAGATTAACCAGTGGATGATTCTTGGCTTTATCACCACTATTGACGAATGTAGTGCTGGCGATCGTCAGTGGGTCTAGCCCAGTCTTTTGGCGTAGTCGCTCTGCTAGTGCATACTCCCAGTAGCTATGCGTGGGACCCTCTCTTATATGGTCCCAGCCACATAGCACGATGGTCTTAGGTATTACACTTTCCTGGGTTATCTGCTCTATGATGTTCTGAGCACCTGTAATCTCTCGATCGACGCCGCTGCCTTGGTCATAACCTATAATCGTAAAGCCCAGTTTGCTTGCCTCCCGTACTAGCATAGAAAATGTAGCTTCTCTAGTGTATATACCACTATGTACGATGGGGTAACCTCGCTCGTAAATGAGACTGTCGTAAGCATAGCGTCCCGGTATATTGCCGAGAGCCTCCAGCGCTAGATACTCATATCCTAAGTCTCGCAGATCAGGGAGCAGGTCTAGTAGCATCAGCCTAGCGTGTGGTTGGTTGTGATCTTCGTTAAACATAACGAGTTCGTGCTCTGCGGCCTTTTGCAGTATCAGTGAATCCGCGTCTATCCAGCGATGCGAGGTGACTACTTTGCGGCGGTCTACACTGTCTTTAAAGTCAGGTCGACCCTCTGCGAGTAGCTCACTGACGACGGCGTAACTACCCGCTTCGGCGGACTGCCTCGCAGCTAGGCTTCTTTCTCCTGATCGCTCGTACAGGCTTGCGATCTCGGTAGGATGTTCAAAGGGTAGTTTGATCTTTACCTCCTGCCACTCGACTTTTGTGGTACAACTCAATATTAAAAACACTAGCAACGCAACAGAAATGGGTATAACCTTCATATCATTGTCAACGAATGAGCGGGATGGGCCGCTGTCATACACTTTTACTATTATTACGAGAGTGGCTGGCATACCAAGACGAACGCAAACGAGTAATGCCAATTCACTACACAGTAGATGATGCCAATACGATAACCAATGTCCGAGGTGACTGGGACGAGTTCGCTAGGGCCAATGATAGTAAGGCACTGGTAGACAATGTGCTGGGGAGACCTATTTGGGATTTTCTCTCGGTACCGGCAGTGCTACAGTTATACCAAGAGTTATTCTCTGCGGTGCGACGTCATGCCAAGGCTGTAGCCCTACACTTTAGATGTGATAGCGACGCAGTACTGCGGTTTATGACTATGAGGATCGACCCGGGTGAACAGGGTGCTCTAGATATCACTACAGAGCTGATCAGAGAAGTATCTCGTAAGCAGGTTCTCGGTAGGGAGATCATCTACATGGGCATATCAGGAGGCACACCCATGTGCAGTCAGTGCAATAAGATACACGTCCGTAAGATCGACCTCTGGATGGAGATCGACTATGCGCTAGCGCTTGGCTATATCTCGGATAAGCTCAATGTTAATTTTTCTATCTGTGATAGCTGCGTCGACACCTTCCATAGAAAGATCAAATCAATGGCGTAGATGCACTCCGAGTATCGGCAGTGATTGGGATGTCTTATGTCGAAAATAGCTAGGCAGGGCATTTGCCATAATTCTAGTTTTCTTAACGTGTGATTTTACAAATAGCGGCAGCGACTCAGTTAAAGTAGACGTTTTTCGACTACAATCAAAAAATCAATACAATGATCAGAATAGTTTTATTTTTAGCCTTTGGCTTTCTATTGGCGTCGTGTGGAGACGACGAAGAGGTAACTCTCAGAGGCAGCGATTATCAACTCGTACGCATCTCGGGTGGTATAGCAGGTGTTAATGATGATTTCAGTACAGATGCTGTTTTTTGGAGTTTTTCTGCCGACGATGATTTGGTCATCACTAAGATGACTAGTAGGCTACACTCAGGACCATTAGAGGGTGAGTACAAGTATGACTATGCGAATGAGATTTTACGATTTGGGGCTGACGATACTAGTCAGGAGGAGTGGCAGTCTTTAGGTGTAAACCTATCTATTACGGGCGATACTCTTTTTCTTGAAGATGGTTTAGCTACTGATGGATTCCTGTATACTTTCTATAGACGCTAGGGACCATACTGCGATTAGTTGGGGATAGGTTACTACCTATTGACCTTCTATTTATCAAACTATCTAGCTGGTATCGCATTATAACGATGTAAAAGATTGATACTATGAAAGCAATATGGAACGGTGCCGTTATCGCACAATCAGATGATACAGTAGTGGTAGAGGGTAATCACTACTTCCCACACGACAGTGTCGACCAGCAATACATAGATCAAAGCGGTACGCATACCGTATGCCCATACAAGGGCACAGCGAGCTACTACTCGCTCAAGGTAGCCGGTAAGACCAATGCCGATGCTGCTTGGTACTACCCTGAGGTTAAAGACCTCTACAGCGAGATACAGAATAGAGTCGCTTTCTGGCGGGGTGTCGAGGTAGTAGACTAGCGTATACCTATACTACTAGTACCAGCCATTGAATCTGACCTGCCAGCCATATACACTGCTGAGCACGCAAGTTATATCGGTGGTCCTGCCACGAACATTATAATGTAGTACTACATAAACAATACTAGGATCCTAACCGTAGACCGCGTGGTGCAACGAGTCGTGTCATGCTCACTAGTCTTGTTTGCTTACCACTGCACGTTTCGTCTTACTATTCCCATTAACATACTTGTAACCTTTAGACTCTAAACTACTAGGTTGAATAAGCGTTATGATAGCATTACTATTAAGCTTAATAGTTTGCATCACTTTATTAAATTCAGCAGTATGAGAGCACTAAAGTTTTTATTCGTAGGACTAGTAGCAAGTAGTTTTTTGACTAGCTGTGTTACTGTACGACAGGGTGAGGTCGCTGTCGAAAGAAAATTCGGAACATATTCTGACGACTTCCAAACAAAGGGGCTTAAATGGTATAACCCGTTTGTCGCTAGTATAGAGAAGATCCCAACAAGGACCGAGAATCTGCAAGTAGAGCTTACTATCCCTAGTAAGGAAGGATTAAATATTCGGTCCGAGGTCAGTATACTTTATAACGTAGTACCAAGAAAGGCACCGAGCATACTTCGTAATATCGGACCCGACTACGAGGCCAATGTGATTATACCAGTGTTTAGATCATCTGTGTCCGATGTGTCATCTAGGTTTTTTGCCAAGGATATGCACACCCGTGAGAGAGCGACGATCGAGGTTGCTATCAGAGATCAAATGATGGTATATCTAGAGGACAAAGGTATTAATATCGAAGCTGTGCTTCTAAAGAGTATCAAATTGCCAGCTAGCCTTGCAAGAGCTATCGAGGATAAGTTGGAGGCAGAGCAGCAGGCACAGCGTATGGAGTTCGTACTAGAGCAGACACGTCGCCAAGCAGACCAGCAGCGTATCGAGGCAGAGGGTGTCAGAGATGCTCAGGCCATCATATCAGAAGGTCTCAATGAAAACATTCTAAGATTTAAATCTATCGAAGCATTTAAGGAGCTAGCTAAATCTCCTAATGCCAAGATTATAGTCTCTGACGGAGACCTACCAGTAATGCTACAAGAGTAGCACAAGACGTAATAAATAGCGTTTATTCATTTTAGGAGAGAGGGTTTTGAGAGTTCCCTCTCTCTTTTTTTTGTCCTGATGGCTAGTCTGCCACCTATCTCTCTATCTGCTCGCAGGATTATCAGCCGAGCTCTTCTATCGTATTACCAGTAGACTGCCGGTCTTACTATATCGCTGCGGCCCTTCGGCACAATCGTCTACTATCGAGGATATCGCATAAGTGTACGAGCCCATAAGCACAGGCTTACCTCTAAATGTACCATCCCATGCTTGAGTAGGGTCCTTACTCTCAAATACCATATTGCCCAGACGATCATAGATGGCTAGGCCATAGTCTATTACTGGTCTGATCTGCACGGGTAAGAATGTCTGATTAGTAATATATCCATTGGGGTTGATGACATTGGGCAGAGCGAATGGAGATCCACTCGCCGAAGCCTCAACGTTAATCGTGGTGAGCCCTGTCTCGCAGCCATTATCGATAATAATATCAAAGGATGTCTCATCGGTAACCGAGCGGACAGGTGAGGGATGCCCATCTGCCCATCTGTAAGTGATGCCTGGGTCCGACGGTAGAGATACCGTAACCTCTGCCGATGTACAGGCAGATATCGATTGATCAGTGATGTCTGGTAGTGCAGCTATCTCAAGAACTTCTAGCGACCTAGTCTCGACACAGCCATCAGCCTGCTCTATGACCAACAGGTGCTCTCCTGGAGCTAGCTGATTCGTTAAGATGCTGTCTTCGTTGACCCTAAAAGTATACGGCGGTACTCCTCCAGTGGCGGAGAGGTTAGAGATACCGCCATCATCCTGACCAGGGCAGGCATCGAGTATGTCGTAGGTGACGTCCAGGACCTCTGCAGCATCCACTGTGAGTGCTTGCTCGACGGTGCAGGCAATCCCGCTTGTGGCACGTATCCGGTATAGGCCGGTCGCTAGTGGGAGGTTGGGTGATACGTTAATCTCAGCGTCGGTTGAGTCAAGCAGCAGGACACGGTCTGCGTCTGTACTTACAAAACCTAGGTCGGTAACCGCTCTACAGTTGAGGAGGAGTTGTGACGGCGCTAGCAATGAAGGTGTAAAGGCGCTGTCCGCTACAGTAGTGCTAAGGACCTCCTCGCATATGTCGCCATCAAGGGTCGTCGATGTGACTGTGACACTATACAGGCCAGACTCGCTGGTAGACAAGGTAGCCCCTCCTGCACCGACGCTGCTACCTTGATCATCAGACCAGGTGTAGGCTGCATTGTCAGCACCTACCACTGTAACTAGGGCTGTCCTACTGTCGCAGGTGAGGTCGCTTGTCACAAGGGTAGCTGCTGGTAGACTTGTGACGGTGAGTCTTATTATGTCGGGGCAAAAGCTGCTGGGGTTGATCGGTATATCGTAGGTACCTTCTTCATACGAGGCTCCTTGATAATCGTATCTCGTGCCTGGGCAGATTGATGCCGCTTGCTCTATAATAGTAGGTATCTGCTCCACGACGCTGAGCTCTACCTCGGTCATGCAGTCTAGGGTGATCGTATGATCGCCAGGAGGGTAGTCCTGTCCTAGGTAGTTATACAGGCTGCCAGCGCATATGGTGCCTTGCTCCGTTATGGTGTTGGTCGTATTGTTATAACTTATGGTGATATTGCTCTCGTAGTTGCAGCCATATATGTCGGTCACGGAGACCATATATGTGCCAGCCTCATCGACAGTGATTTCGGCACCTGTCTGTTGGCCGCTGGGGCCCTGCCACACTGGTGGTGTTGATGGGTTGACTACCTCGCCATTGATACCCATGGCTTGTGCAGTAAGGGCGATACTGGGTGTGAGGCAGTTGAGCTCAGTCTGCGAGAGTAGGATCTGTACCTGATCGATACCGTATTCGACACTCTCAAATATCTCTGAAGGACAGCCACTGTTGATATCGAATAGGTAGAAGGTGACCGCATTACCTCCAAATTCGAAAGTGGCTGTATTACCAGCGTTGACAAGGTTAGATGTATCGTCACTAAAGTCTATAAAGTGGTCGGAGAAAATCTGTAGTTCCCATGTCTTTGGACTGCAATCCGAAAGGGAGAGTTCGTAGTCAACAGGAAAGTCGTCGCACTCGCATTCATCGAGAAAAGTAATCGTAATAGGTCCGCAAGGAAAATCCGGGATGCCAGGTATGTTAAACGACTCGCTCATGAAGTTGCCGCCACAGTCTATACAATCACCATCTGTGTCCACAGGTAGCTGACGTGTGATACTTACAGTGTCATAGGTCCATACTTCTTCCCATTGTAGCCGTAGGTCTAGGCCAAAAGGCGTGTTGCGCCACTGGATAGTATCTGCCGCGAGGAATACTTCGTTGACCGTAAGCGACAGGTCGCCTGGTCCGAAAAACGCTACTCCTGGTACTAGTATAACCTCATAGCTTCTACCGAGATATGTAAATACAGTGCTGTCTGCTAGCACCACGTTGGGTAGGTCAGCGAGTGTCCACTGGCCGCCTAGGTGTACGGGTATGTGGTACTCGATGGTGTCAATGATAAGGCTGTCCGTACACTGATCCATACTCAACGTAGGGCAGTCATTGACAATAGGGTCACACGCCTGACCTGCTGTGGCGAGTAGACTATCTATCACTGCTAGGATCTCGTTGCGTATGACGGTAGAGTCGCTGTCTATGGAGATGAATAAGTCTTGGATGGTAGTAAGCAAACTGTCTGATAGGGTAGTGCTATTTTGCCTTATGGTATAGCTAACAGATTCGGCGATACATCCATCTATGATAGATCCTACTTGAGTAAGCACCTCGTACCTCCTACAGGTGCTCTCTGAGTCAAAGGTCCACTCCGGCGTAGGGGTGCCAAGGTTATTGAGCGGTATAGCGACCATGCTTTCTCCACACTCCGCGATCATATTACCGGGACAGTTGATGTCTTGGTAGCCTAGGTCGACGACTAGGGCTTGGTCCAGGTCACGCCGATCAGGGTCGAGAATAGTAATGTGTAAAGTGTCAGAGCAATCGCCACCGACCTCGCAGCAGAGTATCTGGTATTCTCCGCAGGCGGAAAATTGTAATAGCGTGGAGTCTCCAGTGACACTTATTGCCACATTACCTGTTGCGGGGCATATGGCTTCTATTACTGCATCATCGCTAGTAGCTACTAGTAGTTCGTAGCCGCATAGGGTCGTGTCGGAAGTTGTCCAGCAATCTTGCGAAAGGCCTAGGCTAGATGTACCTAGGATTAGTATTAAGAGAGTCAGTAGTCGCATAGCTGCTGTGTTTGTTGAGGTGAACTTACACACCTATGACTTCAATAGTCGATCAAATGCTGCACAGCAGTTGCATTTTTCAATATATGACTATCTTTCTAACTCAAACGATACATCATGCCACAACCATTTCACTTAGCCATACCTGTTACTGACCTCGAGCGAGCACGACAGTTCTATACCGATGTTATGCAGTGCGAGGAGGGTCGATCTAGCTCAGAGTGGGTAGATCTTAATTTCTTTGGTCACCAGCTGGTGATACATGTGAGCGATACGCATGTAGCCAGTGCTGCCAATGCTGTAGACGGCAAGCATGTGCCGATTCCCCACTTCGGTGTCGTACTTGAGTGGGATATTTGGCACCAGTTGAGAGATCGTCTCATAGATAGGCAGATAGCTTTTGCTATTGAGCCTTACATAAGGTTCGAAGGGCTACCGGGCGAACAGGCTACTATGTTTTTCTACGATACAGAAGGTAATGCACTAGAGTTCAAGAGCTTCAAGGATATCGGTCAACTCTTCGCTAGCTAGTAATACCATTTCTGACTTAACTTTTCGCACTCTAGTGTGGTATAATGCCGACACATATTTAAAGACGCTAATGCAATTAGTGTCATTTTAAATAGTAATCGGTATAATGTATGGCTGATGCCAAAGATTGCCACTGACACCCAGGCTATCTGAGACTATCAATGTCTAGTGGTATTAAATTACTCACCGAAGTGAAGCACCACCATGATACTAATGCTATAGGCGGCTGCAGTGGCTCTGCACTTTCCAGTAGTTATGCTTTTCGGGGCTAGGAAGGGTCGTCTTTTTACAGGAGTTTTTCCATTTGTTAAGTGCCTTTTGCACTTGCGGGGAGTCGTCGTGGTCTTGTACGGTAGCTGATGGGATCAGGCAATTATTATTGTCGTAATTCATTTATACTTTTTTGTGAAAAAGAGAGACACTACTATAGGTTTCTACGGCGGTGTCTGCTGTATTAACACCTCAAAGATACAATTTAGTTTCTATACGAAGTAATTAAGGTATTTCTTGGCTTGTTATGATAGGTGCAGCATCTATATCTTCTGCATCCAATAAGCTTATTAGAAGGTCTATGCCTTCATTTAATGCGGTGATTTGCTCAGAAGGTAAGAGGGATAATCTTGTAGATAGTTTATGCTGTAAAGTAGTTGGACTAGCCTTTAGTAGGTCCATACCTTTAGCTGTTAAGGTGATGTAGGTAGCTCTTTTGTCATTGGGCTTAGGCAGTCTCGCCACCAAGCCTTTTGCCTCTAGGCGCTTGATGATGCCAGAGACGGTGCTAGCGTTGAGGTTGAGGTGATCTTTGATCATGCTTGAGGTGGCTCGATAGTCCTCCTGCGTGCTTAAATACTGCAGGCATAGTAGCTGGGGGATGCTTATGCCATGCTCTTTCTCGATACGCTTACTCTCTAGGTTGATCGATCGTATCACCTTGCGGAGTTTGATGATGATGTCGGTATAGTTCATGCTTTGTTTTTTCCCTCGGCTAGGGTCTGCGTAGCTAGTATGGCGAGTACGATAGCGGAGGGGTAGGTACCCATAATCATGAGTAGGCCGCCTCCAGCAGCCTCTCCAGGTTGTAGGGTCGTATAGATGCTAGCTACAAGAAGTGCTACGCAGATCAGTGATCCATAGAGCAGTAGGTTGGAGATGACTTTCTTTTTGACCAATACTAGCAGCATAAGTATACCCGGAAGCAGTAAGAGGGTGTTAATGACAAGGGGCATCACCTCTTGGCCTGTCTCAGCACCTGCTGTACTTTGGTAGTCCTGCATCCACTGCCAGTGACTGTATACTAGATAAGTAGCCGCAGCGAGTGTTATGGCGGCGAGTCCTGTGTATAGATTATTGCGCATGGTGCTAAGGTAAGGGTAGTAAGCGGAGCCTATGACTAATGCGCCATACAATTCGCAGGCTGTAGCTTACTTTTGGCGGTCTGCATCAGCACCGAGCCAGACAGAAATTGCCTAGCCTACCTACCTCAGCATGTAGCGCTTGCCTGGGAGGCCTTTGATCATACCTTTAAATTCTAGGCCCAGCAGTACACCTGCCATCTCTGAGCCCGTCTTGCCTAGGCGGTAGCACAGCATATCGATTTCTATGACCTTCTCGTCCCTGAGTGCCGCTATGACTTTTTCTTCCAAAGGCTCCAACTCTACGAATAGCTGCGACTGTACGGGCTGACTATGGTCGAGCTCCTCCCACCGCATGATGTAGGCAACATCAGCAGCCGACTCTAGTAGGTTGGCCTTGTGTATCTTGATGAGCCTATTGCAGCCTTCTGATGCCTCATCGTCTACCCTGCCCGGTATGGCGAATACGTCTTTGTGATAGGCATTAGCAAACTCTGCAGTGATGATCGAACCACCCGATCGCTTGGACTGTACGACCACGACCACGTCACTCATGGCGGCGATGATCTTATTCCTCATGGGGAAGTTCTCGCGGTCGGGTTTCGTCTGGGTCTTAAACCTAGACAGTAGACCGCCATGTGAGAGCATTCGGCTAGCCAGTTTCCGATTTTGAGCAGGGTAGGTCCGGTCTAGCCCCGTGCCCATCACGCCTATCGTCTCGACACCCTGCTGTACTGCTGCGTTATGAGCCGCAGAGTCGACCCCATACGCTAGTCCACTGATGATCTGTACGTCGTAGGCTTTGAGGCCTTCTACCAGTTTTTCGCATTGGAGTAGTCCGTAGTCTGTAGGTGTGCGAGTACCTACGATAGCGACTGTGCGAGCATGATTGAGGCTGGCTGTACCATTGTAGTAGAGGACTATAGGGCAGTCATCTAGTCGGCGCAGCCTGGCGGGGTAGTCCTCATCGAGAAAGTAGTGGATATCTACATTGTGCTTAGCAGCCCACTCTACCTCAGCCTCCGCTCGTGGCAGTGGATCGCTGGCTGCTAGTGCGGCTGCCACTTTTGGTCCTATCTGTGGGATCTTGAGGAGGTTTTGCCTTTTTTCTCTGAATACGGCCTCTGCACCGCCCGTATAGCTGATTAGATTTTTGGCAATCGTGTCGCCGACCCCTTCGATCAACGTTAGTGCTACTTTGTATTTGAGTGAGTCCGTCATTATCTGATCCGATTGAGGTATTCATTGGCTTTAGCGGGCTGTCCCGATAGCTGGTAGGCATTGGCCAGGGACTGGTTGAGACGACTATTACTACGGTCAATCTTACTGCCGTGCTCCAGATAGTAGATGGCGGCTTTTGGGTTGTTTTGCTCCGTGATAAATCGATTGCCTATCCTGTCATAAAAGGAGATGAGCTCGCTAGTATGGGCACCTCTATCGATGACATAATCCATAAACTCGGTGATGAATGGGATGCCTGGCCTAACCATGATCACCCGCTCAAAATCCTCCAGCAGTGGGCTGATCTGGTAGTCAACTTTGTATCGTTCAGAGGCGATGCCCAGGCGCATGGTATTGCCATTGCCGTAGTCAGGTAGGATCTGTAAGGCTCTGTCTGCATAGACCTCTGCCTCATCTAGGAGGGGTAAAGCCTGTCTCTTGTCAGGAGCAGCTCGGAAATCATTAAAGAGAGCAGTTGCCATAAAGCTATTGGCCCGAGCACTACCAGGCGACACGACGACGGCCGACTCGTTAAGCGCTAGCGCAGATGCCCAGGCAGGTACGCGGTCGATGGTAATGACGCTGTAGAGCAGCATAATCACGACGAATAAGCCGAAACCTACCTTGTGCCCCACCTTACCTGCCCACTGTGGTAGGCGATCTACTAGTAGGTAGGCAAGTAGTATCGCATAGCCTAGCGACGCCATGTAGACGAAGCGTTCATTCATAAACGTACCTACATTGATCACCACATTACTCACTATACTGAAGGTCAGCAGGTAGAACAAGATGGTATAAGCGGGGATGCTACGTCTGGGGATCGCCCAGAGTGACCACAGTGCTGCCACCACGTGGGTGATGAGTGCTACTATGGCTCGCACATCGTCCCAGCCTACCTTGGGTATGGCGTAGGGGTAGTAGTCATGTGATAGCGGATACGGGATCACGAGTAGCTGCACGTACTTAAAGAAGGTGTAAAACGTGGTAGCCGTTCGCTCGCCGATGGTCATCCCATAGAAGGGATTATTCATCACATCGGTGATCTCCTGGCTAAAGCTCGGTACCCCAGCCATAGTAAAGCGCAGGGCTAGGTAGATGGCGGTGCTCGCTAGGAGGGTGAGAGTGACCTTGGTAAGACAGGCTGCAGTACTTCTTTTAAAGCACCAAAGGGTCAGCGGTATTACGGCTAGGAAGGTGATGGTGTTTTCTTTGGCTAGTAAGCCGAGAAAGAAAACTACACCAATGCTCATTAATCTCACAAATCCTGGCTGGTGGTGGTATCGGATCGATAGCCATAGGCACCAAAGCGATATCAGCATGGCCATAATCTCGTCTCGACCCTTGATATTGGCTACAGCCTCTATGTGTAGCGGATGGGAGAGGTAGAGTAGGGTTGTGGCTACTGCAAACGATAGGTAGCGTACTTGCCGATCGGAGGTGGGTAGGATGTTGGTCAATACTCTAAGTAGTAGCCAGCCTGTGAGTATGTAGAGTAGGATGTTGATGCTATGACTAATACCAGGCTTGTTGCCCCATAAGCCATTTTCGACTGCAAATGTCATTATGGATAGCGGCCGGTAGCGATTGCCCTGTACTAGGTTTTTGCGTTCGCCGAAGTAACCTTGGAAGCTTTCGGTGGTCATAATATCCCAGATGCCAGCGAAGCCCTCCTGGGTATAGGCGTTGTCAGTGATGACTATCTTATCGTCAAGGATGTAGCCGAAAGTCGCTGTCTGCCAGTATAATGCGATCGGTAGAATCGTGATTACGGTGAGAGCTAGGGCATACTTTTTGCTCCACATAAGCCAAGAAGCTACCTTTGTGGCCTTGGTGAGATCATCTGCTGTAATTGCTTCTTGCGCTTGATTGCTGGTCATGCTTCGAGGAAGTGTATTATTTATAATTTTGAGCTCGGATTGATATCCTGTCAACTAATCTATTAACATTGAAGATGCAAAATAAATACTACTCGTGGACTATAGCACTACTAGCTGTTATGATGACGATGCAGGTACAGGCGCAGAGTAATATTTTGGCAGGATACAAGATGGCTTACATGCAGCCTACTGGTGTTGCCACTCTCGTAGACCAATACAATGCGGCTAACGATGTAGCGGAGCCCCTAGGACCTTTGGATTTTTTGCACGGGATTACGTTTGGCTATAGATATCGATTCGGTGCTGCGGCGCTAGAGGTATCATGGTCTAATGTCGGAGCATCGCAGCGTGCGGAGGGCTTTGATGCTATGGGTGCTGCTTTTGATAAGCGTATAGGATGGTCGATAACACAGTATGATGCCAATCTTCAGTTTAAAGCAGGCATCTTCAACTTCGGTGCAGGTGCTGGATACCGTCGCGTCAAGAGTGAGACGGATATCGATGGTCTAGATGCGACCCTCAATCTTGATAACAGTACAGACTGGGTAGGTAATGCACACTTTGGGGTAGAGGTCCAGAGCGAACGTATTGCTTTTGCATTGCTACCTTATGTCACCTACCCTCTAGAGCCGGTAAGTATTGATAATCTAGCGCAGGACTTGGTGCCGGGGTCTCCTGCAGGCTTGGAGGAAGACTTCCTAACCTTTGGCCTAAGGGTCGTCATATACAACGGGCCGCAGTGATAGAGACGGTTATATTCGATTTTGGCGGAGTCCTGCTGGACCTAGATTTCAATCGGACGTTTTCTGAGTTAGCAGCTGTTACTGGTGTCGATTTCGATCCTAGTCTCATACATGACCAGGCTTTTACGACCATCTACCACAACTATGAGAAGGGACTCATTACTGATGAGGTCCTTCTATGGAATATACAGCGACTAAGCCAGCGATCCCAAGATCCTCGTCTCATCGTGCAGGCCTGGAATGCCATGCTCCTAGGCTGGGATGCCGAGCGGTTCGGTATGCTGGAGGTATTGCGACAGCGCTACCAGCTTCTCCTTCTGTCCAATACCAATCACCTGCACATACAGTGGGTACGACGTAACCTTAAGGTCGGTCATGGTATCACGGACTTCGAAGAGCGGTTCTTTGACAAAGTATACTACAGTTACGAGATACACCACCGTAAGCCAGATGCCTCTGTCTATGACTACGTCACGCGTGATGCAGGCCTCAACCCTGCGACCACACTATTTATAGATGATAGCCCTGTCAATGTAGAGGCTGCTCGGAAATGTGGTTGGCATGCGGTACTGCACGACCCCCATCAGCAAGATATCACGGAGGCTATTGACGGTTATATCATGGGCTGCGGCGCATAGTAGTGCAGGCTAGTATGATTAGAATGGCCAGGCCTTGAAGACCTAGTTTTAGTCTGCTAGACCGATCCTATCAAAGATCCCACGCCATCCTCGGAGATGGGCTGACGCCTTGATCGCAGAATAGACCATCTAGAAAGCGGTAGTAACCACTTATGCCGATCATCGCAGCATTGTCCGTACAATACTCAAAGGCAGGGATGTAAGTAGTCCAGCCTAGCTCCTGTCCAGTAGCTGTCAATACCTGGCGTAAGCCACTGTTAGCAGAGACGCCACCAGCGATGGCTACATGCATGATACCCGTATCGGCAGCGGCAAGGGTAAGCTTATGCATGAGTATCTTGATGATGGTATGCTGTACACTGGCACAGATATCATTGAGGTTCTTTTTGACATAGTCAGGATCCTCAGCTACTCGCTTGCGCAGCCAGTAAAGAATGCTCGTCTTGAGGCCGCTAAAGCTATAGTTGTAGCCCTCCATCTTGGGCTCTGCGAAGGTATAAATGGCGCTGCCCTTACTTGCGAGTTGGTCGATAACCGGCCCCGCCGGGTAGGGTAGCCCGAGTATCTTACCCGTCTTGTCAAATGCCTCTCCGGCGGCATCGTCGATCGTCTCACCGAGCAACTCCATCTTATTGTAGCTACCGACCTTGATGATCTGGGTGTGGCCACCTGATACTGTCAGACACAAGAAAGGGAAGGGCGGCTTAGGCGCCTCGGCAAAGTGGGCCAGTACATGGGCATGCATGTGGTGTACCTCGACGAGCGGTATGTCCAGGGCTAGAGCTAGGGCTTTGGCAAAGGACACGCCGACGATGAGACTGCCTAGTAGCCCAGGCCCTC
This sequence comes from uncultured Saprospiraceae bacterium, assembly GCA_964389475.1. GTDB lineage: Bacteria > Bacteroidota > Bacteroidia > Chitinophagales > Saprospiraceae > CAYMFD01. The sequence continues at coordinate 27,971 of CAYMFD010000017.1, forward strand.
GCGTAAAGGCGATTGCTGATAGATCATGCTTGGTCACGCCAGCCTCAGCAAGAGCTCGATCTACGACGGGGACGATGTTTTGCTGGTGAGATCGGCTAGCCAGCTCAGGTACTACTCCGCCATACTGCTCATGTACGGTCTGGGTAGCGGTGACATTACTCAGCACGGCTCCGTCTCTGATAATGGCTGCACTCGTATCGTCACAGCTAGACTCTATAGCTAGGAGTAGTGCCACCTATTGTTTTTTGATAATGTATATAATGGAGCTTGCCTGCTCTACAGATGCTAGGCTGGCGACCGTATTGGCCAGACCACTCACGCTGCCTCGCAGTAGGGCCATGCCGTGACCTTGGTATCGCTCGCTCAACATGCTGTTGTAGTAGGGGTCGAAGAACATACTTTTCATACCCATAACCTCAAGATCATGCTTAGCCATAAGCCTCCGCATCGTCGCTGGTGAAAAGTGCCATAGATGTCTAGGCACATCGTAGCCAGCCCACTTGGCACCATACTTCTGTCCATCGGTGCTGGTGTGATTAGGGACGGCTACGAGTAGGGTGCCCTGTGGTGTGAGTAGTGACCTGAGCTTAGTGATCAGCTGATCCAGGTCGTGTATATGCTCAAGTACATGCCACATCGATATGGTGTCGTAAGTCTCATCGACTGCAGTTGCAAATAATGCTCCGGGTGAGACTAGGTTGATCTTATGCTGTTGTTGCGCATAAGCTCTGGCGTCACTATCGATCTCTATGCCATCAGCGTCTAGGCCTTGATCGATTAGGTACTTGACGAAGTATCCAGTCCCTGCGCCGTAGTCGAGGTGCTTGCCGTTAGAGTTATAATCACGTACTAGCTGGTGCTTCTTACTTAGCATGATACGTCTAGCTCGGTGGTAGATCTTATTAACAAGGCCCTCCTGGCTGTCGGAGTGCGAGATATAAGCATCTCCCTCATAGTACTTGCCTATGGAGTCGATGCTAGGGACATCTTGGGTCATGACCAGTCCGCAATCACCGCACTTGCAGGTGGCAAAAGTCTCCTGACTGATACTGTGGTCGGTAATGGTGAGGTGATCTTGGAGGTCCGCACCCTCGCATATGGGACATCTGGTATGATGAACTAGTGGCATGTATGGTCGATTAGCAGTGAGCAGTTGTCCTCGGTCTGCATCTGCTATCTTACATTTGTAATAAATATGTCCGCAGGGCAGCCAAGGCTTGAGTCGCTGAACACAAATATAGTTTAATGACTTAGCCCCATCACCTACTCACACGATTACTCTCATGACAGTAGATTTTAAACGACTCATACCTCACGCCATTGCTGTAGCTGTGTTTGCGATTATCAGTATGGCTTACTTCATCCCTCAGTTGAGTGGTAAGAAGCTTAATCAGTCTGATATTGTAAGCTTTAAGGCCGTCTCCAAGGAGATCGTAGACCACCGTGAGACCTACGGCGAAGAGCCACTCTGGACCAATAGTCTTTTCGGCGGCATGCCTGCATATCAAGTGAGTATGCGGGATAATAGCAACTTGCTAAAGCATGTGAGGACGGTGCTGTACCTAGGGTTTAAGCATCCCATCGGTACTTTCATATTCGGCATGCTTGGCATGTATATCCTATTACTCACACTACGAGTTAATCCCTATCTGGCCATCGCAGGTAGTGTGCTTTATACGATGGGTACCATGCACCTCGTGTTGCTAGAGGCTGGACATAATAGTAAAGTCACGACCCTGTTTAGCTGTGCTCCCATTATAGCTGCGGTCTTGCTCACCTATCGAGGCTCACTACTCAAAGGCGGTTTGTTATTTGCAGCAGCTATGGGTATCAACCTATACTGCAATCACCCGCAGATGACCTACTACCTAGGGTTAGCGCTAGTGCCTCTGGTGATCGCTTTTCTTGCTAGGGCGATCAAGGGGGGTGATATCGCGACCTTCGTGAAAGCATCTGGTATATTGCTCGTAGGACTGCTGCTTGCCGTGGGCTCTAACTACGCTAGGATATCTACTACTCTGGAGTATGCAGAGGATACCATGCGAGGCAAGCCTGTGCTAGAGCCAAAAGGAAGTACTGCGTCAAGTAGCGAAGTCGAAGGCCTAGCTTACGATTATGCCATGCAGTGGAGCAATGGTGGTAGTGACCTACTAGCTACGTGGATGCCTGAGGTAGTAGGCGGTGCCACCGCAGGATTCGTAGATAAGGACTCTCCCTATGGTAAGATCATGCGGGCAAGGAGTGATGTACAGACCTACACCTACTTTGGCGGCTTGTCGAGTACGGCTGGTCCGGCTTACTTCGGCGCTATCACATGCTTCTTGTTTGTGCTTTTCTTGTTTACCGGTACGGGGATAGTTCGATGGTGGAGCCTAGGCGCCGTAGCGTTTTTGTTTCTAATCTCGATGGGTAGTAATGCGGGATGGCTTAACAAGATCCTCTTTGAGGCACTACCTTTCTTTAATAAATTCAGGGCCCATAGTTCGATTATGCCTGTCGCTGGTATCCTTGTCTCAATGGCTGGTATACTAGGCCTCTCGCAATTGATAGACCGGTCTGAAGATCGAGCATCTGCTATGCGGCCGGCGATGATCGGTACAGGCGTTTTTGCAGGGTTAACCTTGCTAGTCGCCATGCTAGGTCCGTCACTGATAGATCTCACTAGCGCCTATGACAGTCAGTTTGCACAAAACCCACAGGTACTAGATGCCCTTTTGGACACGAGAGCTGATATGGTGCGAGACTCGGCATTGCGATCACTCTTATTTATAGTTCTAGCTGCCGGATTCATTTTTGCTTTTTTGAAAGAAAAGATCGGTCGCTCTATCTTGATAGCAGCCATCGCCATCCTAGGTCTTGCGGATCTTATACCTGTAGATAAAACCTACTTAAACGAAGATAACTGGGTGACGCAACGATCGTCTAAGCAGCAGTTCGCTCCTAGGCCAGTAGATGCCCAGATACTACAAGACACAGATCCTCACTATCGAGTGCTAGATACGAGGCAGTTCAACGGGCCCATGCCATCTTACCATCATAAGCATGTAGGTGGCTACCATGCTGCTAAGCTGCAACGATATGAGGACCTCAAGAATAGATACCTGATATCTAGCACCGGTCAGACGATCATGGATATGAGTGTTATCAATATGCTTAACACCAAGTATATCATCGCCTATGACGGTCAGGGCCAGCCCTCTGCACAGCGCAATACCGCAGCAGCCGGCAACGCATGGTTCGTGGATGAGGTGAAAGTGGCTATCTCGGCTAATGAAGAGTTAGCCAGCCTGGATGGCTTTGATCCTAACCTAGTCGCCATTGTACATCAAGAATTTAAGCCCTACGTATCAAACCTTAATCCTAGCAAGCAGGGTTCGATACAGCTTACTAGTTACAAGGCCAATGAACTGACCTATACCTCATCTTCTACAGCAGAGGGCTTGGCGGTATTCTCAGAGATATGGTACGGTCCTGACAAGGGATGGCAGGCATACATCGACGGGCAAGCGGTCGACCACATACGGGCTAATTATGTCTTACGGGCCTTGCGAGTGCCAGCAGGACAGCATGAGATAAGATTTGAGTTTAAGCCTTCGTCATACAGCACAGGCAGGATCGTAGGCCTACTGTCGAGTATGATTATCATTCTCGGTGGACTGCTGATTACACTTAAAGGCTACCTGCCGAGTATCAAGGCCTAGATTACTGAGCAGTAAGCTCTTCTTGAGGTACGGTTAGTCGGCTGATATCAAGTTCGTCCAAAATGTGGCGTCCTACTGCGAAGCCCTGTGTAAGTCCATTGTCTATTGCTGGGCGGTAATGTATGCCACCATAGAGGCGAGATACGGCGGCTTCTTTTGCGGCACCTAAGAAAGAGGTATATGATCGTATAGGTAGTCCGTACTTGACCTCCGTATTATCATCAAAGGCAAACTGATCGCCGTGTAGTCGGGTCAGTACCGTAGCTGCAGCGGCAGAGATCACAGAGTGGCCACTAGTATACTCAGGGAATGGAGGCGTCTGCAGTAGTGGTCGCCAAGTGGGGTCAAGGTACTCATTGATCACCGTCTCTGGTCGGATCAGCTTGGACCGATACTTCTCATCCCAGCAACTGATAAAGGCGTCCGCTAGCGCTATGGAGGTATAGGCATATGCTTTGAGACTCTCCTCCGTATTGGCACCGCTTAGTTGGCTCGCCAGACCTGTAATGTTGATCCAGTGTCCGCCTGGTGTGATCTTTTTGGTAGCATGCATGACATGCCCGGTCACATTGAGTACATAGGGGTTACAGTCCCAGAAGCTAGCAATAGCCTGCTCCTCCTCGGTGGCCTCTGTTACGGCTTTATACACCTCGATCACCTCTTTGTAAAATGGACTTCCCTCCGTCATGTCGTAGGGTGTGGGAGCATCCGGCTTAAACTGATCAGCACGAGCTAGGGTAAACGGCCTTATCTTATTCCACGATGGCTCTATGCCGTCCATGTAGGCAGGCGGCGTCGGCTTCCAGGAGGAGTCGTCATACTCGATGCCGTACTTAGGGTAGGACCTCGTCTCTTTGTAGTTATCGGTATCGGCATAGGCCAGTACCGCCTGGGCTACGGTAGTGCCGTGGTCGATAGACCTCTGATATACATCTTCTGGTAGGCCTGCCGCCTGATAGTGAGCCAGCATCGAGTCACGGTGTGCTTGCATCTTAGCCTCGCTAAACACCAAAGCACTAGCGACAGTCATCAAAGCTACATTCGCGCTTAGGGCAGGTGAAACCGTACCATCGACGGTGCTCATGCTTCCTTCATATCCATTAAGGTCGGTCATGATAGATGTAGGCGTGTCGGATGCACTTTGGTAGGCCTCATGGGCGGCTAGTGACACGTAGGCGTATATCCTGCTGGCAACTGGTGGAGAGAATATATCATGGACGATTACATCCGTCGTTGCGGACATAGAATGGTGGAGCCAATCAGCCTTGTCACAGTCTGCTCTCCAGTTATCATTAACGGGCTGGCAGCTGGCTGCGATCAGGGCTAGTAGTAGGCAGTATATGGTATTGCGCATAGTATGTTTTACAGTATGCTAAGCTATATACTTTCTAAATAACCTCGGCACCGTCCATTTCCTTATTACCTGTTAAGAACCTGTTAACTAGTTGTCTTTCAGACCTTTTGGGTGCTTTTACACTAAGTGTCAAATGTCAGAATAAAAATAGGTGGGTAGTCACCTCGAAAATTAATCTACGTTTTTGCATCGCTCGATCGCAATTTTATTATGTTTGATGAAAAATAGGGCCAGTAGAAGTACGTCCTAGTCTAGTTATTTTTTGATTACTAACAGTTAAATACGCATGAAAAAAACGCTTACAAAGTATTTATCACTGCTCTGTATCCTCTTACTCTCTGTGGGAAGTACATATGCACAGCAGATGATTTCCGGCGTTGTCTCAGACGCAGGCAACGGCGACCCACTCATCGGGGCCAATGTATTGGTCAAAGACAGCGATGTGGGTACTATCACTGACATCGATGGTTCCTTTACTCTCAATGTACCTGCTGGTGCAGAGGCATTGATGGTTTCTTACACAGGGTATTCAGAGCAGATGATTCCTTTAACGGGACAGTCTAGCTACACGATTTCACTAGCACAAGGTGAGTTACTTAACGAGGTAGTCGTAGTCGGTTACGGATCTCAATCTGCTAAGGAGATAACATCTTCAGTAGTATCTGTATCGGAGGAGGAGTTTAACCAAGGTCCTATCAATGATCCTGCACAACTGCTGCAAGGTAAGGTAGCTGGTCTACAAGTATATAACCGAGGTGGTGACCCCAATGGTAACAGTACGATCAGACTGAGAGGTATCTCTACAGTAGGAGCTAATGCTGAGCCACTCATCGTGATCGATGGTGTGATCGGAGCATCTCTAGATAATGTTGACCCTAATGATATCGAGTCAGTTGATGTACTTAAAGATGGTAGTGCTTCTGCAATCTATGGTAGCCGAGGTAGTTCTGGTGTAATCATCGTAACTACTAAGAAGGGTGCTAAAAACGGTGGCAATGGTATGAATATCAGCTACAGTGGCCAGTACGGTGTCTCTGATATCCTCCAAAGTGTCGATGTAATGACTGCGGATGAGTTCGTAGAAGCTGGTGGTACTGATCTAGGTGCGAGAGTTAATTACCTAGATGAGGTAACTCGTATGGGTACATCTAACATCCACAGTTTAGCAGCATCAGGTGGTACGGACAAGACGAGCTACCGTGTCTCTGCTAACGTCAGAAACGTAGACGGTATCTTACAGAACAGTGGTTTTGACCAGTTCAATACACGTCTTAACTTTAGCACGAGAGCACTTAACGATAAGTTGTCTATCAACTTCCAGTCTTCTTTTACTAACCGTGAGCAGCAGTTTGGGTTTAACGAGGCACTACGTTATGCAACTACATTTAATCCTACTGCGCCTATTAACGGTGCAGACTCTCCTTTCCCGTTTAATAGTGATCAGTTTGGAGGTTACTTCCAGACGCTGGGATTGTTCGATAGTTTCAATCCAGTGGGTATCGTTGACCAAAACAGAAATGATGGTCGTCGTCAGGAGTTCAACTACGGTGCAACGCTTAAGTACAACATTCTAGATAATCTGTCAGCTAACTTCCGTATAGCACGCCAGTCGACTGATATTAATAACACGACGTACTACCCGACGACTTCGTTCTTCCGTGGTAACGCGGTAAGCCCGACACGTAAGGGTAGAGCAGACCTATACAGCCAGCAAAACGAGTTTGATCTCTATGAGGCATTCGCGACTTACACAGCTGACATCGGTGGTATATCATCGCTAAGCTTTACAGGTGGTTACTCTTTCCAGGAGAACAACTTCTTCGACAATTTCTTAAGCATAGGTGACTTCCCTGACGATAGTAAGGAATTCGTCAATATAATCGAGGTTGCCCAGGATCTTAATACTGGTGGTTTTATCAATGCTAATAGTAATGCTAGCCCTGCTGATAGAATTATCGCATTCTTCGGTAGAGTTAATTACAATTTTGACGATGCGATCTTCTTCAATGCATCACTCAGACGAGAGGGTGCTACGAAGCTAGGTGCTGACAATAGATGGGGATGGTTCCCAGCTGTAGGTGCAGGTGTAGATCTTAACAAGTATCTAGACATCGCATCTGTTGATGTACTTAAACTACGTGTAGGTTATGGTGTGACTGGTTCACTACCTATCGACAATGGTCTATCGCAGGAACTACGTCAGATCGTAAATGGTAGCGACGGTAGTGTCACGACACAGTTATTGAGAGCGGCTAATCCTGACCTTAAGTGGGAGGAGAAAGGCGAACTTAACTTAGGTGTAGACTTCCAAGCAGGTAAACTAGGTGGTAGCATCGATGTATACGATCGTACAATTAGTGATTTTATCATAGAGAGAGATGTTGATGCTGCGGTATTCGGTGTTGGTCGTCGAGTAGAGAACGCTGGACAACTTAATACACAGGGTCTAGAGTTGGCACTTAACTATGATGTAGTGGGTAATGACAGATTGACTTGGAATACTGGAGTGGTATTTTCAACTTACAAGACAGTTCTTGAGGAGTACGTAATCCCTCAAGAAACTAGAGCCGTACTTGGTGCACCTGGACAAAATGAGACGGAGATGATCCGTGTTAAAGAAGGTGAAGAGATCGGACAGATCTGGGGACCTATTTTCAATGGTGTTGACGACAATGGATCACCTACCTTCCTAGATGTAAATGGTGACAACACTATTAATGTCGATCAGGCTAATGCTTTGGCTGATGATGTTGACTTTGCTGTACTCGGTAATGGTATACCAGATTTCGAATTAGGATGGACTAATCAACTGACAGTTGGTGCCTGGAGTGTTAACGCATTCTTCCGTGGAGCCTTCGGTCATAGCCTAGTAAATACATTTAGAGCATTCTACGAGCCTCGTATTGCATCACAGTCGTCATATAACTATGTGAATACTGATCTAGCAGAAGACGGACTCACAGAAGCGAAGTTTAGTTCTCTATATGTAGAGAAGGCTGACTTCTTTAAACTGGATAACCTGACGATCAGCAGAAATGTAACACTTCCTGCTGCTAGTCCTATAGGTAACCTTAATGTGTCATTAACAGGCCAGAACCTTTTTGTAATTACTAGTTACACAGGTGCAGATCCTGAGCCATCATTGACAGATTTTGGACCAGTAGATAACGGTGGTGTTTTGGATACTTCTAGACCAGATGTATTATCGCCTGGTATTGACAGACGTAACAACTACTTCAGTGCACGTACCGTCACGCTAGGTCTTAAATTTAACTTTTAAAAATCGCAAACGATGAAATTTAATCTTTTAAAAGCAGTCTGTCTTTCTGCGACTCTGATCGGATTTGCATCTTGCACAGATCTGGATGAGGATCTGAAAGGTGACATCACAACTGATATCTCTGTACCAGGAATCGCTACTCCTGGTGACAATGCTGGTCCTGATGATGGTCTTAATGGTGCATTTAGCCAGTTGAGATCTGCGGGTACGGCAAACCACAGTAGCTACTACTCTGTCCAAGAGCTTACCTCTGATGAGCAAGTAATTGCAGCTAAGGGTGGTGACTGGTTTGATGGTGGTATCTTGATACAACTACACCGCCACACTTACGGTCCTGTGCATAGCTTTATCAACAATGCATGGTCTGGTCAGTACGGTGGTATCACTACTTGTAATGAACTACTAGCTAGTGGTCTCGATGAGGCCAAATCCGCACAAGTGCGAGCACTAAGAGCTTACTTTTACTTGCGTCTATTAGATATGTTTGGTAACGTTAAGCTCATTACTGCACCAGGTACAGATGCACCTCAAGCAACTAGATCGGAGGTCTTTGACTTTGTCGAGACTGAGCTACTTGATGCACTAGGTGTACCAGCAATTGAAGCTGGTATGGATCTTTCTGGTAGTCCTCTAGGTACAGAGGCTAACAGTTATAGAATCAATCAATTTGGAGCTTTAGGCTTATTGTCTAAGCTATACCTTAATGCAGAGACTTATGTAGGTGCTGCTCGTTATGACGAGGCAGCTATAGCAGCAGGTTACGTGATAGACAATGGCCCTTACACGCTATGTGATGTAGGGTGTACAGTGACTAACCTAGCTAGAAGAACTAGCGTTGCAAGTGACGCGGAGCAACTAGAAGGCTATGCAGCTGTATTCGCTCCTAACAATGAGGGTAATCCGGAGAATATCTTCACTGTCGAGTTTGATGAGGTTACTGCCACAGGTATGAACTTCTCTCAAATGAATCTACACTACTCTAGCCAGTTTACATACAATCTAGATCAGCAGCCATGGAATGGATATGCTACTCTAGAAGAGTTTTACAATTCATATGATGATGCTGACCTTCGTAAGTCAGCTAGTTTCTTGGTAGGACCTCAGCTAGACTTTGGTGGTAGTGCTATCCTCGATTACGCTACAGATGATGATGATATTGCGCTAAGCTATACGCCAGCTATTAACGAGCTAGAGCCAAACTCTATCAGAGAGGCGGGTGCTAGAGCTGCTAAGTTTAGCTTCCAGCAGTTTGGTCGTCAAGAGCAGAACAATGACTACCCAATCGTAAGATTAGGTGAGATGTATCTAGTAAGAGGCGAGGCTATGGCTCGTGCTGCGGGTAACTGGAACATGTCTCTCAATGATGTGAATGTGATCAGAGCTAGAGCTGGAATGCCAGCTTACACCTCAATCGATGCTGATGAGTTCTTAGCTGAAAGAGGTCGTGAGATGTTCCAGGAGTCTTCTAGACGTACTGATTTGATCCGATTTGATAGATATAACGATGCATGGTGGGAGAAAGACGCTTCTCCAGCCCACGTACAATTATTCCCGATACCTCAGACGCAGATTGATGCAAGTCAGTCAGAGACTTTCATGCTTAGTCAGAATCCTGGGTACTAGGATTAATTCTTCGATTTAAATAATACTTGGTTGCCACATTCATTTGTGGCAACCATTTTTTTTCTACGCATCACTATGCTGAGGATCTTAGGTGTCTCCATATTAATACTCTTGATCAGCGCCTGTGGTGTTGATGAAGGCAAGACCTTTGGTGATAGCATATTTCAAGATCAGTCGATCGCATCTACGGGGATCAGGTTTAGTAATAACCTAGAGATATCCGTAGACCTAAACCCCTATACATATCGTAATTTTTACAATGGTGGAGGCGTAGCCGCTGGTGATGTCAATAACGATGGCCTCATAGACTTATACTTTTCTGGTAATCAAGTTAACAATGAGCTCTACCTCAATAAGGGTCAGCTCACCTTCGATGATGCGACGGAGCAGTCAGGTACAGCATGTCCAGGCGTATGGTCGACTGGCGTATCGATGATCGATATTAATAATGATGGCTGGCTAGACATCTACGTCTGCAAGGCAGGACCACCCGGCGGTGAGCATCGCCACAATGAACTCTTTGTCAATCAGCAAGATGGTACGTTCGACGAGCAGAGTGCCGACTATGGTCTAGACATAACTAGTATGTCTGTACATAGCGCATGGCTGGACTACGATCGTGATGGCGACCTAGATATGTATCTATTGTCCAATTCCATACGAGCAGTGGGCGGTGTAGATTTTACTCCTGGTCTCAGAGATCAGTACGATAAGGATGGCAACAAACTACTGCGTAACGATGGAGGACGATTCGTTGATGTTACTCTAGAGGCAGGTATTTACAGCAATTCGATCAACTATGGACTAGACGTAGCCATCGAGGACTTTAACCTTGATGGCTGGCCAGACATATTTGTGAGTAACGACTTTTTCGAGCGAGACTACCTCTACCTCAATGATCACGACGGGACCTTTAGCGAAGCAGGACAGTCTGTCTTTACATCTATGTCTATGGGCTCGATGGGAGTAGATGTCGCCGATATCAATGGAGATATGATACCCGACCTCTTCGTCACAGAGATGCTACCAGAGTCGATCGACCGACAGAAGACCAAAGCGCAGTATGAGGTGTGGGATAAGTACCAGCTAGCCGTCAAGAATGGCTACCACCACCAGTTCGCCAGGAACATGATGCACCTGTCCGCCTCAACCCTCAAGTATACTGACGTCAGCAGACTTACGGGCACCGATGCCACCGAGTGGAGCTGGTCAGCCCTGCTTAGAGACTTTGATAATGATGGGGATATCGACCTCCATATTACCAACGGTATCGGCCGTGATCTACTGGACAAAGACTACCTAAACTACGTCGCCAACGAATCGGTAATATCTAGTATGATTGACAGCAGTCGATCGACCGTATTCTTAGACCTAGTCGAGCAGATGCCTCAGAGCCCCATAGCTAATAAGTTGTATGTTAATGACGGCGAGGGACGATTTGCCGATATGGCGACTACCAATGATATGTCGACACCCACTTACAGTAACGGTAGTGTGGCCGTCGACCTAGATAATGACGGCGACCTCGATCTAGTAACCAACAACATAGATGCCCCGGCATCACTATTCAAAAACATAAGCGATCAAGACACACTCAATCACTACCTGCAGATCAGCCTTGCTGCCAGCGTAGGTCCGACTGCTGCCATAGGAGCGGTCGTCACAATAGAGACAGACCTAGGTGCCTTTAGACAGATGCTATCTGCAAATGCCGGATTTCAGTCTGGTTATAGTGGACCCTTGCACTTCGGCCTAGGTAAGTCGACGACTATCACGTCTCTGCACGTAGCCTGGCCAGATGGCAGCTGCCAGACGATCAGTAGTGCTCTTGACCTCGATCAGCGCCTGGAGATACGTCAGCAGTCCACGACAATGTGTGATCATGCGGTCGAGGTAGCAGCACTTCCAGAGGTTGCAGAGCTCGACTATCAGCATCAAGAACCAAGGGCTAGCCACTTCGTCAAAGAACGACTCATAACCCATATGTATGGCCACAGAGGTCCTGCCTTAGTGCCACTCCGAGGTGATCGTCTATACGTAGGAGGCGGCAAGAATCAGTCTAGCGTCATACTTGATGCCCAGACAGGACTAATCATCCAGGAGATTAATGGGACCGCTAGTGGCGAAGTAACAGATGCAGTACTAATAGACATCGATGCCGATGGCGATTTAGATATATATGAAGCCCATGGAGGTAAGCTGTTTTCACCGAGTGCCGCAGCATTACGTGATGCTGTTCTGGTCAATGATGGTGGTACTTACCGTATGCAGTCCCTTCCCGCCGCTCCTGCCTTAAGCTCTAGCGCCGTACGTGTCGGGGACCTTAATGGTGATGGGCTAGATGACATCATAGTAGCAGAGGGGCAGAAGGTTAAACGATATGGTTTACCCGCTGGTCTGCACTTGTATACGCAGTCTTCGCCTGGGGTCTTCGCTTATGAGCAGCCCGCTACATGGGACAGCTTAGGCATGGTGACAGACTTTGCAGTAGAAGACATAGACGCCGATGGTGATCTCGATATTGTAGCTGTGGGTCACTGGATGCCAGTCACCATTCTGACCAATACGGCAGGACAGTGGACATTGGAGCAAGTAGACCAGTCAGTCGGACTTTGGAATTGTATATTGGCCCTACCACACGGGGATGGCGATGGAGTTGACTTCGTCATCGGTAACCAAGGTCTCAATAGTGTGTATGAGGCTGGGGTCAGGCTCCATCTAGCCGATCTAGACAACAATAGTACCGTCGAGCAGATCATTACCAAGGCTGTCGGTGACGAACGCTACAGCATACAAGACCTTGATGAGCTTTACAGCCAGCTACCGATCTTAAGAAAGCGATTTGCTACATATGGTGAGGCGAGTACGGCTAGCCTTGAGGAGTTGTTCGGCCCAGAGATCAATGATGCTGCTACGAGTGAGCTATCGCTGGTAGAGAGTGTCCACCTCACGATCAGTGGCGATGTCACAACTGTCCGTCCGCTGGATGCTAGTCTCCAGCATAGCTCTATCCATGCCGCTACGTTTTGCGGACGTGAGCAAGGAGCTACCCTCTACCTCGGCGGCAACCACTACAGGGCCAAGCCACAGTTCGGTAGAGACGACGCCTCTTTTGGCTGGTCGCTCAGAGTTGACCAAAAGGCAGATTCTGTTTACTTTCATCCTCCCAAGGTGCTAGGCGTAGAGGGTCAGATTCGCGATATCGTGTGTACTGATAAGCGTATCATATTTGGGATTAATGGTGATGTAATAAAGGTGATAAATGAACTTGATTAAACGACTGGTCTGGGCTGTGGTAGTGGTGAGTGTCGTAGTTGGCTGCAAGTCAGACTACACGATAGCCGTAGAACGGGGGCTAGCGAGTGGTATCTCTCATGATAGTCTGGTCCTAGGCATGTATCGAGGCATGACCAAAAAAGGCTTTTACGATCACTGCTGGCAGCTAAATAAAAAAGAAATGGTACATCAGGGTAGCGGCAATCAGTATGCGCTTTATCCTTATCGAGATGTGTCGCGTTCTGGAGACAGCGTATCGATCGAGATGCTCTTTTATGGCATCTTTGACGAGCAGGATACGATGCGGGGCATGGATATGATCTATGCCTACCCAGGATGGTCGCCTTGGTCGACACAGTTTCAGGTAGATGATCTTGTTGACCACCTTAAGTGGCTTTATGAAAGAGACCTAGGCGGTAATCCATTCTTTGCGCTAGACCTAGGCCTAGAAGAGGTCAAGGCCTTTATCAAGATTGACGGAGATCGACAGATTACCATATATCCCAAGACGGAGCGGCAAGTGGCCGTTAAGATCGAAGACCTACACTATAAATTGAGAGATGACGCCTAAGTTGTATAGCCTATTGGTGGGTCTAGCCCTAGTGTCGCTAGCCAGTTGTGGTAGCGAACAGACTGTGAGCAATGGTAGTAAGGGACCGCTCTACGAAATGATGGATGGGACGGAGACGGGGATCGATTTTGCCAACATGCTCACCTACGATCGCGACTTTAATGTCTACACCTATCGTAATTACTACAATGGGGGTGGGGTAGCCATAGGAGATGTCAATGGTGATAGCCTACCCGATATATACTTTACAGCCAATTTACTGCCCAATCGACTCTACCTCAATAATGGCGACTGGACATATACCGATGTGACAGAGTCGGCAGGTGTGGCTGGCTCTAGAGCATGGTCCACTGGGGTAAGTATGGTGGATATTAATGCCGATGGTCACCTCGATATCTACGTCTGTAATAGTGGTGATGTCGAAGGCGATAACAAGGAGAATGAGCTTTTCGTCAATGACGGTACAGGCATCTTTACCGAACAAGCTGCCAAGTACGGCCTTAACGATGAGGGCTTCTCTACCCATGCCAGTTTCTTTGACTATGATAAGGATGGCGACCTCGATGCCTACTTACTCAATAACTCTTTTCAAGCGATAGGCTCTTTTAACCTCAAGTTAGATCAGCGGCCGGAGCGAGATGCCCTAGGTGGAGATAAGCTCATGCGCAATGATAATGGCCATTTTGTTGATGTCAGCGAGGAGGCCGGTATATATGGTAGTGTAATAGGTTTTGGACTGGGAGTAACGGTAGCGGATCTCAACAATGACAACTGGGAGGATATCTTTATCAGTAACGACTTTTTCGAGCGAGACTACCTCTATATCAATAATCAGGACGGTACATTTGATGAGGTGCTCACAGAGCAGCTGCAGTCTATCAGCGGGGCATCGATGGGTGCTGACATTGCCGATATCAATAACGATGGCTACGCCGATATCTTCGTTACGGAGATGCTACCTAGCGACTATCAGCGACTCAAGTCTGTCACTACTTTCGAAAACTGGGATAAATACCAGTACAACGTAATGAATGGCTACCACCATCAGTTTACCCGTAATGTCCTCCACCTCAATAACCGAAATGGTACCTACAGCGAGGTGAGCCGACTACTCGGAGTAGAGGCTAGCGACTGGAGCTGGGGAGCCCTGCTCTACGATATGGACAATGACGGATACCGAGATCTTTACATAGCCAATGGCATATACCGCGACCTTACCGATCAGGACTACCTACAGTATGTCGCTAATGAGTCGGTATTGGCCTCCCTCGTCAAGGATGACGGCGTCAACTACAAAGAGCTGATCGATATCATACCTTCTAGGCCGGTACCCAATCACGCCTTTCGCAATCAGGGCAACCTGTCCTTTAAGCGTTTTGGTAATAGCGGGCTAGAGACGGAGGGCTTTAGCAATGGTAGCGCTTATGGAGACCTAGATAATGACGGAGATCTCGACCTCGTCGTCAATAATGTCAATGGTCCGCCGTATGTATACCGCAATCGGGGCAGTGAGAACAACTACCTCAAATTAGTCCTAAAGGGTAGCGACGACAATCCCTTGGCCTACGGTGCTAAGGCGCTAGTCAGCAGTGAGAAGGGTAAACTAGTCTACGAGTTGCAACCTACTCGGGGATTTCAGTCTAGCGTCGAGCCTATTTTGTTGATGGGATTGGGACAGCGATCGTCAGCAGATGTCGAGATCGTATGGCCTGATGGTAGCCAGCAGTCTCTGGGTAATCTTGAGGCCAACCAGACTTTATATGTCAAGCAGGCTGCCAGCAAAGCAGTAGCGCAGGCGCCTACGACAGCAAAAGGCCTGGTAGCAAGCGATCGCCTCTCGTATACACACGTGGAGAACAAGTATGTCGACTTTAACCGAGAGCAGCTGATCTATACGATGCAGAGCACACAAGGCCCCGCTGTAGCAGAGGGCGACCTCAATGGAGACGGTCGGATAGACCTCGTCATAGGTGGTAGTAAGGGACAAGCAACTCAGATAATGCTCGGTAGCGCTGATGGATCATTCGCCGCACAGTCGCCGCAGGAGGTATTTAATTCATTGGCGCAGAGCGAGCATGTAGATGTAGCGCTATTCGATGCCGACCAAGACGGTGACCTGGATATGTATCTCGCTGCTGGAGGTAGCGATCATACCAAGTACAGCCCTTATTACTATGATCGCCTTTTGTATAATGATGGTAATGCTGTCTATGCCTTGAGTGATCAGAATCTACCTGTCGATGGAGAGCTGGTCAGTACGGGGGCAGTCGCTCCAGTTGATGTCGATGGCGATGGTGACCTAGATCTCATCGTAGGAGAGCGGCTCAAAGTAGGACAGTATGGAGCCCCGACGACAGCATATGTACTACGCAATGACGGTACAGGACGCTTTACGGATGCTACGCTAGAGCTAGGTCCAGACTTACAGTCCGTGGGTATGGTGACTGATATTCAGGTGGTCAATCTCGATGGTGATGACCAGCTAGAAATAATCATCGCGGGTGAGTATATGGGCATTCAGGTGTACGACTACACTGGCGAGCAATACCAACTGAAACAAGGGACGGACCGTATCAAGGGCTGGTGGAATACGATACACCTAGCTGACCTGAATGGAGACGGTCTTACAGATATAGTAGGTGGTAACCATGGCCTCAATAGTAGATTCAGAGCCACTGCCGAGGAGACGTTACGACTCTACTTCTCTGACTATGACCAGAACGGCTATGGCGAGGGGATACTTGCACAGCAGCAGGAGGACGGCAAGCACTATCCCTTTGCATTGCGGCATAAGTTACTCAAGCAGCTGGCCTACCTGACCAAGAAGTACCCCGACTACGCGTCTTTTAAGGACCAGAGTATGACGGATATATTTATGCCAGAGCAGCTAGACAGTGCCTACGTGCAGGAGGCCAATGAGATGCGATCTATGGTTTTTGTCAATAAAGGCAACCTAGACTTCGAGGTAATGGCACTTCCTACTGCAGCACAGGTCAGCCCGATATATGCGGTGGCGAGTCATGACATCGATGGTGATGGCGACCTTGACCTAGTGATGGGCGGTAATCTATTTGGCGTCAAGCCAGAGATAGGTCGATTCGATGCATCATATGGCCATGTGCTGATCAATGATGGTACTGCCTCTTTTGAAGATAGAGCGGTTGACTACGGCCTATCAGTAACAGGCGAGATGCGAGATATCATAATCGACGACAGTGGGTTTTGCCTCTTTTTTAATAATGCAGCAGCACGATGTTATGACTTTGATTAGAGCCCTTTTTATGGTTTTGGGCGGTGTGCTCATAGGTGCAACGCTGGGCTGTAATAGCGATAAAGCCACCACAGATCATACTGGTCACGAGGACTACGTAGAGCTAGACAGTGACGCGACGGGTATTGATTTTGCTAATAATCTACGACCCTCGGCAGACCTTAATATCATCGAGTATCTATACTACTATAATGGGTCAGGCGTAGCCGTCGGGGACGTGGATGGTGATGGACTAGAGGACGTATACCTCGGATCTAATCAAGGACCTGATAAGCTCTTCCACAACCTAGGTGGATTAAAGTTTGAAGACATCAGTGCTAGTGCGGGCCTCCGTATGGATGATAGCTGGACCTCTGGCGTATCGATGGCGGACTACAATGGCGACGGGCATATCGATATTTATGTCTGTAAGGTGAGTGTCGTAGACAAGGGGCAGTCTCGTAATCAATTGTACATCAATGATGGTACTGGCAAGTTTACCGATCAGGCAGCACAGGTAGGGTTGGACTTTAGGGGTTTTAGTACTCAGGCGGCACCGCTGGATTATGACGGTGATGGCGACCTAGACCTATACCTACTCAATCATACGGTCCATAGTGTACAGAGTTACGGATCGATCAAGTATCGTAATGTCGTCGACTCACTAGCAGGTGATATACTATTTGAAAATCGACTCGATGTCGACGGTCGCTTTCACAATGTATCGCAGCAGAAGGGCATCTACAGTAGCCCACTAGGCTATGGTCTTGCAGTGACGACGGCTGACTTTAATGCCGATGGCTGGGTCGACATATACGTGGGTAATGACTTTCATGAAAATGACTACCTCTACCTCAATCAGTCTGGTCAGGGATTTAAGGAGTCGATAAGCTCGGTCACGGGACATACCTCGCAGTTTAGTATGGGAGTAGATGTTGGTGATATAAATGGCGATCGGCTGGTGGACTTTTTTACGACGGATATGATGCCGTATATGGCAGATGTAGCCCTACGATCTGGTGGAGAAGATACAGATGAAGTCAAGCGCATCAAGGCGAGACTGGGCTATGCAGATCAGCAGGCACGCAATCATATGCAGATCAATACTGGTGCTAATTACTGGAGCGATCACGCTTACATGACACAGACACAGGCCACCGATTGGAGCTGGTCGGTACTTCTTGAGGACTTCGATAATAACGGCGAGCAGGACATTTTTATTAGTAACGGTATAGTCCGACGGCCCAATGACCTAGACTATATCAACTACCTCAATCAAGGCTCGGAGGCTGGCGATGGGTACGAGAGCCTCATCGAGCATATGCCCCAGCAGCCACTGCGTAATGTATTATTTAAGCAGGATGGTGCACAGTTTAGCAAGGTTAGAGACAGTGGGTTAGGTAGTGCCGGTTATAGCACGGGAGCCGCTACTGCCGACCTCGACCAAGATGGCGACCTCGACATCATCGTCAACAACATAAACAGCCAGGCAAGCATCCTGCGCAACGATGCATCAGGGGCTAATTGGCTGATGGTAGACCTAGAGGCGCGAAGCAGTACGGCTATGCATACGACCGTAGTAGCCTATGCAGGGCAAGTCGCAGCCTACAGGCAACTACACGTGGTAAGAGGATTTCAGTCATCGAGTACACACCTCGTTCATTTTGGCCTAGGTAGTCATACAGTGGTTGACAGCGTCGTAGTCACGTGGCCAGACCGTAGTGTGCAGGTAGTTCCTAATGTCAATGCCAACCAAGTAATCAAGCTTATGCAGGCGGAGAACCTTCAGCGGCAAGCTCCCCAACCTATCACTCGGCAGCATCTGCAAGATCGCCTGACCATACCGCACCAAGACGTTGCCTACCATGACGAGGTAGTGGATAAACTGATGCCAGAGCGACTATCCGCTGAGACACCGCCCATACTGGTTGAGGACATCAATGGAGATGGCCTAGATGATATGTACCTGGGTGGAGGTAAGGACAATCCCGCTGCTCTAATGATAGGACAAAAGGACGGTACCTATAAGCCTATGCCCCAGTCAGCCTTTATCGCAGACGCTAAGTATGATGATGCGGCTGTAGCAACGATAGACTTTGATAATGATGGTGACCTAGACTTATATGTAGTCAGTGGTGGCAACGAGCACAAGGAACTTGATAAGTTGCTAGAAGACCGCATATACCTCAACAATGGGGCTAATGACTTTAGGCGCATACCGCTATCGCTACCTCATACCAATGGTAGTACAGTTGTCGTGGCAGACTACGATCAGGATGGATATGACGACATATTTGTAGGAGCTAGGTCTATACCAGAGGCCTATGGTTTAGTGCCATACAGCTTTCTGCTGGGTAATGAAAAAGGTCGATCTGTACGTATCGATATGAAGAAGCGGTTAGGGATGCTGACAGATGCTGTCTGGGTAGATATCAATCAAGATGATAGTCTAGATCTAGTGGTGGTCGGTGACTGGATGCCGCCTACTATACTACTGCAGACCGACGGCGACCTGGTCAACGCTACGAGTCGCTATGGTTTCGACACGATTCGCGGTATGTGGAATTGTGTGACTGTCGATGACTGCAACCAAGATGGCATACCAGACCTGCTCCTAGGCAACCTCGGATTAAACCATAAGTGGCAAGCGTCGACCCAAGACCCAGTCAAAATGTACGTCGGCGACTTTGATAAGAATGGTGCTGCGGAGCCACTGATATTTCACAAATACCACGGTCGCTATATGCCGGCTGCCGGTCTAGACCAGCTCAAGGGTAACCTGCCAGGACTACGAAAACGCTTTACGGATTACGAGTCATTTAGCGAGGTGGAGGATTTAACTGACCTGTCACCTGCCTATGATAGTTTGGTCGTAGAGCAGAGGGCCGTCACAGAGTTAAGGAGTTTGGCACTATTGAGTGATGGTGGGACCCGCTATATTGTTGAGCCACTACCCGCCCTCTTACAGTCGACCGACCTTAAGGATATGGTGGTCCTAGATGGCGACCTTTATGCGATAGGTAATAATCAATCGATGGTCGCCCAGTACGGTCATGCCACTGGATTATCTGCTGCGGTAGTTAAGTCATATAGTACTGGCAAGAGGCAGGCGCAGCGTCTGCCTATCGACATGCAGGTATATCCCAGCCAGATCGCTGTAGCTAACGGCAGCCGTCTCGTGATAGGCGTTAACAACGACTACCCCTACCTACTTGATATCAAGAACCTCTAGATGATACGACTAGCATTAACAGTAATAACTCTCCTTGCGGCTACGTATGCGAGTAATACCCAGTCACCCTATCAGGTAACGGCTACGGATATAGACCCAGACAACTACTATGGTGTCACCATGGCCAATGGTATTATAGGCTTAGTGTCAAGTCCACAGCCGCTTAAGGTTACCGACGTCGTCATTAATGGTGCTTACGACTACTATCAACGAGGGCGAGTGTCCAATATCCTCAAGGGCTTTAACCATGTCAACATGAACTTAGATATCGATGGAAATCGTGTCGATATCAAAGGTGTAAGCAACTATGCGCAGACCCTTGACATGAAGCGAGCCGTGTTAGAGACGAGCTTCGATGTAGGAAACAAGGCCACCGTAAAGTCTGAGTTGATGGCCTTGCGTCACCTGCCTTATAGTGCTATGCAAGTGCTTACGATTACAGCTCTGCAGGCGATCACGATCACGCCTATGAGTGTCATAGAGGCACCAGCCCACCTGCAGGACGTCCGCAATTACTATGCAGAGATAGACCGACCGCATGTGCTCTTACCCTTGCTGACCTCGGTGGGTCTTAGTCCATCGGGTAGCCTCAAGGTAGCGGCTAGTAATAGCTTTATCTTCGAAGAGGATCACGGTGCCGAGCCCAAGGTCATCCATGAGGACTGGGACTATAATATGCACCTTGCCAAGTTTAGTAAGGACCTCAAGGCAGGGGAGACCTACACCTTCTCGGTTGTTGCCTCCACAGTTACCTCAGAGCAGTATCAAGATCCGCACAATGAGGCGGAGCGGTTGACGATCTTCGCAGCATTGGAAGGTCGCGACCGATTGCTCAAGCGTCATGAGGCTGCCTGGCAAGACTTGTGGGACACTGGAGATATAATCATAGCAGGGGACAAGGATACGGAGCGAGACATACGTTTTGCCCTTTACCACCTCTACTCTTTTATCAGAGCTGGTACGGCCTACTCCCTATCACCGATGGGCCTCAGTGGACTAGGTTACAATGGACATGTGTTTTGGGATACGGAGATGTGGATGTACCCACCGCTACTCATGCTACAGCCCGAGATGGCACGATCCGCCCTAGAGTATCGCTATGAGCGACTGGAGGCTGCCCAGCAGAATGCGTTTAGCCATGGTTATGATGGCGCTATGTTTCCCTGGGAATCTGCCGCCGACGGCTCCGAGGATACGCCAGTATGGGCATTGACAGGTCCATTTCAGCACCACATCACAGCTGACGTGGGGTGGGCATTTTGGAAATACTATCAGGTCACTGGCGACGTGGAGTGGCTACGAGATCGTGGCTGGCCGGTACTAGAGCAGGTAGCTAAGTTTTGGGTCAGTCGGGTAGATCGTGTAGGCCCTGGTCAGTACAATATTGATAATGTCATTGGTGCCAATGAGTGGGAGGAAAACATCGACAACAATGCTTATACCAATGGTATGGCCATAACCGTCCTCCGGCAAGCCGCCCAGGCAGCTCGTGTACTTGGTATCACCCCAGACCCAGACTGGGAGCACGTAGCGGATAATATCCCCATACTTACCTTCGCCGATGGCGTCACCCGCGAAAATGCCACCTATGATGGTGCTATCATCAAGCAGGCAGATGTTAACCTACTCGCCTATCCCGTGGAGTATATCACAGATGAGGATCAGATCCGTAAAGATCTAGACTACTACTTGCCCAAGCTTTCGCCTGATGGACCAGCTATGGGTGCGGCCATCCTCTCACTACTATACAACCGACTAGGGGATCACGACAAAGCCGCCGACATCTTTTATAAGAGCTACAAGCCCAATGAAGTGCCGCCCTTCGGCGTGATCAGTGAAGCCGCCGGTGGCAGCAATCCATACTTTGCTACAGGTGCAGGTGGTATGCTCCAGGCAGTACTGTCTGGTTTTGGTGGCTTGCAGATCACCGACGATGGGATAGAGCAGGTAGATGTCCCGCTTCCTACGGGTTGGGATAAGATGACCATTATCGGTGTTGGTAGTGGAGATCAGACAATCGAAGTGGACTAATACCATTTCTGCTACAGAATTTCACTTATTTTTTGCCTTATTCTTCATCAT